>CAZAKC010000001.1:0-101400 GCA_964485655.1 uncultured Desulfobacteraceae bacterium
GCACTCCAGCCTTGAGTCGCCCAACCCAAGCCCTCTTCTTTTCTCTTGCCATGTATATTGTAGTAAATTGCAAAATACTTGTCGTAGCCCACGCCAAATTTTCGGGTTGGGTGAGTCCTATACCTCACCCCTGGGTATTGGGTCTGCTTCCACCTTGAACTCATAAGTCTCTCCTACGATCAATTGGTCTGGCTCTCAAGCTGTCCATGTATTGTCCATGTTTTTTAGCTGAAACAGGGTGTTTTTGAGTGATATATTGTGAAGCATTGTATTGGATAAGTACCCTAAACGTCAAGGCATTTGTGACAATACATGATGGTAGATGAAACTACTAGAAATTGACTCTTAATCAATTGGTCGGGGGTTCGATCCCTCCCACGCCCACCAGGAAAATCAAAGAGGACCTATTTTCCGCTAGGTCCTCTTTTCTTTTGGCTTGCCGGTAAACCCAATGGCCACTTGTGACGTCAAATTGCTAGTTAGAATTTTCCCGTATTGGCAATCAAGTAGATAATTATGGTTGAAATCCTCCTATTCAGGCCTTAGTGTTTAAGAACAGAGGATCAAATGAACAGGGGGGTGAATTATGTCGTCAAAAAGTGAGAAGAATCTGGCTATTGCGTTTGCTGCTGAATCAAAGGCTGCGGCACGAAACGCGGCCTTTGCCCAGAAAGCTGAGGCAGAGGGATATTCTCAGATTGCCCGCCTTTTCAGGGCAATATCAGAGGCAGAATCAGTTCACGCGCGGCGTTACCTGATGCTAATGCGCGGTAAAATCGGTTCTACGGAAGAAAATCTCAAGGCCGCTTTTGAAAATGAGATAAAGGCGAATGTGGAAGAGTATCCTAAACTCATAAAAGATGCGGTAGAGGAAGAAATGAAGGCCATTGAGAAAGCCTTTTCCCAGTCAAGGGACGTGGAGAACCGTCACGCGGAGCTTTACAAAAAGGCCATGAACGACATGCTTTCGGAGAGAGAAACCGTTTATTTTGTTTGTCAGGTCTGCGGGTACGTAGCTGAAGACAATCCTCCTGAGAACTGTCCGGTTTGTGGCGCCGTGAAAGGTAAATTCAGGAAAGTGGTTTAAGGAGGAAAATTATGAAAAAGGCTATACTTGTTTTTGTTATGATCGTGTCGCTAGCATTTGTAGGTGCCTGCTCCACATACAAAGCCAAGCCTTTGCCCTTCAAGGCCCCTTCTGCTTATCCAAACGCAAGAAAGATTGATGGTGCACTGGTGGCAGCCAAGGCATATGATAACCCAATTGAGGCAAAGGATGCTTTCGGCTTTGACATACTGGCTGCAGGGCTCCTGCCTGTCCAGGTTGTCTTTGACAATCAGGGCAGACACCACCTCAGTATAAATCCGGGGCAGACATTTCTCGAAGACGTCCAAGGTAATCTGTGGCCCATATTACAAAAAAGACTCGCGTATGACAGGGCCTCCAAGTACGCAGAGACAAAACACATCTTCAAGAAAGGAGCTTACTCGGGTTTTCTTGCCGGCAGTGCTGGGGCAGTAATCGGAGCTGCTATCGGAATCATATCAGGAGAAAATGTACTTAAGTCAGCGGGGAAAGGCGCTGCAGTCGGTGCTGCGGCCGGTGCAACCGCAGGGGGTTTGTCGGCCTATGGTTCGGGGGAGGCCCGCCACGAAATCATAAGGGACCTGCGGATGAAATCTCTTAGGAACAAAGAAATTACCCCCGGCACACTCGCCCATGGGTTTTTGTTTTTCCCGGCCGAGGCCAAACGGGCAAGAAGCCTGCGCCTGCAGATAGTAGATGAGGATACAGGCCGAAAGTTTACGGTCCGGTTTCTATTCTAGAAAGAAATCCTCACTCCTCATTATCCGGAAGAGGGGATAAAGAGGGTTTTTTCGATAAAGCCCTAAAGTAGATTCATGAAGCTCCCTGGAGGACGCCGCACAGCAGTCCTCCAGGATAACCGTCTTAAAGTTATGGCACAGGGAGTCCATTGCTGTGGTAAGGACACAGAAATTGGTGGCGATACCGCTGACAGCACACAGGGTTATCCCCCTTTGTCTCAACCAATTTTCCAGGCCAGTCTTGAAAAAAGCAGAAAAACGGGGTTTAGGGAGCCAGTAGTCTGAGGCTTCACGATCAAGTTCATCAATTACTTCCGCCCCAGCGGTGCCAGCCAAGGAATGGGGCTTCATACGCCCTTTAAATATGAAATCATCAGGGTGAAAGGCATCTGTAGAGAAGACTACCGGCCATCCATTGTCCCGAAACCTGCGTATTGTTGTATTAATTGCCGGAATTATAGCCCGGGCAAACGGGGTGATGGCGAGCCCTTTCGCCTCATCGAAGTTATCTTTCACCATGTCAATAATCAGAAGGGCAGGATGGTCTTTATCTTTATGCATTTCTCAACTCCTTTATGCGCTCAACGAGCAGCTCCGCTGCCTCTTCAATCTGCTCAATAGTGTTGGATCTTCCTACAGTGAGTCTCAACGCCCCTATCGCGATCTCCTCTGGCACTCCCATGGCAGATAGCACATGTGAAACCTTTACACCATCTCCATGACAGGCTGCGCCTGTAGATGCCATAACCCTTGGAACACCCGCCAGGACTCGCACCCCCTCCACTCCGGGCACAGAGACATTCAGCGTATTTGGAAGTCTTTGCTCAGGGTGGCCATTGAGGACAAGTCCATCCAGGTTGCTAAATAAAAGCCCCTGTAACCTGTTCCTGTACTCGGCCATGGCTGCCATATCTGCTCTAAGCCTGAGGGAGCAAAGCTTGCAGGCAGCCCCAAGACCCACCGAAAGGATCACATTCTCCGTGCCAGGCCTGAGACCTTTTTCTTGTGAAGCCCCATGGATCAGGGGCCTGATTGCTTTTGGATCCCTCACATACAGGGCGCCGATCCCTTTTGGCCCATATAACTTGTGTCCCGCTATACTGAGAAAATCTATCCCAAGTTCATCTACGTTTACCTCGATTTTTCCAACAGCCTGGGCAGCATCAGTGTGTACAGGAACTCCGTGCTCTCGGGCGATTGAGCATATCTCGCCCACCGGTTGCAAGGTGCCTGTCTCGTTGTTAGCAAGCATGATGCTGATTAGCTTCGTATCAGGTCTGATGGCTTTCTTTATCTCGTCAGGCTCTACACGCCCGTAGCGATCAACAGCAACGATACTAACATTCACACCCAGTTCCATGAGATAGATACAGGGATTCAAAATAGCCGGGTGCTCCACAGCGCAGGTAATAATGTGGGTCTGCTCAGGAGATCTGAAGTCTACCACCCCTTTTAACACCATATTGTTACTCTCTGTGCCACCAGAGGTGAAAATAATGTTATCGGGACGCGCACCGATCAGTGATGCTACCTCCTCTCTGGCCTTTTCCACCCCCTCTCTGGCCTCTCTGCCCAACGAGTGATTACTGGAGGGATTACCGAACCTCTCCGCTATATAAGGCGCCATAGCCTCAGCCACTTCCCTGGCTATGGGGGTAGTGGCATTGTGATCTAGGTAAATGTAGTCGTGAACTGTGTCTGCCATTGAATCCTCCCGGAGTCTGCTTGAGCTTAGAGCGGAATGCGTCATCTCCTACTTCTATATGATATTTTGTCAATTGACAAGGTGCAGGGTTAAATGTTACCTCTATCGTCGGAGTGTCACGGATTACTTGGGCTTCCACCCTTACCCTACGGGCCGGTGTAATTAGACGAGGAGGGAGTAACCTATGGCAAGTGAAAACAGCAAAAAGTTTATCCTTTGGTTTGACGAGATTGGCATTGAGGACGTTCCCTTAGTAGGTGGGAAAAACGCCTCGCTCGGAGAGATGTATCAGAAACTTCATAAAAAAGGGATAAGAATTCCAAACGGCTTTGCCATAACCGCTTATGCATACAGGTACTTCCTCAAATATGCAGGTATTGAAGATGAAATACGCAAAGTCCTCAAGGACCTCGATACCCACGACCTAAGCAATTTACAGCGAAAAGGGCGGCAGGTGAGAGATATCATACGCCATGCAGAATTTCCTCCTGATCTCACCCAAGCCATATATACAGCTTATGATAAACTGGCCGAAGAGTTTGGTTTGGGGGGCACCGACAATCTGGACGTAGCCATTCGATCTTCGGCCACAGCAGAGGACCTGCCTGATGCCTCCTTTGCTGGTCAACAGGACACATACCTTAACATTCGCGGAAAACGCAGCGTCCTTGATGCATGCCGCAAGTGCTTCGCATCGCTTTTTACCAACAGGGCTATTTCTTACCGCCACGACAAGGGCTTCGGCCAATTCGACGTGTCTCTTTCAATAGCGGTCCAAAAAATGGTACGAAGTGATTCGGCATATTCAGGCGTCATGTTTTCCATTGATACGGAAACAGGGTTCAAGGACGCCGTGCTCATTACCGCTGCGTACGGCCTGGGTGAAAACGTGGTCCAGGGCATCGTGAATCCCGATGAGTATTACGTGTTCAAACCTACACTGAAGGAGGGAAAACGCGCCATAATAAGCAGAAAAGTGGGCGACAGAGACATCAAAATGGTCTACTCAATGGACGATGAGGACACGGTGAAAAATGTCCCCACTACGTTGGCCGAGCGGCACCGATATGTACTGGACGATGATGAAATCCTTAAACTTGCCGAATGGGCATGCATAATAGAAGATCACTACAGCCAGGAAGCAGGCTACTTTAAGCCAATGGATATTGAGTGGGCAAAGGATGGCGACGGTGTCAATGTTGGCACTGGGAAGCTGTTTATCGTCCAGGCCAGGCCCGAGACAATCCACTCCCAGAGGGATAGCAACGTTTACGAGACATACAGATTGCTTGAGACCGGCCCTGTACTTTGCTCTGGTACCGCTGTAGGCACAAAAATAGGGCAAGGTGTGGCGAAGGTCATAAATTCCACCCTTGAAATGGATCAGTTTAAAGAGGGAGAGGTCCTGGTTACTACTATGACTGACCCAGATTGGGAACCCATCATGAAGATTGCTGCTGCCATTGTCACTAACAAGGGAGGCAGAACATGCCATGCAGCCATAGTATCACGCGAGTTGGGGATCCCTTGTATCATTGGTACGGGTAATGGCGACGAAGTGATAAAAACGGGACAAGAGGTCACTGTTTCGTGTTGCGAAGGGGAAACAGGTCATGTCTATGACGGTATTCTTAAATACGAGGTGGAAAGGCTGAACCTGGAGGAGTTACCCAAGACAAAAACAAAGATTATGATGAATGTGGGCATCCCGGAGCAGGCCTTTTCTCAGGGCATGATTCCCAATGACGGGGTAGGTCTGGCAAGAGAAGAGTTCATTATTAACAGCCATATTGGGATCCATCCCTTAGCCTTATTGGATTATGAAAAGCTGAAAGAGAAAGCAAAGAGCGATCAAAAAGTTGCAGGTGTAGTATACAAGATCGAGGATATCACCAGCGTGTACCAGGACAAGAAACAATTCTTTATTGACAAGCTGGCAGAGGGAATAAGCCGAATTGCCGCCGGCTTTTACCCAAATGACGTAATAGTCAGACTATCGGACTTCAAGACGAACGAATACGAAAACCTCCTCGGGGGATACCTCTATGAGCCCACCGAGAGTAACCCCATGATAGGCTGGAGAGGAGCATCTAGATATTACGACGAAAAATTTACCCCTGCCTTTGAACTTGAATGCCTTGCCCTACTGAAGGCTCGCAACGAAGTAGGGCTGACCAATATAAAGGTCATGGTGCCTTTCTGCAGGACACCTGAAGAGGGCAAGAAGGTTATAGAGTTGATGAAACGCTTTGGCCTGATCCAGGGAGAAAACGGCCTGGAGGTTTATGTGATGTGTGAGATTCCAAGTAACGTGGTGTGTGCAGATGAGTTCGCAGAAATATTTGACGGCTTCTCCATAGGCTCCAATGACCTTACACAGCTCACCCTTGGTTTGGATAGGGACTCCTCGCTGGTTGCTCACATATATGATGAGAGGAATACCGCTGTTAAGCGCCTGATAAGACAGGTAATAGACGTTGCCAAGAAAAAGGGCCGAAAGATCGGAATCTGTGGTCAGGCCCCCAGCGACTTCCCTGATTTCGCCGAATTTCTGGTCGAATGTGGTATAGACTCCATGAGCCTTATACCCGATACAGTAATAAAAACAAGGCTCCTTGTAGCCAAAAAGGAAAAGGAATTAGGAATAAAACCGGAGTAAAGCAGGAACATGAAATCAATTAGAATCTTGGGCACTGGCTCTTATGTGCCCCCAAAGGTATTAACCAATTTCGATTTACAAGAAATGGGACTCGATACCACGGATGAGTGGATCGTATCAAGAACCGGAGTGAAGGAAAGGCGTGTGGCAGACCCTGATGTGGCCACCTCTGACCTTGCTTACGAGGCCTCTGTTAAAGCGCTGGAAATGGCTGGCCTAACGGCCAAAGAGATGGACCTGGTCATAGTTGCCACTATCACGCCTGATACCTGCTGTCCTTCAGCAGCCAACTGGCTGCAGGCCAAACTTGATGCACCCCAGGCTGTAACATTTGACGTTACCGCTGCATGCTCGGGGTTCATATTCGCCCTTAATGTGGCAGAGCAATACCTGAAGACAGGAGCCTGCCGCCATATCCTGGTTGTCGCTGCAGAAGTGATGACCAGGACCCTCAACTGGAAAGACAGGACCACCTGTATCCTCTGGGGAGATGGTGCAGGTGCGGCCATACTAACAATGGACGATAAGGGTCCTGAGATCCTATCCACTCATCTCCACACAGACGGTGCCAACGGCCAGGACCTGTTACTGCCAGGCGGGGGGTCAAAAACTACTCCCATAAGTCATGAGAGTGTGGACAAAGGTCTCCATACCCTGAACATGATCGAAGCCAATGCCAGCTTTCGGGTGGCAGTGAGACATTTCATCGAGTCCATTAAGGAAGGGTGTGAGGCAAATGGTCTGGCCGTGGAAGACATTGACTGGTTCATCCCACATCAGGCAAATCTCAGAATGTTCCAGTCCATTGCAAAGAATCTTAAAATCCCCATGGAAAAATTTTACGTGACGCTGCATAAATACGGCAACATATCATCGGCCTCTTGTGCCATCGCACTGGATGAGGCGGTTCGGGATGGCAGTATAAAACCCGGCCACCTCATTTGCATGCCCGTTTTTGGAGGTGGGCTTACCTGGGGTAGCGCTGTAATCAAATGGGCATAGGGAGGATACATGACATTAAACAAGTTGGCAGAGCACAATGTAGGTTACCGTGCATGGCCTGAGCAACTCGACCCTCGGCGCCACACCATCGTAATGATTCACGGGGCAGGCGGCCGTACTGAGATATGGAATGGCCAACTGCGCCACCTTGGCGCGCAGTTTAATGCAGTTGCAATTGATCTCCCTGGCCATGGCGCCACGCCTGGCAATGGATTTAATGCTATAAGTGATTATGCCACTTGGCTTGTTGACATCCTGGACGCATGCTTCGATGCCCCTGTGGTACTCATGGGTCATTCCATGGGAGGGGCCATCTGCCAGCAGGCGACCCTTCAGGGCTCGGAACGGATAAAGGCCTTGGTTCTGGTTGGAACCGGCCCGAGGTTGAAAGTGGCTCCCGCCTTCCTGGAAGGTCTCAAAAAGAACTTTGAGCCCACCGTGGACCTCATTATCAAATATGCATATTCTTCCTCAGCCCAGCCCCTCATGATCAGCCAGGGCGCTGATCTTATGAAGCAGGCAGGGCCCGAGGTCCTTTACAACGATTTTGCGGCCTGTGACGCGTTCGACGTACGGGATCGAATAGGCAAGGTAGAGCTTCCCACACTTGTAATATGTGGAAAAGAAGACAAACTTACACCTCCCTCGCTTTGCCGCAAGCTTAACGAGAGCATTAGAAACAGCAAGATGATCGAGATCCCTGGAGCAGGACACATGGTAATGATAGAGGCCTGGCGCCCCTTTAATGAAGCGGTTATTGACTTTGTAAAAGGATTGCCCTGATCCTTCTAGCAAGCTCCTGTGGTGGAATATGGGATTCTACCCGCAGAGAGCGGTCTTCGATTCCGTCTGCTCTGATGAAGATTACCGTAGGCACCCCCTTCACTGCGAAGCGCTTTACAAGCTGTTGTGTATCAGTCCTGCGCGTAGTAAGGTCTACTCTCACGGCAAGCAGTCCGGAAGCCAATTTGGCCACCCCTGGATCTCTGAACGTTGTTTTGTCCATCTCTCTACAGGGAGTGCACCACTGGGCAAAAAAATCGATAATTGCAGGCCTCCCGTTTTTTCTGGCCTCTTGAAGGATTCCTGGCCGGTAAGGGACCCACTTAATCCCCTTATCTTTGTGCCATAGTTCAGATGTCATTAATACAGCAGCTATCAACAGGCCAATCCCCAAAAACCTTTTAATTACCGTGAACGTCCTGTTTGTCGCCCTCGTTCTATCAAACAATCCGATGTGAAATGCTGCTGCTCCCAGAACCGCAGGTATCGCTATCACCTTAAAGGCATACCCTGGTATGATTGGGCGCACCATGAAAACTGCCATTCCGACCATAACCCAGCCAAAGCCCTTCTTTATCCACAGCAACCAATCGCCCGACATGGGCAGTCTGTCCACAGCTCCCGAGCTGACTGCAAGTATTCCAAGCGGGAGCCCCAATCCGATGCTAAGAACAAAGAAATAAAGAAAACCAAGGAGGGCATCGCCCCTCTGGCCCACATAGGTTAGCAAGCCTAGGACAAAGGGTCCAAGGCAGGGTGCTGCCACCACTCCCAGCGTCAGCCCCATGAAAAATGATCCGAAAAATCCGCCAAAGCCTTTTGAAGCAGCGCTTACAATTCCAGAGGGCAGCCTCATCTCCCATAGGCCAAAAAAGCTGAGGCCCATGGCCAGAATAATTACTGAAACAGTGATCAGAACAATGGGATTTTGAAGGGCACTGCCCAGAATTCCCCCGGTAAGTGCGGCACTCACCCCAAGCACAGAGTTGGTTACAGCAAGACCGCCCATGTACATGGCGCCGTGAATCATCTTTCTGCCACGCAGTTCCGAGCTACGGGCGCCGAAAAACGATACTGTAATGGGGATGAGAGGATAGATACAGGGCGTCAAATTGAGCGCAAGCCCTCCCACAAATATACCTAACAGGGTCAGCAATAGGCCCCCGTGCAACCGTACTCCACTGGGAGTTACGCTTGGGCCCACATTGCTGCGGGGTATTCCGCGCGAAAACAGCGCCATGTTCAGCGGTATTGTTTGTGTCCCAGGGGGGACAACCTTTACCGCCACCAGAATCTGTTGTTTTTTCGGAGGGAAACAACTATCAAAGGTACATGCCTGATAGCTCAGTGTGCCCTTGATGTTGTAAGATCCGGGGGCCACATTCCTGCCGATATGAAGTCTACCCCGCACAAGCACCTGTCCCTTGTAAACCTCTATATTATCATCCGAGTATGGTAGCTTTACATTTTTGGGAGCGGGGAACTGCAGCTCCACAATACTCACCCCTTCGGCTGGGGCAAAACTCAGATCTGTTGGCATCAGCATCTGAGCAGGACTCGCCTCATGGCCGTGTAAAAGCAAACCTTTAGGGATCTCTATCTTGAAAGCGATTGGGTAGTCTTTGCCTGGGAGATAGGCCTTTTGGGAATGAAGAACATCCACTCGCGGCATAAAAACACTTGCAACTGAAACACTGCAGAGGGCTAAAACAACCAGCACTACAATTATCGTTTTGAAACTTTGCATGTTTTGGAGTCGTTTCTCGACGTGATTTAACAAGTTGCTATCTCTGTTATTCCTAACCCCCAAAGAAGTTAGTGGATAAGACATTCAAGATACGTTAGAGTTAAAGAAAAAGTTGTCCATCCCACGATCAGGGGAGAGAAAATGAGCCTAATAGTTCAGTCTACAAAATTAATCCTCATTTTCATAGCCGTTATTTCTACTTTGTTGCCAGGCAAAATATACGCGGCAGATACCCGCACCACCGTTTGTGTTGCCATATCACCGCAGGCCTTCTTTGTGAAAAAGATAGGAGGTCAATATGTACGGATAATGGTGATGGTCCCTCCCGGCGCCAGCCCTGCTACTTACGAGCCAAAACCACGGCAGTTGGCCGCACTTTCGCAATGCACTGCGTACCTCGCCCAAGGTCTTCCGTTTGAATCTGCCTGGCTGGAGCGGTTCAAGAAATCGAATCCCACAATGAGGATAGTCCGTTGTTATGCCGGAGTGGAAAGGGTGACACTGGAAAGTTCTTTCAAAAAAAAGATTAACCCGCAACGCAGGGTCCTCTTCCCCGATCCCCATATCTGGCTCTCCCCTCCTCTTGCTATCATTGAAGCCAGAAATATATTGAGGGCCCTCGTCAGCCAGGATCCTTCAAGGGTCAAATACTACCAGGACAATTATCGTCAGCTTGTCAAAAGGATTGTTGACCTAGATCTCAAAATCCAGAATCTGTTTCTCCAGATAGGCGGCCACAATACATTCCTGGTGTATCACCCTGCGTGGGCTTATTTCGCATGGACTTACGGCCTGCAACAAGTGGCCATAGAAAAAGGGGGCAAAAAGCCCCTTGCCAATGATTTGAAGCAGCTAATCCTTCTCGCCCGAAAAAAAGGATTCAAGTATCTTTTTATACAACCCCAAATCTCCTCCCACTCTGCCCAGGTTATAGCCAACTCCATCGGCGCCAAGCTCGTTATTGCCGACCCCTTGGCAAGGCAGTGGGACACGAACCTACTTGCAGTTGCCCAAAAGATCCGCAAAGCCCTCAGATAGAATCTAAAATCTATGATTCAAGGAATAACAAATCCGGGGATGAACACTACCTGGGTTTTCTGTAAGGGGGCTGGGCCTTTGCCCCTTCAAGCACAGTCCGGACCCGATCTCTCTCCGCCTTTACCTCGGCCAACCTTTTCTCAAGGTCCTGTTTCCTGTCCGGAGGACAGGTGGAGAGTTCTTTTTGGAGCCTCTCTAGCTCCTTTTCAAGCCTGTATAAATCTTTGGCAACGAGACGGATAGACATGTCTTTACGCCCTAATTTAAATCTTTTTCAACTCTTTTAATTCCACTTCTAATGGCTCGGCCTCTTTCTCTCTTCCCAACTTTCTAAGCTTCTCTTTAAGTTTTTCAATTTCTTGCTCAAGCCTTGGTAACACCTCTTTCTCCAACTTGTCTCTGGCCGCTTGTCCCGATTTCTTCATTCTCTCTGCAAGTTCCTCTAGCTGTTTTCTAAGTTTTTGAATTTGCTCTTTTGGCGGAACTTCTTTCACGAGTGTCCCCAGAAACTCTTCCACCTGGTTTTCCAGTTCACTTAACCCCTTTTGCATGCCAGCCACAAGATCGTTGACCATATCTTCAGCCTTACTGGAGCCCTGGACAGTCGCCCCATCAGCAACGAGATCACCCGGCTCTGCCGAGGCAACAACCTCTATAGCCTTCCTGCCCTGACTCTCAGGATCGGGTACGATATAGTATTTTGAGCTTGTGGTAAGCTTCTGCCTGAACTGCTCAGGTACCACGACATCTACCAGGAATTCACCGTTGGAAGTGTACTCTACTTTGGCTACCTTGCCAATTTGTTCACCACCGGCAACTACTCTATCCCCTTGCACAAGGCCCTGTGCGTCATTAAAACGAATATGCACTTTAATTGCACTTGCCTGGCACGAAACAACTATAAGACAAATGAACGGACCTAGAATCTTTCTTACCCAAACCATTTTATTCTCCTTCCATCCCACGTGGACTGTGGATTTCTGTGACCCTTGAGTTATTTTAAGGCTATTAAAGCATTCGCAAAACACCACCGCAGCGTAGGCCTGCACGGTCCAGGCTGGTACCGCATTGACACAGAGTCCTACTTTTTGAGCGCAGTCTTTGAGTGGTTAAATGGGAATCTCATCTTATGTACCAGATTGCCTATTTCTGAAGGCCTAAACTCCAAGCCCTCAAAAAGCTTTTGCTCTACCTTCCTGCATATATTGAAATTGTGGACAATAGGGTCCTTCAACTCAGGATTTCTGGAGGCATAGCGCTTTAGTATATAGGCAAGCCGCTCTTCTAGGGCCACAACTTGGTCATGGTTTACTCTCTTGTCAGAATAGTATACCACCTCTTTCTCTGTTATCTTGCCATCCGCGCTGAAAGATTTCAGCACTACATGTTCTGCCACTATGGGCACAAGCTCCTCAAAACCTTCTTCTCGGCAAATTTCCTGGCCTATCTGGACGTGGTCACCTCCGTGCTTGAGCGCTTCTGTCTTTCCAATGTCATGAAGCAGGGCCCCTGCAAGGATGAGACCCTTTGACATCTCTTGGGCCTTCGGACCCAATCCCACAGTAATTACATGTGCGACCCTGGCTACCATTATAGAATGGGCCTTTATGTTCTCCAGCATCTCATATTTATCCATTATTTCTAAGCACATTTGAATGGAAGGAGTCATTATAACCCAAGTCCACGCGTTAAGTGATTTATTTTCACAACAGCCCAGCGCTTCGAAATCCCATTCACTCCCCCATTTTCGGCCGTCCAGTCTGATCCTTTTTACCCTGAAAGCCGAGGTACTGTCAAATTGAGATGGTGTTTAATCCTTTTTTTGACAGTCATCAAAGGTCACTGTGTCAGTCAAGCTCCTCTAGGTTGTGTTCACGACCCAGCTTATTTTGCGTGTCTCTTCCCCGCAATTAGTGTATAAAAACGATCATCTTACCTTATTATTACCTGGGGACTTAGAAGTCCGATCCTCTGAGGCTTCAGACATGAAACGGGCATTTGACATTATAGTGGTGGGAGCAGGCCCCGCTGGCAGTTGTGCAGCTAAGGAGCTGGCAGCATCCGGGTTAAGCGTGGCGATAGTAGAAAAAAATATCAGCCCGGGCACCAAACCATGTGCCGGAGGCCTTGTGTTGCGAGGGCTTAAACACCTCTCGGGGCCAGTCCTGACCTCAGTGCAAAGACAATGCTACAAGACGCAGGTGAATATCTTTCCAAGGGGCCTTTGCTTTGAAACGAAAAAACCCGATCCAATAATTGCAATGGTCATGCGGAAAGATTTCGATCGCTTGTTACTGCGCGAGGCCAGCTCAGCAGGGGCTCTGCTCATCACTGGTCATAAGGTCAGGGACATCCGAGCCGAAGGGGGCAGAATAGTCGTTATTACAGATGCCGACACATTGACGGGTGATTTTCTCATTGGCGCTGATGGAGCTCTGAGTGTTGTGGCCAGAAAAACCGGGCTTTGTGGCCAGGTAAATCTGGTCCCGGCAGTAGAATGTGAGCTTGAGGTCAGTGATGAACTTTTTGCACACTTTAGCGACCGGGCTAGATTTGACCTGGGCTTCGTGCCCCAGGGATACGGGTGGGTTTTTCCAAAGAAAAGCCACCTGTCCGTTGGGGTAGGCAGGCTCCGAAAAGGCAGATTCAATCTGGCGAAATACCTGGATTCTTATATGAGTTTTCTAGGTCTTGGCAAATCCAGGGTTCTGGATAAAAGGGCAAGCGTCATCAGCCTGTGGGCGGGCAAAGAGAAGTTCGCCAAAGGCCACATCTTGCTGACTGGGGATGCTGCAGGCCTCGCAGACCCCCTTACTGCCGAGGGAATATCTAATGCTATGGTTAGCGGCCGGCTGGCAGCAAAGGCCATCATGGAGACTCAAACGGGCCGGATATCTGACGTGGCCGGACACTACCAATTCCTTCTAGCAAGAAACATTCTGAAAGATATACGGCTTGCAAGCAAGGTGGCTCACTGGATTTATGACCACCCAAGATTCATGCAGACAATCTTCACGGTCTATGGCGAACGTGTGTGTGAGGCAATGATGGAGATCATGTCAGGGCAGGCCTCTTACCTGAGTATCCTGGCAAACCCCACTACCTATCTTCGCCCTTTCAGGCTCGGTGGCAGGCTCACGCGCAGAAGTAAGATTGACAAACGGGGGCCATTTGGATAACTTTTTGACCCGCGGCATAACTCCGCTAAATAGCTTTTGGGGGTGAGGAAAATTACTGACTTCTCTCAACATAGTGGGCGCATAACGACCTTTCATATCCTCCGACAGGACCGCAAGCACTTGCAGTCCCAGTTGCGTCTTCACTCTAAATGGAAAAAAACGGTATTGGTCATCCCGCTTCTTGCAAGCGAATATACGGACCCAGATAACCGACCCGTGTTCTCGAATATATTGAAGCAGTTAAGGGACGTAACATATCTGGCCACCATTATCTTTGGTCTGGATAAGGCTACGGAACAAGAGGCCCGTGAGCTTAAGGACCTCATTAGCGGGGCGGGGATCAGGAATTATCTTATCCAGTGGAATGATGGACCGGGTTTTTCGTCCATATATGATCAACTTGCCAAGGCTGGGTTTAACATAACTGAGCCGGGAAAAGGCAAGAACATGTTTCTCAGTTTCGGCATAGCCATTGCCCTTGGTGCCCAGGCAATCGGTCTAATAGATGCCGATATTCGGACTTTCAAGCGCGTACAGTTGCACAGATTGCTCTTCCCGGTCGTTGTGCTCAACTACGACTTCTCAAAGGCCTACTACGCGAGGCTGGCAAATAGGGAACTTTATGGACGTGTTAAAAGGCTGCTTCTGGACCCTCTCCTTCTTGCCTTAAAAAGAAAATTCACAGAAAGCAAAGAGGAGAAAGTGCTGAGATTGATTGAATTCCTCTTGAGCTTTAAATACCAGCTCTCTGGCGAAGTGGCATTTCGTACGGACTTACTTAAAAAGATGCGATTTGCTACCAACTGGGGTGTGGAGATTTTCACGCTTATAGAGGTTTACCGCAAGGCTTCCTCAGCAGCCGAGGTCATGTTTTCCGAAGAACCCTTTGATCACAAGCACCAGGAAGTATCCCCTCAAGACCAGCGTAAAGGTCTCAATCGTATGGCTGTGGACATTGTGACCACTCTCATGAACGCACTGGTCATTGAAGAGGGTCTCGAGATATCAGACACCTTTTTCAGGGATCTTGCCATCACTTATCAGGCAATAGCGGAGGACCAGATAAGAAAATACTCAGATGATGCGGACTTCAGCAATCTTTCATATAACAGAGATCACGAGGAATTTCTGGTTAAGGATGTCTTCCGGGGTTGTATCTTGCAGGCAGGGGAGATCCTGACATCCCCGTACAGAATCACTGAGAGATTTCTCAGATTTGTCAACTCATATCCAGAGTTCAAACCTTTTCTCCACAATGGTCTAGCAGAGGCCATACTGGCTGTGGAAGGGAAGACTCAGCAAAAGATCTTTGAAACTCCGCAGACAGTGTCATGGGAAAGGGTAAATAACAAGCTCCCACACATATTCTATGATATAATAGAAGTGGTGGAGGAAGAAAAGAGGCGCTTCGCCTGACTACAAACAGGTCTGTCTCTGCGATGAAGGGCAGTAATTCATACGGGGAGGAAAACTCCCCTTTTTTGGTCATATTCAGTGATCTTGACGGAACATTACTCGATGAGTCTACATACTCTTGGGTGGATGCAAGGGAGGCAATTGAGGTGTGTAAACGCCGAAGCATACCCATTGTGCTCGTTTCTAGCAAAACCCGGGCGGAGATGGAGGTCATTTCTACACAACTGCGCCTTGGCGCACCTTTCGTCACTGAAAACGGAGGCGGTGTGTTTTTTCCAAAAAAGACATTTCCGCATCCTCCGCCAGGAGCCGACCCTGTTAATGGGCTCTGGAAGTGGGCCCTAGGCGTCCGCCATGAAACTTTAAGGAAGGCACTGAGGGACATTGCAACCGAGACGGGATGCAAACTGATTGGCCTTTCCGATATGGAGACCCTAGAAATTACCTCCCTCACGGGTCTGGACGCAGATGAGGCTCGCAGGGCTGCAAAAAGAGAATTTGATGAGCCTTTCCTTATAATGGATATAGACAAGGAGAAAGAGAGTTGCATTGTCGAGGCAGCTCGAAGAAGGGGATTGAGGGTGATTAAGGGAGGGAGATTTTTTCATCTATGCGGAAAGTCCGATAAAGGCACTGGAACCCGCAAAATTATTGCCTGGTACAGAGACAACGGTCACAACGTTTTCTCGCTTGGAATAGGGGACAGCGAAAATGACTTTCCCATGCTCCAGACAGTTGATCAACCTATTTTTGTTGGCGACCCAGGAAAACTTCATGATCTCAAGGCCCGGTTGCCAGCGCTTATAATAACAAAGGAAAAAGGACCCAAGGGCTGGAATGAAGGGGTTATGAATTTTTTGCGAACCCACGGAGGAACACATTAATGGCTTCTCATTTTCAAGCAGAAATAAACCCAGATGGGGTCAAAAGAGCAGATCTGATAGTGTGCATTCCATCTTACAACGAGGCCGATTCCATTGCCTTTCCCATTACGCAAGCTGACCAAGGGTTAAGCAAGTATTTCCGTGATAAAAAGGCAGTAATAATAAATTGCGACAATAATTCGCCTGATGGCACTAGAGACGTATTCTTGGATACTCCTACCAGGGCCCCGAAAATATATCTTTCAACTCCACCAGGCGTAAAGGGTAAAGGGAATAACTTCAAGAATCTTTTTCAAAAGGTTGTTGATCTTCATGCCAAGGCGGTTGTGGTTGTTGATGCCGATTTGAAAAGCATCACCCCCGAATGGATCAAACACTTGGGAGAGCCTCTTTACAATGGCTTTTCCTACGTGGCGCCTCTTTATATACGACATAAATACGATGGCACAATTACCAACGGTATTGCCTATCCCATGACTAGGTCTCTTTACGGGAGAAGGGTTCGCCAGCCCATAGGAGGAGACTTTGGTTTTTCAGCAAAACTGGCTAAGATCTACCTTGAAAGCGATACATGGGACGGGGCAGTGGCCAACTTTGGGATTGACATCTGGATGACAACGCTTGCCATAGCCAATAAGGCCAGGATATGCCAGTCGTTTATGGGGAGGCCCAAGGTCCATCGTACTAAAGACCCTGGAGCCCATCTGGGCCCCATGTTCCGCCAGGTTGTGGGAACTATCTTCACCTTGATGACCCATTTTAGTGCTATATGGATGAAGGTTAAGTACAGCCGCCCAACAGCCATCTATGGTTTTGGATTAGGTGAGACTGAAATGCCCCCCAAGGTGGAGGTGGACACTCAGAACTTACTGAACAAATTTCACACCGGCTTCGAACAATATCAGGACTTATGGCAGGGGATCTTGAGCCCTGACGTCTTTAACAAGCTTATGGAAATCAGGAGTCTCAAGGAAAACGAATTCAATTTCCCAACGGACCTTTGGGCAAGGCTTCTGTTTGACGTGGCCATATCTTACAGGGACAATGTTGCCGACAGGGACCTCATGATGGACTCCCTTATCCCGCTTTATTTTGGCAAAACACTATCCTTCGTGAGGAAGACCAGGCGAATGTCTATTAAGCAGGCAGAGGAAACCATAGAACAGGATTGCCTGACCTTTGAAATGACAAAGCCTTATCTCATTCGAAGGTGGAAGAAGAAATAGGCCGGGTTCAGCAGTGACAGAAAAAGTGAGTTTTCTGATTCCTTTTAATTCAACGGCTATTGTACGAGAACTATGTGCACATCCATAACATTTGTCTTGGTGGGCCCGGTAATCAGCAGGTCCCCGGTAGCCTGGAGAAAATGATAGGCATCATTGTTCTGCAAAAATTCCAGTGCATCCAAACCCTTCTGCTCAGCTCTCCTGATTGTATCGGGGTCAACGATGCCCCCTGCTGCGTCAGTTGGCCCATCGTTGCCATCGGTCCCACCACTTAGTACCACCACCCTGGGTGGGAGCCCTACAAGGTCCATGGCCGCAGCAAGGCAGAACTCTTGATTCCTCCCACCCTTACCCCTCCCACGAATAGTTACAGTAGTCTCTCCACCGGAAATTACGCATACTGGCGCAGGTGCAGGATTGCCTGTTTTCAAAATCTCTTTCCCGATAGCAGCGTGGACCCTGGCCACATCCCTCGTTTCACCCTCTATCATGGACGAAAGGACGATAGCATTATAGCCAAGCTCGGCGGCCCTATTCCGGGCAGCCTTTAGCGCTATGATATTGCTCCCCACTATGATGTTGCTCACCTTTTCAAACACAGGATCTCCCTGCTTTGGGGTTTCGGGCACTTCACCCTTTATCCCTCTCTCGATGTAGGTCAAGACGCTCGGGGGTAAATCCTCCAAATGGTATTTCTCGAACACTTCTCTGGCCGTGACAAAGGTGGAACTGTCCGGCACAAAAGGACCCGAGGCTATCACATCCATTCTATCACCCACCACATCTGACAACATGAGGTTAATGGTGGTAGCAGGATAGGCAGCCCGAGCCAACTGACCTCCTTTAGATAAAGAAATATGTTTTCGCACTGCGTTTATTTCATCAATGCTGGCACCGCACTCAAGCAGGGCCTCCGTCACTTGCTGCTTCTCTTCCAAAGTAATATTCTCAGTCGGCAAAGGTAATAGGGAAGAGCCTCCCCCAGAGATCAAGGATAGAACCAAATCTTTCTCACCGGCCTGGTGCAACATCTTGACTAGCCTTTTGGTCCCGTCCAGACCGCGTTGATCTGGTAAAGGATGCCCGGCTTCGCAGACCTCTATGTGCTGCAAAGGAAGTCCAAATCCGTATTTCACATTTATTATACCGCCACTGATCCTGTTTTCCAGCAGCTCTTCAACCGCCTTTGCCATGGGCGCTGTCGCTTTACCTCCCCCCGCTATGTAGATGTGTTCGTATGCCCCTAGGTCTATGTCCTGACGGCCTCCTTCGTGATTTTTGACAATCAGCATATTAGCTCTTATCTCCAAGGTCCCTTTGACGGCCTCGTAAGGATCAACGGCTTTCAAGCAGCTCAAGAAGATATCTTCAGCCTCATTTCGAATTTTGGATAGCTCCACCCTCTCCCTCCTTTATACTGTTCATTCACTTTTTACGATACTTAACTCTCAAATGCCACAAAAACAAGCGTCAATGTAGAAAACCTGTGGAACTATCAAGTAAAATACGTTAGATATGATCATCGGGTAAGGCAGAGAACACATTGAGTTCGGGAGGATGAACAAACCATGGAAAACGCAGCCCTTGAAGAAAAATACCGTAAGGCCACCAGTGTAATTTGCAAACAGGGTATTATCCCGTTTCCAGTAAATGACACAACCGTAGGCATTATTAAAGAAGTGTTGGAAGACAACGTTGAGGAGCTTGATCTCATCTGGGCATTCCGTGACAAGCCCTCGCAAACTTTAGAGGAGCTCAAGGCATCCAGCGGCCTTGCGGAGGATAAGATTGCACATCTGACCACCAGCCTTGCCAAAAGGGGCCTACTGTTTAATCAGCCCAATTCGGCTGGTGTTATGGTTTATAGAATCCTGCCCCTCATGACTGTGGGACTCATGGAATATCGGTTCATGGGTGAGCTAAGAGGTGACGAAAAGGAAAAAAGGCTTGCCCAGTTATTCCAGGACCTCATAGGCGAGATCAGAGATCAAGTTCAGGAAAACTATGATAACTTCGTGCCACTGCTGAAGCAAATGCCTCCTGTGGACAGGACCGTGCCCATGCGAAAAACTGAAGATGGCAAGCACATCAAAATCATTTCTGTGGACCGCAAAATAGAAACGCCCACAGAGGAGATCCTGGCCAGCCAGTCTGTGGAAGAAATAATCGAAAAGTTCGATGATATTGCGGTGGGCCATTGTTTCTGCCGCCAGCGCAGGGCGGTGCTCGGTCACCCTTGTTCACTCGGGGCTCCTATTGAAACCTGCTTCACTTTCGGCAAGTCCGCCCGCCATACTGTGGCCCAGGGTTTTGCCAGGAGCGTGAGCAAAGACGAGGCCCTGAAGATAATGAAGCAGGCAGAAGAAGCAGGCCTGGTCCACAAGGCATTTCATCCCAACTCAAAGATCTCCCGACCAGAAACAAGTATATGCAACTGCTGCAAAGACTGCTGCGATACCCTCAGGCTGTGGCGGGATGGGGCATTCCCCCTTGTCAATGCCACCAATTATCTTTCAATAATTGACCAGGAATTGTGCATAGGGTGCGGGGAATGTGTGGACAGATGTCCCACTGATGCAATTGTGCTTAGTGATGAAGGTAAGGCAGAAAGAGACGAAAACTCATGCCTTGGATGCGGACTCTGTGCTCGCTTTTGCCCCCAGGAGGCCATCTCCTTGCAAGAAGGCCCCAGAAGGGTATTTGTGCTTCCGCCCCGACTGAGAAACTTATAGAACTGCTAAAGATCAAACCGGGCTCTTATTGGTCTTTGATCAGGATGCAAATTTCCTCGTCCTGGTGGAGATCTTTGTCAATTTCCTTGCGATGTGTGACTTTGCGTAGCTCTATTTTGGTTATTTCATAGTCGTCCTGCAAATACTCAAAAAGCAATCCTCGTATCCTGTCTTGGGCGCCCTGCCCCGGGGGGCAAGCGATCTCTTTGTGGATATTTGTTGTCACCACCACAGGAACGCTCTTTTTCTCCTGGGCCTGGTTACCAACCTTGGGGCCCTTTTCGCTCCAGTATCCTTGGCCCTTCCGTTCTTTAGGGGATATGAATAGATCAAGGACCTCATCTAGTTCTTTAGTTTCACCTTTGTCTTCCATTTGAATCCCTCGAATCTAATATTGACGGGTTCTCGAAAAATCTCATCCCAGACGGCACAGTAAAAAGATCCAGCCGAGTGGCGCATCAGGCCTTCAGTAGTCCTCATCGTCTTCGTCTGTTAATGTGCTGGCACTGTCCACCACCAAGGCATCTGCCATAGAAGGGTATAAGGACCTGAACCCCTCGACCTGAAATCCCTCTAGGTCATTAACAGGACCCTCCTCACCATCTTCTATGACCGCTTTCCTCAGATCCTCTGTCTCCTCTATGAAGTCTTCTGCTGCAGCCAGGGTCTCTTGATCTCCCGCTGAGAGGCTCGGCGTGCCTGTCAATACCTCTTGCGCCAGCCTTTCGTAGTCCTTGTAACCAATTGAGCGCCTGTCGTACTCAGAAATGGGAACACCAGAGTCCACTGTTTCCCTGAGTCTGATGTTGTAACGGATAACAGTGTCAAAGACATTTTCACCGAACCTTTCTTTCACCTTTTCCAGTACTAATCTGGAGTACTTGGTCCTGTTATCAAACATTGTAATCAGTGCCCTGGCCTTGACCTCGTGACCAAGCCTTTCCTTTAACATAAACACGATCTCCATTAGTTTAGAAACCCCTCTCAAGGAAAATAGGGACAAATCGATCGGGATGATAACCTCTTGCGCGGCCCTAAGGGCATTTACACACAGGTGGCCTATACTGGGTGGGCAGTCTATGATGGCATAATCGTAGTCCTCTCCCAGCACACCCATTGCCCGGTACAACTTACTCTCGCGGCCTTCCACACCAGCGAGTTCCTGTTCCACTGCGCTGAGCTTTGCGCTGGATGGAGCGAGCCACAGGTTCTCCTTCACCGGTAATAGGATTTCAGACATGGCCATGTTACCATTATTGCTTGGGGACAGTATCTCAAATATGGTTTGAGTCAGTTCCCCAGGGACCAGATTCAAGCCCATGGTCGCATGGGCCTGGGGGTCTGCATCAATCAGAACGACCTTTTGGCCCTTTGAAGCCAGTAAAGAGGAAAGATTGATAGCGGTTGTAGTCTTTCCGCAGCCTCCCTTTTGATTTGCTATGGCTATTACCTTCATCAGTTCACCCCTTTCTTGCGAATCTAAATAAAAGTTGTTTTCCCCCTCCTTGGAGGTAATAGTTCGCCACTCCCTGGGATACCAAATTACCCCCGATGGAACTCTGAACCCCTCAACAAAGTCTAACTTGGCGTCCTTTGGTGGAAAGTCGAACCATCAGGCAAGAACACTTCCTCATATAGAGAAGGTCACGGGCTATTGCGAATCGACCCTTGATAAAATTTATATCAGAACAAAAAAGACTGCGCAAGAGAAAGATTCAATATATTGTATTTTTTCTTGACGCTTACCCCAATTGGTTGTATATACATCGCAAAATGCATAGATATCACAGAGTAGAAAAAGCGGTGGATTACACAAGGAGAATTTTTCTCCAGAAAAGTGGCTTCCTGCTGCTTTCCTCAACCGCCTCGGTGATGATGCCTGGTATGGCTATGGCTTCGTGGAAGCTGGTCCTTCCCATGCCTAAAAGGCCACCTATGCCTATCAAACCGAGACCCTCTTGGCCTCGAGTGGCAATCGTGATAGACGATATCGGGAATAACCTCCACCTGGCGAGGGAGTTTCTCGCCTTACCCGTACCCATTACATTTTCAATCCTTCCACAGCGCCCCTTCTCTCGCAGATTGATGGAGGAAATCGCCAAGGCCGGCCATGAAATCCTTCTCCACCAGCCCATGGAGCCGTTTCGGCGGGATATTGACCCCGGCCCGGGGGCCGTATACACGAGCTTTTCCTCAACCCGGATTCAGGAGACAATCAGAACAAACCTTATGGAAATCAATCTGGCAACAGGCGTAAACAACCATATGGGATCCAAGTTTACTGCCAACGGGAAAAAGATCAAAGAGGCCCTGGAGGTTATAAAGCAAAAAGGGCTTTTCTTTGTGGATAGCCTCACGACACCCCGTTCTGTAGCCTATCGGACTGCCAGAAGGCTTCACATAATTGCTGCCCACAGGAACGTGTTTCTGGATTGTCCGGCACATACCACTGTAGCTATCAAGGAAATGAAAAAGCTGATGTCAGTGGCGATCCGGTGGGGTAAAGCTATCGGGATTGGCCACCCCTTTGCCACTACGCTTCAAGGGATAAAAGTGTTCCTCAGCACTTACCAAAGCATATGGAAGCGGGTGGAGTTCGTAGGTATTTCTAAGTTAATGCACAACTGTGGATACGAGTTACATAAGAATCATAAGGAATAATCTTACCATGGCCTTCTCAAAGGCACCCGTGGATCTCGCAAGAAGGCTGGGCGCCAGAATAGAGGGAAACTCTTACTCGTTCAAGGCCCTTGGCACTAGTTGCACCCTTACTGAAGAATCTATTTTTCTGAACGGAGAACCTGAGCATGGCCCCGTGGGTGTTATTATCTCTCTTTATGCCGTTTGCGCTTCGGCCGAACCCATTGTGCTCGAACCATTTAAGGCCTTTCAGGATTTCCCAAACAGCATACCATACCGTGGGCCTTTCAAGGCCAAGACGGAATTACCATTAGTGCGTTATGTAGAAGTCCTAGCCAGGAGACAGCACACGATATTGTCCCGTTTTGATGGTCACCAGGCACCAAAGGCCCTAAAGGGCGATCTGTCATTCGTCATATATCCCCTGCCAAAGGTGGCCCTTGCTTATATATTCTATTTTTCAGACGAAGAGTTCCCGGCCTCTGCCACTTGTCTTTTTTCTTCCAATGCCCTATCCTTCTTGCCATTGGACGCACTTGCTGATCTAGGCGAATACACCACAAAGGCCATTATTGAGTTGGTTAGCAGTTAGTTAATCGGCGAAGGTGCAGAGCTGCGATGAATTCTACTTCATTTCAAAGAGTAGTGCAGGAAAGATTAGTTGAGACTATAGAGCTGGACAATGGGGTCAAGGTAGAGCTCTGGGACCTCAGTCGCGTGCTTGCGGGCGACAGGTGGTTGGTGAGCCTGGAGGCACGGGTGGATATCCCCCTTGTTCCTGATATCATGCCCCCCACACCTAACAGGGAGAGGTTATTGCGCGTCCTTCGGGACGTATTTGGGGATAACGTGCCTTATCGGTACATTCAAGAGAGGCACTTTATCGACGAAAAAGATAAGGACGCGCTGTTTGAGGAATTTGTTACCCTGCTTAAGAAAAATGTAGTACCCTATCTATCACACAAGGATTTCGCCAGACGGCTGGTTTTATCCAAGATACGTGAGCTTGAAGCAAAGGATCCTCGACTTTTCCTCTGAGGCCAAGGACATGAAAATCGTCTCCGCCCAGCAGCCATACTTTGTACCCTATGCAGGATTCTTTCAAAAAGCCCTTCAATCGCATATTCTGGTATTAATGGATGAAGTACAATTCCCTCGCGGCACCACATGGCTTACCAGAAACCGATTCAAGAACGATCAGGGCACCCTGTGGCTGACAATACCAGTGTGGAAAAAGGGCCGGGGACTTCAGAGGATCTCGGAGGTAGAGATCTGCCACCAGGGCAGATGGGCGAAAAAACACCTGGCCTCTCTTATAACTGCTTACGCAAACGCCCCATTTTTCAGAGACCATGAGGACTTCATTGGCCAGCTTTTCTCGCCGACATACGTCAAGCTGGTCCAATTGAATGAAAGCGCTATTCGATATATCCTTGGCCTCCTGAAAATTCCAACTCGTGTAATTCGCCTATCAGAGCTAGGGATAAAGGCAAGGGAACCATGGCTTTCTATCAAGGTATGTAAGGCCTTGGGAGCCACTCACTTTCTGGCACAGAACTCAGCTCGAAAATACCTGTACATTGAAGGCTTCGAAAAGGAGGGGATTAAGGTTATATTCTTTAATCCGCGCCCCCTGGTCTACCCACAGTTGTGGGGCCGGTTCCTGCCCAATCTTTCAGTGCTTGATCTTTTATTTAATTGTGGACCAGGGGCAACAGAGATTATCAGGAAAGGTATCAGGCCTCCGAGGCTATAGAAAAACCCCTTGACTTCATTATTTCCTTCAGTTCTTCACCCTCAATTTTCTCTTTCTCTAAAAGCACCTCTGCACCTTCAATCAGTACTTCCTTTTTTTCTTCCAGGATACTCTTGGCCTTTTCATACTGTGTGGAGATAATCTCCCTTACTTCATTGTCTATCAATTGAGCTGTGGCCTCGCTGTACTCTCCACCGCCCTCCATCATGGGTGTCTGGAGGAACTGCGCCTTTTGCTGGCTGGCAAAATATACCTGCCCCACCTTCTTGCTCATGCCATATTCTTTGACCATTGACCTTGCTATATCGGTCGCTCTGGCCAGGTCGTTATGCGCTCCGGTGGAAATATCCCCGAACATGAGTTCCTCAGCAGCACGCCCTCCCAGCAAGGATGCAATCTTATTCAACAACTCTGTCTTCTTCATCAGAAAACGGTCCTCAGTTGGGACCTGCATCGTGTAGCCAAGGGCGGCAATACCGCGAGGGACAATGGAAATCTTCTTTACTGGATCGGTGCCGGGCAATGAGAGCGCAACAAGGGCATGACCCACCTCATGATATGCGACTATCTTGCGTTCTTCTTCATTGATAAGGCGGTTCTTTTTCTCCAGTCCGGCAATGACCCTCTCTACAGCCTCCTCGAACTCCCTCATGGTCACTTTCTTCTTGTTGCGCCGTACTGCAAGGAGCGCTGCCTCATTAACCAGGTTCGCGAGGTCCGCACCTACCATGCCCGAGGTCATGTTGGCGATGGTTTCCACGTCCACGTCATCGGCTACCTTAACATTGCGGAGGTGAACCTTGAGAATTTCTTCCCGACCTTTCTTGTCAGGTCTATCAACAAGTATATGTCTATCAAAACGGCCAGGCCTCAAGAGGGCTGGATCCAGTATCTCTGGCCTGTTGGTGGCAGCCATCAGGATGACACCTATCGTGGGGTCAAAGCCGTCCATCTCTACCAGCAACTGATTCAGGGTCTGCTCCCTTTCATCATGGCTTGCGACTCCGCCAATTCCTCTTGCCTTACCAAGCGCATCCAATTCATCAATAAATATTATGCACGGTGCCCTCTTTTTGGCCTGGTCAAACAGGTCCCTGACTCGCGCGGCTCCCAGACCCACGAACATCTCCACAAAATCCGAGCCACTCATACTGAAAAAGGGCACGTGGCTCTCCCCCGCGACTGCTTTCGCCAACAGGGTTTTTCCGGTACCCGGAGGCCCAACAAGCAGTACCCCTTTAGGCATTTTTCCACCGATTTGCGTAAACTTTTGTGGCTCCTTGAGGAACTCCACTATTTCCATTAACTCTTCTTTTGCCTCATCAACTCCCGCCACGTCATCAAAGGTTACCTGTAAGTCATCTTCCATATACACCTTGGCCTTGCTCTTGCCCAATGTCATAAATCCGGGTTGCTGCCCCGTCATGCGCTTCATGAAAAAGTACCACACTCCAACAAATAAGAATATGGGGATCACCCACGAAAAAAGATCCCTTAAAAATGTAGATTCCACCTCTCCCTTGAACGTAACGTTATACTTGGCAAGGAGTTTGGCAATCTCAGGATCTACCCTGACAGTTCGAAAGAGGATTGGACGACCGTTTGGTGAGGCATCGGCCCTGAGGCGGCCCTGGATCTGGTTGGCCCCGATTGCCACTTCAGTTACTTTGCCCTCTTTCAGGAGTTTCAGGAACTCACTGTAGGGGATTGTACGGATTGCAAGCATAGAAATAATAGAATGCTGAAGAAGTAAGACAATCCATATCCCGATCAGTAAGTACCAGATAGAAAATTTATGGTGCTTTTCCATTGCTTTCCCCTCCCGAAAATGTTTCTCGGCCGCTCAAGAAACCTCAAAAATGTCCTCCGGGTACTTGGACCTCTGTTTCCTAGGGCACTTATGCCTCGGGACTCATCATATTTTCCAAATAACTTGCAAAAAATTTGTTAATCAATGTAAACACACTAACGTGTATGTGCAACCCAAAAAGCGCGAAAATCTTGTAAAAACCATCGCTATGGTCTATGTTACCCCATCCAGCAGGTTGAGGACGAACTATGTATAAGCCTTTACGGGATCGGCATACCGCATGGAATTGGAAGGCGCTCCTGGCCCGTAGCATGCAGACTGCAGATCAACTCCAAAGATTGTTGGGTCAAAGCATTCCCTACCTTGAACAGATCATTCATCGCTATCCCATGCGCATCAATGAGTATTATTTCAGGCTAATAGAGTCAGAAGGGGACCCCATTTACCGACAGTGCGTGCCCGACCCCAGGGAACTTCGGCAAATGCCCGGCACCGCAGATCCCTTGGCTGAAGAAAAGCACTCCCCTGTGGCCGGTCTCACTCATCGCTACCCTGACAGAGTCTTGTTCTTGATCTCCAATGAGTGTGCCGTATATTGCAGGTTCTGCAATCGCAAGAGGAAGGTTGGCCGCAAAGGCATAGTGACGCCAGATACCATAAGGGACGGCATTGCTTATATAAGAGCGAACAGGCAGTTACGCGACGTCTTACTTTCAGGAGGAGATCCCTTTTTGCTCGAGACAGAGGAACTTGAAGAGATACTGGCACAATTAAGAGCGATCCCTCACGTTGAAATCATAAGGATTGGAACCAGGACCCCATGCACTCTTCCCCACAGGATAACGCCTAGACTAGTCAGGATGATAAGTAAGTATCACCCCGTTTATGTAAATACTCACTTCAATCATCCCAGGGAGATCACCCCTGAGGCTTCCCAAGCCTGTTCGCTGTTAGCCGACGCTGGCATTCCCATTGGCTGCCAGACCGTGCTCCTCAAGGGCGTGAACGACAACAGGGAAACCATGGCCCTGCTTATGCAGCGACTCGTCAAAATAAGGGTCAGGCCCTATTACCTCTTCCAGTGTGATCAGGTCAGGGGCACATCCCATTTCTGGACCGACCCTCAGAAAGGTGTGGACATCATTACCAGCCTCCTTGGTCATATCTCCGGCCTGTGTATACCCCACTATTGCATCGACCTGCCCGGGGGAGGGGGAAAGATTCTCCACATGCCCTCCTATGTGGAAAGGAGAGAAGAAACGGGGCTTATTGTTAAAAACTTTGAAGGTAAGACCTATAAATACCCGATTTACGAATAAACAGGAAAGGAGTTCCTTATGATACGCATTACTTGTTTAGGTGCTGCGGGTACGGTGACAGGTTCATGTTATCTCGTTGAGACTCCAGGGGGCAAGAGATTGCTTGTGGATTGTGGGCTGTTTCAGGGAGGGAAGCAGACTGAAAATCGCAACTGGGAACCATGGGGCTTTACTCCCTCTGAACTGGAGGCTGTCTTCTTGACTCATGCACATATTGATCACAGCGGCAGACTGCCAAAACTAGTCAAAGACGGCTACAAGGGCAAAATCTACACCTCTCCCCCAACTGCGGAATTGTGTGAGATTATGCTTCTTGATTCGGCTCATATACAGGAGATGGATGCAGAGTGGCAAACACGGAAAAACCGCAGAAACGGCCGCCCGGATGTCCATCCTCTTTATACAACTGAGGACGCCCAAGCCACAATCCCCCGTCTGGTCGGGATAGACAGAGACAGAGTTATTGAAATAGAACCGGGGGTCAACATCAGGCTCCGAAACGCAGGTCATATTCTTGGCTCCTCTATTCTGGAGCTTTGGATAAAGGAAGATGGTGATAAAACCAAGCTCGTGTTTTCAGGTGATTTAGGAAGAAAACACCAGCTCATTGTAAAGGACCCCCATGAAATATTTGATGCTGATTATCTTTTCGTTGAATCCACATATGGCAACAGAAAGCACAAGTCCTTTGATGACAGTAAGACAGAGCTACTTGAGGCCATAAAGTACAGCTACAGCCACGGGGAAAAGGTTATTATCCCCGCTTTTGCTGTGGAACGAACACAGGAGATCCTTTATATACTGGGAGAGTTTGATCGGGCCGGGCTCCTCCCTGACATCCCTATTTACCTTGACAGTCCTCTTGCCATTCGGGCCACTGAGGTATTCCGAAAAAACAAGAAGTGCTACGATGAAGAGGCCCAGGCTATTGTTGAAAAGGGTTACGACCCCTTCGACATGCCAAAGCTCAAGTTCACCCTCACCACCCAGGAGTCTATGGGTATCAATGAACTGCAGGGCAGCGCTATAGTCATTGCTGCCAATGGTATGTGCACTGCCGGGCGAATTAAACATCACCTCAAGCACAATCTGTGGCGCCACGGGGCCAGCATTGTCATTGTGGGATATCAGGCCATGGGTACGACAGGGCGCAAGATCGTAGAGGGCGCAAAGAGGGTCAAGATATTCAGGGAAAATGTGGCGGTGAACGCAAAGGTGTTTACCATCGGAGGATTTTCGGCTCACGCTGATCAGGATGACCTCCTTGAATGGATCTCCCATTTTGAATCCGCCCCAAAGGTCTTTGTGGTTCACGGAGAACCCGTATCAAGCCAGGCCCTTGCGGACCTGATCCGTGATCGGTTTCATCTTGATGTCCACATACCTAGGTGGAAAGAACGCTTGGTGCTCAAGCCAAGGGAGGTCTTGATGCAACCGGTAGAAGAAAAGAAGGCCGAAGCTGACATTCCCACAATGATGTTCAACGCCATTGTGGACCTGGAAAAACAAATTAAGGAATTAAGGAAGCTTATCAGTTCCACCCAGGGGCAAAAAAAGCTCACAGAGGAGGATGTGGAAAGAATTGAATATGTTACAGAAGAGCTACGCGAAATGATTTGACCCACGGCGGCCACTGTGGGACTGCGAGATTAGTCTTCGGGATCCTGCGGTGCCAGCAGATCGGAGAAATTCAGCTCCAGCATCTTGATGCTTGCCAGGATCCGCGCTGCATTCCTCCTTGCAGCCGGGAGGGCATGGAATTTCTCTTGGATCTCCAGGGCCGTGCCCTTTAGTTGTGCTATGAGCTCACGCATCTGTTTTAATTCGCTATCGGTGTCCATCGTACATGTTCCCATCAATGGGCTTTTCTCATATCCTTAAAACGTCTTGCCTTGACCTCATATCGCGGTAGACTCCCATATTTATGAAACTCCAGGTGATATCCGAGGTTTGTCTTAACTCTGAGCTGGTCAATTAATTCCGCCTCTATTCTGTCCCTAGCGCCCTCATGTCCTGGCAATAGTTCCACCTTCAAAGTGATGTGGTCAATATCACCACGTCTTTCAACCACCACCTCATACTCATCACCGAGCCCTTTTATCCCTCTCACCACTTCTTCTATGGCCGAAGGGGCAAGAAGCACCCCCTTGACCTTGGTGATATCATCTGCCCTGCCTATCACTCCACCCTTTATAAGCCGAAATGACCTGCCGCAGGGGCATGGTGCTGATGCCCACTCAATGATGTCCTTGGAGTCAAACCGCACACATGGTTGTGCAATCCGATCAAAGGCGGTAATAATCATCTTACCCTTTTTCCCCGGCTCTTCAATGGGCTCACCTGTATCTATATCCACTATTTCAACTAGGAAAAAGGCCTCATTTACGTGGAGTCCTCCAGGCTGGGCTTTGCATTCGTATGACCATGCGCCAATCTCCGTGGCCCCGGCATGGTCATATACCGCCGCCCCCCAGGCCTGCTCCATCCGCTTTTTGGTACTAGGAATACTGGCCCCTGGCTCTCCGGCGCATGTTATCTTTTCGATGGTCATTTCTGATGGATCAAGTCCCATCTTGTTCTTAGCTGTATCGGCCATTCCCAAGACATAGGTGGGGGTTGCCATCATGGCGGTTGGCCTTAACTCCTGTATCTTCAGTATCCTGGCTTTGGTATCCAGTACACCACCAGGTACGACCTCGCAGCCGATCTTTTCAGCGGCATAGTGACCAGCCCAAAATGCAACAAAGACGTTGTACCCGAAGGGTATGAAAACTCTGTCAGATTCACGGTATCCTTGTGCCCACAGGATAAAAGCCCAGCACTCCGCCCACCACTCCCAGTCCTGCCATGTATCGGGCTGGTATACTGGTTGGCCGGTAGTCCCGCTAGTCTGGCGAAATTCTGTAACCTCTTCCAAGGGCACACACAGGGCGTCCCCATATGGAAACGGATCCTTGCGCTGGATATCGCGCATCATGGATTTTTCTACCGTGGGGACGTGGCGAATATCTTCCAAGGAGCGGATATCTCTTGGAGTAACACCTGCTTCATTATAGAGGGCTCGGTGAAACTTTGAGTGCTCGTAGGCCCACTTGAAAATTCTCTGGAACTTTTTCACCTGGAGGGCCCGGATCCTCTCAGGATCAAGAGTCTCCAGATATTGGTTCCAGTATTCGCTATCTGCCATCACATATCCCCAAGGCCAAATCTATTATAGACCGTGTGTCATTGGCCTTTTTTATGTTTCTTTTTGATTGCCATATACACTCTTTCCGGGACCAGAGGAAGCTCGTGTATCCTTACACCTGTAGCATCATACACCGCATTGAGTATGGCGGGAATGGTAGGCATGATTGCTCCTTCGCCCACCTCTTTAGCTCCAAAAGGCCCATTTGGCTCATTGCTTTCCACAATGATGGTCTTTATGTCGGGGACGTCCAGCGAGGTTGGAACTTTGTATTCGCTCAGGTTTGGATTCAGGATCCTGCCCTCTGGGCCGAACTTGACCTCTTCAAAGAGTGCTTCACCAAGCCCCATAGAAAGGGAACCCTCCATTTGCCCTTCCACTGAAGTACGGTTGATTGCAAATCCGCAATCATGGGCATCGGTCATGCCATCAATGATAACTTTACCCGTCTCCAGGTCTACCGTGACTTCAACCACTTCTGCGGAGCAACCATAGGCGGGAGATGTGCCCACCGTGGCTCCCTTGAAAGACCCCCCCAGTTTGGGTGGTTTGTATTTTCCCGTGCCAACAATTAGTCCCCTGCGTAGATATGCAAGTCTGGCTGCTTCCTTGAAAGTTAGGTAAGGATCCTCAGGCTGGTCTTTCCACCCCCTGTGCTCTCTTATATAACTCTGCCTTATCGGGGTAAAATCCACATTAGGCGTTTTGAATGTGACCTTTCCTTCCTTGATGTCGATTTCCTCCGGGTCAATCCCCAACTCCTGGGCAACAGCTTCTATAACCTGTTTCCTTGCTGCCTCAGCGGCCTCTTTCACCGCATGGCCACTCATCAGTGTCTGTCTGCTGGAGTAAGCCCCCAGGTCAACACCATACTCCGTGTCACCTGAATGGACCTTGACGTCCTCCAGCCTTACTCCAAGGGCCTCTGCAGCAATCATGGCAAGGACCGTATCTGAACCCTGCCCGATCTCTGCAGAGCCCGTGTAGAGGTTGACCGTTCCTCCATCCTCACTCAGCTTGATTGTAGCCGTTGAATGGTATGTATCAGAGCGATATATGGGGTAACCCGCACCCGAGACAAAGAAACCGCACGCCATCCCTATACCTTTTCCCTTGGGTAATCTTCCCTTTTTCTTTGCCCACTTCGACCCTTCCTTTACTGCTGCAATACACTCCTTCATCCCCAGGCTACTCATATTAAGCTCGTTACAGGTTACATCTCCTCGGCTCATAACATTCTTTAGCCTCATCTCTATTGGATCAATCCCTAGCTCTCCGGCAATAATGTCAAGCTGCTGCTCAAAAAGGGCGCGTGCAGCCACAGCACCATGGCCACGCTGGGCGCCACAGGCAGGTTTGTTCGTGTAAACCCTGTAGCCATCATACTTCATATTAGGGAGCTTGTAGGGCCCCCCAAGCATTGAGCCCGCATAGTATACCGTTGCAATCCCAAAGCTGGTATATGCCCCCCCATCCAAATAACATGAATGCTTCAAGGCCACCAATGTTCCGTCCTTTTTCACGCCGGTTGTCATCTCGTGGATGAACTGGTGCCTTGATCTACCGTGCATGAACACCTCTTCGCGGTCGTATATGATCTTTACAGGCTTTCCCGTAATCTTGGACAGCAGCGCCGCGCTCATTTCTGCTGGTGTTGCCTCGGCCTTACTGCCAAAGCCCCCGCCCACGTAAGGTTTTACCACCCTTACCTTCCCCACAGGGATTTCCAGCACCATGGCCACAGTACGCATTACATAGTGAGGAGTCTGGGTTGAGCTATATAGTGTCAGATTCCCCCACGGGTCGAAATCTGCAACGCATCCGTGGGGTTCAAGGGCTCCTGATTCCTGTCGCTTGTTGATGAATTTATCTGATCGGATAAGATCACACTGTTTGAAGGCCGCATCCACATCTCCGAATTCCTGATGCACCTCTGCGCATATGTTTTTCGGAAACTCCTCATGAAGTATTGGGGCCCCTTCAGCCAACGCCTCCTCTATGGTCAACACCGCCGGCAGTTCCTCGTAGTCCACCCTGATAAGAGACAGGGCCTCGTGGGCAGTGTCAAGATCAACGGCCGCGACTGCCGCCACTTCGTCACCAATGTATCTCACCTTATCAACACAGAACAGGGTCTCATCATAGCGTGCCGGGCTCACCCCGTATTTTACGACGCCCGCTTCTTTGGCTGTGACAACCGCTTTTACACCCGGCAGCCGCTGCGCCTTGGATGTATCAATATTTAATATCCTGGCATGGGCGACCGGGCTGTGCAAAATAGCCCCATAGAGCATTCCAGGGAGCTTCAGATCATCAACGTATCTTGCCCTGCCCGTAGCCTTATCAGGGGCATCCAGACGTGGTGCCCTTCGGTTGATTACACTGTATTGTGTCATTTTAGCCCCCTTTTTACTCTTTTCTTAACATTTCCACTGATGCAGCCTCAATAGCATCAACGATTTTCTGATATCCCGTACACCTGCACAGATTGCCTGAAATGGCCTTTCTTATTTCCTCCCTGTCAGGGGCGGGATTCTTGTCCAGGAAACTTTTAGCTGTTAATATCATACCCGGAGTACAGAACCCACACTGGATCGCCCCCTTTTCCACAAAGGCCTTTTGGATGGGATGAAGCCCCTCAGGGCTTTCCAGCCCCTCAATTGTCTGAATTTCGCGCCCGTGTGCCTGCACTGCAAGAACCAGACACGAGTTAACCGCTCTACCATCCATCAGAACCGTACACGACCCGCAATCACCCACCTCGCAACCCTTCTTGGTGCCGATAAGGTCTAGTTCGTTGCGCAGGAAATCCACGAGTGTCTGGTTAGGACTGACGGCCACCTCATATACCTTTCCATTAACTTTCAGGGAAATTAATTTTTTCATAATTCGCCCTCTCTATTATTAGTAGGTGTTATTTCTTCGTTGCTTCCTCATAGGCTGCCATCAATGCCCTCTTTGTAAGGACTTTAACCATATCTCTTCGATACTCAGCCGAGGCCCTGTAATCATCGATTGGTTTTGCATCCCTAGCTGCAGCCTCCGCAGCTCTGGTAAATAACGCACCGTCTGGCCTGCCGTCCCTGATAGCCTCCTCTGCAGAAGGCGCACGAATGGGCGTTGGAGCCACAGCGCCCAGGACTACTCTAGCTTCGGCAATGTGCGAGCCATCTTCGTCCAATTGAACGAATGCAGCTACGTTTACAATCGAAATCTCAAGCGCCCGTCTGACACCAAGCTTTATATAGTGGGCGCCATAGGCCTCCTTTGGCACTGGCACTGCTATCTCGGAGATCAGCTCTTCGGGTTTCATGATCGTCTCACCTGGTCCTGTGAACAGGTCTTGTACCGCCACCATGCGCCGCCCCTCTTTGCTCATCAGATTCACCATCGCCCCATAGGCGATAAGAGACGGAGGTAGGTCGGCGGCAGGCCTGGCAGAGCAAAGGTTGCCGCCTATTGTGGCAAGATTGCGAATCAAAGGAGAGCCCAGATTACCTGCACCCATAGCCAGAGCGCCCAAGGCCTTTCCCAAGTCATCGGAGCTAGCAATGTCAGCCACCTTCTCGGCAGCCCCTATCCTGATTTCAGCATCAGACAAGCCTATCCCCTTCATCTCCTCTACCCTGTCTACGCATACGAGGTGCTCGGGACTCAGGAGCTTTTTCTTCATGTTCACAAGCAGGTCTGTGCCACCGGCCAAGGCCTTAGCTTTACCTGAAAATTCGGCCATGAATTCGCAGGCCTCGGACAGTGTCTTGGGTTCATGATACTCAAATTGTGGCAGTAACATATCCCACTCTCCCTTTTCTTGAATGTTTATTCAAAAACGCCCAGCCGCTGCTGTATATTCCTCGCCGCTTGGGCCAACAATGCAGCGACCTTGACAATCTCATCATCCTTAATCTGACTGCTCAACCCCACGACCCATATGGCTGACAAGGTTCCGGTGTTCTCCGTCCGTAGAGGTACTGCTATGGCCCTTATTCCTTCAATGTACTCCTCATCGTCAAGGGCAAATCCTCTCGCTCTGGTCTGCCTAACTGCCTCGTAGTACCTGGAAGGGTCGGTGCAGGACCTTGGTGTATACGCTCTCAGCTCTTTTCGGCCTAGGATCTCTATCACCTTCTCATCGGGCATCTGTGCCAGAAAGACCTTTCCCGTGGCACCGGCAAGCAGGGGAATACGCATGCCAACTTCAGAGGACACCTTTATATCCACTGGGGAGTCTACTTTGTCAATTATACTAACCCTGTCTCCTGCCTTTATGCCAAGGAATGAGGAAAGTCTTGTCTGTTCTGTAACATTTTCGAGCCATGGGTGAGCGAGCTCAACAAGATCGAAACTCTGCGAGGCACGCTTACCAAGAGTGTACAGGCGTGGGCCAAGAAAGAATTTTCCGTTTTTCCCATTTGTCAAGACCCCGAGGGACGCAAGGGTATGTACAATATTGAAAACCGTGCTCTTGTTATATCCCAGGGTCCTGGCTGACTCACTTATCCCAATGCCTCCACTCGACCTGGACGCTAGATCCAATATTCTGAAGCACTTATCTAGTGCAGGAACACGCTTAAATTCCACAGTCGCTCCACGGGTTTGGGTTTCTATAGGAAACTATCGTTTTCTATAGCAGTCAAAGGCAAAAAATGTCAAGCCAAAAACCCCGCCACCTGTAGCAGTCCACTACCTTGGCCAGCGCTCTAATTCTATGGTGGCGCATGTCGTCTCAGTACATTAGGTTAGGGAGGAAAAGAATGAGCTTTGGAAATGCTATGAGAATAATAACCCCTACAATGACAGCGAGCAGAAAAGGGAAAATCCCTTTAAAAATAGTCTCAAGGGGAACTTCTCCTATCACGCTCCGCGCCACCCCAAAGACCACATATACGTTGATGCCCACCGGTGGAGTTATAACACCCATTTCAGTGACCATAACGATTATGATGCCAAACCATATGGGATCATAGCCCAAACTGCTTACCAGTGGAAAGAACACTGGGACGGTCAGCATCACGAATGCCAAGGCATCCATGAAGCACCCCCCGAGGAAATAAATAAAGACTATAATACCCATTATCATGTAACGGGGTAATTCAAAGCCCCCCACCCAAGTGGCAATATTAAATGGGATTCGCGTAACAGCCAGAAACTTCCCGAATATAACGGCACCTGTGATAAGCATCATGACCATGCATGATGTCCTTAGTGTTTCATACAAGGATTTAACAAATCCTTGCCATGTGAGCTGCCTGCGAATCACAGACAAGGCCAGAACCCCAAAGGCCCCCACTGCCGCGGCCTCTGTAGGAGTAAATATCCCAAAAAATAGCCCCCCTATCACAAGGACAAATACTGCCAGGGTCTCGCTCATGTACCACAAAGACCTCAACCTTTCAGGCCAGGAAAATTTCTCCCCTGGGGGGCCCTGCTCAGGATGTCTCTTGCACCTGATGTATATGGATATGATAAAGAGGATCGTAACAAGGATGGCCGGAATGATACCGGCCACAAAAAGCTTGCCTATGGATTGCTCGGTGAGGATACCGTAAACGATGAGCACGATGCTCGGGGGCATGATCATACCAAGGCCCCCACCAGAGGCCACTGCACCCGTAGCCAGTTCATCGGCATAATTGTAGCGCTTCATTTCCGGAAGCCCTACAGTAGCCATTGTTGCCGCTGTGGCAGGTGAGGAGCCGCACACGGCGCCAAAGGCGGTACAAGCTGAAACGGTCGCCATGGCCAGGCCACCACGCACACTGCCCAGGTATTTATAAGCAGCGTCATAGAGCCTGCGACTAATGCCACTGTTAAAAGCCAATTGCCCCATTAACACGAAAAGCGGGATAGTAGTCAGGCCATAGGACGAAAAGACTTCATACACATTGCGCGATAAAAGCGCCAGGCCGCCTTTCCACGAAACCATAACGCTGAAACCGAGATACCCCACAAGGGCCATAACATAAGCTACCGGCATCCTTGTGAGGAAGATTATGATCATCACCACAATGCCGATAATACCAATTAACGTTGCATCCATAGCTACTTTTTCAGTTTCTTTATGTTTTCAACGACGTCCGAGATGATTATTATCACGAAGACCAAGAAACAAAAAGCCACAGCATATACAATGGTATATTCCGGAAATTCCAGGTTCATCGACACTTCCCCTGACCTGTGCAGATCCAGCGCATACGCGGTCATCCGCCAGGTGACAATTGAAAACAGGAGGAAACTCAGGATACTCGTAAAGATATCCAGAACGGTTTGCAGCCTGGGCTTCAGTAGACGAAATACAATCTCCACCCCTATGTGACCCTTTACCTTTTGAGTGTAAGGCAGGGCCATCGCCACTGAAAGGGTAGACATGTAGCCCACCAACTCCACTGATCCGAAAATGGGGTGGCGGAAAAAGCGGCCCACAACATCAACACACGTCAACCCCATCATTCCAGCCAGGCAGCAGGCCCCTATTCCCTTTTGCTTATCCAGAACCCAGTCGATTACTCGCCAGAATCCTTTCATATCTTGCTCACAAAAATGGGGCCGGAAATGTTCATTCCGACCCCTTTTTAGGTTTTAATTTACTTTAGGCTCTCTAAGACATTCATTGTGTAATCAACAATCTCTTTGCCATTAAAACCTTTCTTATTCATACCATCTATATATTCCTGGATCACAGGAGCAGCCGCCTTTTTCCATCTGGCCTGTTCCCTTTTATCAAGACCGATAATCTGGTTGCCCTGGTTGAGGAAAAACCTGATCCCTGCCATATCACTCTTATCCCATGCCTCTCCGTGCTTGATGGCCCATTCCTTGTTGATCTCCTCTATAATGTTCTTGATGTCTGCAGGGAGAGAGTTCCATTTATCCTTGTTCATCACCACAAAGAATGTCGTAGTGTAAGCTACAGAGTAAGCCGCCGTACAATAATCAACAACTTCTCCCAGCTTCCACCCTTTGTTGGCCTCAAAAGGATAACAGGCACCATCCACTACGCCTTTCTGCAACATCTGGTAGCATTCGGGCATGGGTTTCGGTACGGGCACGGCACCCAGGGCCTTCATTACCTTTGCACTGGTTCCGTGAGATCTTATCTTTAGGCCCCTCATATCTTCAATCCTGCGGACTGGTTTCTTTCTAGTAAAAATGAGACCAGGACCGTGGGCATGGAGGTACATCACCTTGGTGTCCATCAGTTCTTTTGGCATGAAATGCTTATAGACAGCGTTTGCTACCGCGGTGGCCACCTTTCCGCTCGTGTAGCCCAGTGGCAGATCCACCACCGACATCACAGGAAATCTTCCCCGGGTATATGCCAAAACCGAAAAACCAATATCGGACAGACCTGTTACGACACCGTCATAACATTGTCTGGCCTTGGTTAGGGTCTGACCAGGAAAGTATTCAATCTTGACTCTGCCGTTGGTGCGTTTCTCCACCTCTCTGCACCATGCCTCTGCGAGTTTACTTTGTATGTGAGTTGGAGGGAAAAAATTGCTGTAAGTAAGTTTGATGGGGCCAGCGGTGGCCTTTGTACCACCCACCATAACAAATGCCACCCCAATTACAAGGGCCAGCGCAAATATAAAAAATCTATTCTTCATCTCAACTCCTCCTTGGTTAAAAATGGATCACCACTCAAGGTTTATTCCGAGGCACCACGGTTGCGCATCCCACCCCCTTTCAGGCCAACAGATAAGCATACCTCTTCTTGCAACCACCGAGAATGGTTACAAGAGACCACTTCTCTGCCTCTATTATAACAATTAGGCCTACAAAACAAGTAAAAACTGGGTTCCCGCCCCAATGTGTCAGACTTCCACAGATGCCAAGTAATTGCTGATTGCAGCATCATAGGCCGATGTAAGGCGGAAAACCTTCCTTGCCAGTTCAAATCGGGTACTGAGGGAAGTCTGTCCCCCTAAGGCCTTCATTTCCTCCAGAACCCGCTCATAATCTTTCGGGTCCACAACCACTGTCACGTATCTAAAATTCTTGGCTGCAGAGCGCAGCATGGATGGCCCCCCTATGTCAATATTTTCGACAGCCTCCTGCAGTGTTACCCCTTCTTTCTGGACGGTTTTCTCAAATTGGTAGAGATTAACAACAACAAGATCAATAGGCTTTATCCCATGGTCTTCCATGGCCCTGACATGAGCGGGGTTGTCTCTCAAGGCCAGCAATCCTCCGTGTACCTTCGGATGGAGGGTCTTCACCCTGCCATCCATCATTTCTGGAAAGCCCGTATATTCGGATATGTCCCTTACCCTTACGCCCGCATGCCTCAGAACTCTTGCAGTGCCCCCCGTGGATAAAATCTCCACTCCAAGGTTGCTCAGTTCTTGCGCGAATTCGGCCACGCCCGACTTATCCGTAACACTGATAATTGCCCGCGTTATTCTTGCCATTTCCAGCCTCCTAGCCACGTCTTTTTCCAAAAATGGAGTATTGTAGGCTTTGCCCTTATAATCCAAAAAACCACCTTAATCAAGGGCTACCTATGCGTGCTGGGTGAGCCGATTATGCTGCCCTTTAAGCCAGTTTTTCATAGCAGGGACGAGTATAAGCTTAGGGGCTGTGTCCGTAGTAATTTGGTTTAGTACTTCCAATTTTGGCCCCTCAATGTTAGTTTGACGGACACATGACCCTTGCACACGTTTCATAAATAAATAGTCTTCATAAGGAGGTACAAATTGGCGGAGGCAAACATTATTTGTTTCAACGATGGCACCTTGGAAGTGCCTGATTTACCTGTTATCCCTTTTATTGAAGGAGATGGCATAGGCCCTGACATCTGGCGTGCTACCAAGAGCGTACTGGATGCCGCAGTGGAGCTTGTATGGAACGGCAAGCGCAAGATCATCTGGAAAGAAATACTCGCTGGCGAGAAGGCTTATAGAAATACTGGTAGCTGGCTGCCGAGCGAGACTCTCCAGGCATTGAGGACGTACCGGGTAGGGATAAAGGGTCCTCTTACCACTCCCGTTGGAGGTGGTATAAGGAGCCTCAATGTAGCTCTTCGCCAACAACTCGATCTCTATGCATGTGTACGACCTGTACGACATTATCCGGGCGTTCCAAGTCCCATAAAAGATCCCGACAAGGTGAACATGGTGGTATTCAGGGAAAATACAGAGGATGTTTATGCAGGGATGGAGATACAAGCGCAGACAGATAAAGCAAAGGCTCTCATAGAGTATCTCCGCGATACCTATGGGTGGGAGATTCCGCCCGATGCAGGTATTGGCATCAAGCCAATAAGCAAGGCCCGTAGCCAAAGATTAGTCAAAGCAGCTATTGAATATGCCTTGGAGCAAAAAAGGAAAAGTATTACACTTGTCCACAAGGGAAACATTCAAAAATTTACTGAAGGAGCCTTTCGCCAATGGGGCTATGAGATTGCAGAAGAACTCTACCCAGAAGTGACCGTCAGTGCTGACCGCTGCAACGGCACGCCGCCCCATGGAAAGATCCTGATCAAAGACACCATCGCCGACATATTTTTCCAACAGGCGCTAACAAGACCCGATGAATTTGATGTAGTAGCAACCACGAATCTCAATGGGGACTATATCTCAGATGCCCTGGCAGCCCAGGTAGGAGGAGTGGGAATGGCCCCCGGGGCCAACATCAACTATGAAAGCGGCTATGCATTGTTCGAGGCAACTCACGGGACCGCGCCAAAATACGCTGGGCTGGACAAGGTTAATCCGTCCTCATTAATCCTCAGCGGTTGCATGATGCTCAGGTACATGGGCTGGCAAGAGGCTGCGCAGCTCACTGAAACGGCCCTGGCACAGGCATTTCAGAATAAAACAGTCACGTATGACCTGGCGAGGCTGATGCCAGGGGCCACAGAAGTGTCCTGCTCCGAATTTGCGCAGATAGTTTGTGGCAATATGAAGACCGCTTACAGTCAACAAATATAGCCAGAAGCAGTCTAATTTACCTTCTTATCAGTTTTCTTGGGGAAGGGGATCTTAAAAAAATCTATACCCTCGTCTTTTAGAATTTTCTCCTCTTCCTCTGTAGCAGAGCCGCGAATATTTCTTGGCTCACTAACACCATAATGCATCTTCAAGGCCTCAGCAGCAAACTTAGGCCCCACGTCCTCGAAATTTTCCTGAACATAGCGGACCACCTCCCGCGCCAGCTTGCGGTAATCAATGGCCTCGGAACGGGCGTCCACCTGTCTTTCCACCGGTACGCTTTTCTTTACGGCTACAGGAGATAAAACTCTTCTCACGTCCGTGTCACCGCAGATAGGACAGGTTACCAACCCTTGTCTGTGCTGCTCCTCAAAGGCTTCATTGCTGTCAAACCAAGCCTCAAAGCCATGTCCATGGCAGCATTCTAAATCAAAGACGATCATAGCGCTTCACCTATAACCTATTTCTCTGTGTAAAGCACAGCCAATATGCGGGCTCTGTCCTGGCCGTGACATTTTACAAGGTGTGGGACTGTCGAATCGTAGTAGATAGAGTCCCCGGGCTCCAAAACATATATCTCATCTTTGAGTCTGACTTCCATCTTCCCTTCCAGTACATAAATAAACTCCTGTCCATCATGGGCAGAGCGTTCTTCTTCTGTGGTCGCAGGCACCAGGGTTACCAGGAAAGGCTCCATATGTCTGTCTTTTTTATGGGGAGCAAGGGACTCATATTCATAGCCATAATATTTCCCTTTCTTGGAGTCATACCGCGAGACCAACTTGCGATCTTTCTTTCTTACAATGGTATAAGGCTTGTTTTCCTCCCCTGAAATGAAATAGCCCATTTTCATCTCGAGAGCCTTTGCAAGCTTGATCACGATGCCCAATGGCGGGGCCACTTCCTCTTCTTCGATCTGCTTCAAATAGGAAACTTCAATGTCGGTGCGCTGTGAGACATCTTTCAGGCTCAGCCCCTTCTGCTGGCGAACCTGCTTCACCCTCTCTCCCACCTTTATTTCGGAAACTTCTTCACCACTGCTCGACCCAAGGCTTTGTATAAAGGCATCTTCCTCGCTTCTCCTTTCAAATTGGCTGCTTATGTCGCTGAGGAAATCCTGATATGGGTCCCTTTCTTTGTTTTCTGCCCTTTTATCTTCCATTATCGTCTCCAGAATCCAATGCGAAAATACAAAAGTGACTGTGACAAATAATACTTACATTAATTTATCACTGTCAGTCTCGAGGGGTCAAGAGCACTGAGCCTCCGCCGATGCTAGGGCTGATGCCTAGCTTTCCAGAACAAAAATCACTTCCATCCTCACACGGTACTCTTTAATCTCACCATCTTCAACAGACACCCTCTGCTCCAAAATTCTCAAACCCGTGATGTTCCGGAGGGTCCGATTCGCCCGCCTGAAACCTGCCTTGATAGCCTCCTCAAAACTGATCGGAGACCCTGCAATGATCTCCGAGACCCTTGCTATTCGTTCCATAGCTTGCCTCCCCAAAGAATCTCGTTTCTTCTGGATAAATCACTGGATCAATCAATTGCTTGACAGGACAACCCGCGCTACCTATGATCACTTAAGCATGTTCAGAGGCTAAACGATAACCAATGAAAAATCAACGAATTTTTCTCTCCCATACCATCCCATAGATTAGGCAAGAAAGGTGCTGCACCCATGAAAGAGAGGCAATATGTAGTTGATGAACTCACCTTGAAAGACACTTGGAGAATGTTCCACATAATGGCCGAGTTTGTGGAAGGCTTCGAAGTGATGCCCGAGGTCTATCCTGCTGTAACAATATTCGGTTCAGCAAGAACAGGGCGCAGAACCAAGCTCTATAAGACAACGGAGTGTATAGCGCGGATGCTCGTGGAAAATGGATTTAACGTAATTTCAGGCGGGGGCCCTGGGATTATGGAGGCTGCAAATAAAGGGGCCACAGAAGCAGGAGGAAAGTCTGTTGGGCTTCACATCGAGCTGCCCAAGGAACAAAAGCCCAACCAATATGCCAACGTACGCCTTGCGTTCAGATATTTCTTTATAAGAAAGGTCATGTTTATCAAGTATGCTGTTGCATACATAATTATGCCAGGAGGATTCGGCACACTGGATGAGTTGTTCGAAGCCCTCACGCTCATCCAGACAAAACGAATTCGCTCTTTCCCTGTAATCCTGTTTGACTCCAGCTATTGGGGGGGACTGGTGAAATGGTTCAACAAGACACTCCTTAAAAAGGGAGCGATATCAGAGCCTGACGTGGATATATTCCAGATTGTGGATAAGCCCGAAGACGTAATAGATATTATAACACGGACGGTGATTGTTTGATTAAGGGCCTCTCAGTTCTTCACGATCATGAACCATTCCTTAATCAGTACAATGTGCGCTTGTCTCCATACCAGTTTAACTTACTCGGAAGATATCTTGAAGAGTTGCTGCAATGGAATAAGGCCTTCAACCTTACTGGCCTCCATGACATCGACAGCATTGTACGGCATCTGTTGCTTGATTCGCTAATTTGCGCTGCCCAATTACGCACCCGCGGTCCAGTTCTGGACATTGGGTCAGGTGCGGGGTTTCCCGCAGTGCCCATTAAAATCTACAATCCCTCTGTGGACATCCACCTTCTTGAACCCACCAGAAAACGAGCCAATTTCCTCAGACATGTCAGGAGAGTTTTATGCCTCAGTGGCTTTGATATTTTCCACGCAACGTTAGAGCAGCACAAGCAAAACTATAGCCTGCTTTATGGGGCAGTTACAGCAAGGGCAGTGATGAGTCCACTTGATCTTGTGCAGCTTTGCTCGGATTTGTTAGACAATCAAGGGGAACTCGTGCTCTTCTTGGGCGAGAAGGGGAAGAACATCACAAATCAAATCCTCAAAGAGAAAAAGGCCACAGGTCTGGCTCTTAATAGTTTGATAGAATATAACCTCCCGGGGCTACGTAGCACCAGACACCTTGTGTTCTTGAAAAAAGTCTAAAGACATTCTATGCCGGCTAGAGAACAAAAAAGATCCCTTGCACCAGGCTAGCTTTATATAGAATCCCTTCTAATACCTTGACAGAATCAGTGCCATATTAACTGCGCAGTGCGCGCATCACGGTTGCCAACTGAAGATCTATGTATCTATCAAGTGTAAGCCTCTTCTTAAAATGCCATCCTTTGAGCACCCACATGTGAGCCATCATTATAATATTATAAGCCATCAGGTCAACATCAACCTCCTGAAAGATCCCTTGCTCTATCCCTTCTTTCAGAATATCCCCAAATATCTTACTGACGTCTACCTCCAGTTGCATAACCCTTGCCCTTGATGGCTTATCAAGAGAGCTGGACTTTTGGTATATGAGAAGCGCCTTTTCCCTTTGCTGATCGACAACGCGGAAGTACAGCACAAGGGCTATGGCCAGTTTTTCCTCAGGGTCTTCGATTCCTTTTATCTGTGATCGGAGGCTGTCCTGAAAGATGTTGAAGACATCCTCCATAATCATTCTCATGATCTCAGACTTATTCTTTATGTATTGATATGCGACAGGCAGGGCAACACCGGCCGCGTCTGCTATTTCCTCAATGGCGGTGGCTCTGAATCCTTTCTTGGCATACAAAGCACTTGCGGCATCGATTATACGCCTCCTCACCTTGTTCTTCGACGTAATCTGGTCTAAAACAGTCAGCCTGTCTTTTATGTCGCTCATCTCCGATCCCCTTTAGTTAGGAGGCCGTAGCGGGTCATGTCCGGCCCGCTCAGCCTCTTACCTGCACACGAGATACTGGCCCCTAAAGGCCACTAGTTGACACTATTCTTTAATATACTTGAAGGATACATTAACCCTGGCTCTGTATGATGTTACCTTTCCATTGTCAATGGTCATGTCCAGTCTCGTAATCTCAGCGACCCTCAGGTCTTTGAGGCTTTCCGAAGCAGTCTCAATAGCAGTCTTTGCCGCCTCTTCCCAAGACTTATCGCTCGTTCCCACCAATTCAATAATCTTGTATGTGCTTCCCATGGAACACCCTCCTTTTCATTTCTTGAGTTATCTCAGCATTGTTTCACCCTTACCCTTATTCCGCACTTTTACTTCTCACCCCCCTCCTCTTATGCCCGATAGGCTCGCGGCACGTCAGATAGATATTATTAAGTATTCCTCGGTGGAAACCTCCTGTTGCACAGCTTTCTGTCCATGGGAAGGTATCTTCCGTCTCGCAGAAGAGAACACATGGCAGGCAATTCGATATATCATTCAGAATCCGCCCAAAAGAAGGTGAGTAAAAGTTCTATACCCATACTTAAATCTTTGGGCCATGGCTAGCTTGCTTATCAATTTTCTTTATTTTGGTTTTTGATTATATTTTGCCTCCTAATAAAGTCAAGAAGTACTTGGCTGCAAAGGCCTTCATGATTTCCGGTCAAAATATTTTATATCTTTTCATTGAGGAAACTCAACAAAAACAAGAGCCAAAGCAGGATTAATTGTATGTTTACAGTTAACTAACCATGCTGTCAGGTGAATATAAATTCGTGCATTAATCTTTAATCAATCGCATATATTTTCTTGACTCTTACGTACTCATTACTTATTATAGCGCGCGAAGGGCAATATGAATAACCTTAAACTAAAGGAGTGCGTATGGCTACAGCTAAACAAATTCAGTACAGGTTGCAGCTTGCGAAGAAAACGCTAACTCGGCTTAACAAAGATCTTAAAGCTACCACAAGCAAGATTAAGAAATTAGAAGCCCAGCTAAAGAAAGCTAAGGCGGCCGAAAAGGCGGCTAAGGCCAAAAAATCAAAGGCCAAACGGCCAGCCAAAAAGGCCCCAGCCAAACGGGCGGCAAAGAAAAGATAGTCCTCAAGCCCCTTGGCAAGGCATCTCCGTTGCTGCACAAAGGGGAGTGTCATTGCGCAAGTGACACTCCCCAGAGGCGGAGTTGTTTGCGCATCCTGTCTTTGTGAGTTCCTGCCCAATAACAGCGTTTGCATGAGGGGCAGTGCTTAATCTTCTTCCCGGCTTCATAGAGGATATATTCGGGAACACGTTGTGATACAGTGGTAATATCTACCTCCGTGAGAGGAACATTGCACCTTATGCATCTGGTGAATGGTGCCAAGGGGGAGGCCAACAGGCCTTGATGTTTCAATTCTTTCAACTGCTCTCCCACATGATCTGACGTAATTATGGTAGCAGAAGGAAAGACCTTTTCCCACTGCTTTTTCCGTGTCACAAAGATCCTTCCCTCATCAATCAGGGCCTCAATCTCCCCTTGTTTGTAACTCTGCTGATAATGCGCATCATAGCCCATTATCCTTAGCCACTTGGCCAATCTCCCAAGCATGCTATCCACTATGAAGCGTACCTCGCCACCGCTCATGTCTTTTATCTCTTGAAAAATATCTTCCCCTCACTGCCATACTATCTCTATATGCGCGTTCGTTTCAAGCCATAGTTAGCGGCCGTCTATGAGTAGATCCTGCCATCTATTCAGTAGCGCCTCAGGGCGGGAATAGTTCAAGAGAAAAACGCATTGACGAGTTTTTGAACTTTAGGGTAGAGGTATAATTACAGGCCTTTAAGAATCGACCTGGCTTAGAGAACCTGGAGCTTCACTACTGCTGCGCCATTATCTGAAGTAGACATAAGGCGTCAGATCCAAGGTTTAACGTACAAGGGGCAAAGAATATGGACAAGATAGTCATAGAAGGGGGTTACCCTCTCTCAGGAAAGGTTTCCATCAGCGGTGCAAAAAATGCCGCATTGCCCATACTGGCTGCATGCCTGCTATCCAGAGGAAAAAGTACCATTCATAATGTGCCGGGCCTGAGGGATATTGACACCATGAAACGAATAATGGGTCTGCTAGGGGCAGATTTTACCAAAGAGCATGGATCACTCATAGTGGATACACAGCAGGCCCGCCGTCACGTCGCTCCCTACGAACTTGTTAAGACCATGAGGGCATCAATACTTTTGCTCGGCCCCCTGGTGGCAAGGCTGGGAAAAGCAAAAATTTCTCTTCCGGGAGGTTGTGCAATAGGCGCAAGACCCATCAACCTTCATCTCCAAGGCCTGGCTTCCATGGGTGCGGACATGTACCTGGACGGTGGCTATATAAATGCCAAGGCGAGAAGGCTTAAGGGCACCGAGATCTTCCTTGACATCCCTACTGTTACGGGCACTGAAAACCTGATGATGGCCGCGGTGTTGGCCGAGGGCACAACTACCATCAGGAATGCCGCCAAGGAACCTGAAGTTCAGGACCTGGCCCATTTCCTTCGTTCCATGGGAGCCATAATAACAGGGGACGGCACAGATACTATCACCATAGAGGGGGTGAAGGAACTCCAGCCGGCAGAACACTCAGTGATACCTGACAGGATTGAAGCGGGAACATTTTTGATAGCCTCTGCCATGTGTGCAGGGGATGTCGAAATTCAAAATTGCATGCCTGAGCATCTGACTGCAGTCATTGAAAAAGTAGAAACGGCCGGGGCGAGAATAGTTCTGAGTGACAGGGCAATTTCAATACAGGGCCCGGAGAGGATAGAGAGTGTAGACATTAAGACCTTGCCCTATCCTGGCTTTCCCACAGACCTTCAGGCCCAATTTATGGCATTTATGTCCATCGCAGATGGGTGGAGCATGATCCGGGAGACAATCTTTGAAAACAGATTCATTCACGTCAGTGAACTCAGGAGATTAGGGGCCGACATAGAGATTAACGGGGCCCAAGCCCTGGTAAAGGGTCGCAAGCAACTCCTGGCAGCGCCGGTGATGGCAACCGACCTCAGGGCCAGTGCATGCCTTATACTGGCAGGCCTGGTAGCAAGAGGCGGACACACTGAAGTCCACAGGATCTATCACCTTGATCGTGGCTACGAGGCCCTGGAGAAAAAATTTCAAAGCCTGGGTGCGAGGATATGGAGGGAAAGGGCCTGAGATGATTGGGCGCCCTCTGGTTCCCGCACTGTTGTCCTTTATCGCGGGAATCCTAGCCAGTCCGTTCAAGTTCGATCCCTATCTCATTCTCATCATTCTAATTGCGAGCTTGTTCGTTGTGCTAGTGGCCCATCTTTGCAAGCCCGCCATACGCCTTGAGCTATCAATAGTATTGATCACCTTCTTCTCACTTGGTCTGGCCATATCTCCGCAAACGCACAACGACCCAACACTTGCTTCTATTTTGCATAAAAGACAAAGGGTTAAACTTGAGGGTACTGTATTAGAGGTAGCTAGCGCGCACAGGGGCCGTGAGCGATTTGATTTGTTGGTGCAGAAGGTATACTTGCCCACAGAGTCCAGGGCCGTAAAGTGGAAAGCAAGGGTAACAGTCTATCGCCACGCCCCGCAACTTGTCCCAGGGCAAAAAATCCTCTTTTCCTGCGTACCAAGAAAATTCCACAACTTCCGCAATCCAGGCTGTTTTGACTATGAGAATTATATGGTCCACAAAGGTTTTGCTTTCTCAGCACCAGTTTCCGAAGGGAGAAGAATCGTATCTCTCGGACAAGGACGGCTCCCATGGCCGCGTAATGTGGTTGAGAACTTACGAAGACCCCTCAGACGTTTTTTTTCCGGAGCTCTCACGGGAGACGATTTAGCCCTGTACTGTGCACTTGTATTGGGTCAACGCAACCTTATAAGCCCTCAACTGAGAGAGAAGTTTGCCTCTGCGGGCCTCAGCCATGTCCTTGCCGTATCGGGCCTCCATATCGGGCTTGTGGGTTGGCTGGCATTCTTTTGTATCAAGGGACTCCTCTGTCTTTCCTACCGACTGTCCCTTGCGTTAGATATCAAGAAGCTTGCTGCAGCCCTCACATGTATCCCAATTCTAATTTATGTTTCTTTATCGGGTTTTCAGGTTTCTGCCGTGCGTGCTATGATAATGGCTCTGGCCTTTCTTTGGTCAGTGGTTCTTGCGAAGGAAAAGGACATCTGGTCAACCCTCTGCCTCTCTGCTCTGGTGATCCTGTCGAGACAGCCCCTTGCCCTTTATCATATCTCCTTCCAGCTATCTTATCTGGCCGTTATAGGGCTTATCTGGCTCTGCCCGCCTTTGTTTAAAGGAGTTAATTCTCTGCTGAATAAAGTGCTAGGCACCGCCAATCCTTATATAATCAAACCCTCTCGGTATCTCGTATCCCTTGTTCTTATAACCCTTGTGGCCTTTTTCTTTCTTCTGCCGCTAAACCTATATTATTTCCACCGAATATCCACTGTGGCCTTGCCGGCCAACTTTGCTGTGGTCCCAATCCTGGGCCTTGTAGTTATCCCCTCAGGTCTGGCCAGTGCACTTATTTACCCGCTGGTACCTTTCATCGCAAAGGCAGTGTTATCACTAGGAACGATAGGCTTACACGCTATACTTTATATAGTTAACCTCCTCGCTGCGCTTCCCTTTTCCAGCCTCTGGTTTATCACCCCAAACTTGTTTGAAATGCTGCTTTTCTACGCCTTTATCCTCCTCATCTTCTTCTGGACAAAAGGCAAGTGGGTCAGGGTGGCGCTTGCCTGTCTGGCCCTTGTTGCCATGGCTGACGCCAGCTATTGGGTAGTAAGAAATGATTTCAATACGGAACTGAGAATTTCTTTTCTTGACGTAGGCCATGGCAATTGTACGCTGGTAGAACTCCCACACGGCAGGAAGCTTCTCATTGACGGAGGAGGATCACACGATCGGTCCTTTGACGTGGGTAAGATGGTTGTCGCCCCAGCGCTGTGGTGGAAGAAAATATCAAGAATAGACTACCTCATGCTTACTCACCCACAATCTGATCACATGAACGGTCTCAGGTTTATTGCCCGTACCTTTCATCCCAAGATATTTTTTTACAATGGACAGCATAGCCGTGAGCAGGGCTTCAGGGAGCTTATGAACACATTACAGCGGGAAAGGGTAAGGTTGGTCATACCCAGGTCCCCGGCCGAACGCTTCTTCCTAGACAAGGCCACTGCTACCTTTTTTTCTGTACCTCCTTGGCGGCCCTGGCGCGCGGGGCATGAAGCAGTTAATAATTGCTCGCTGGTCTTGAGGCTAAGCTATGGGTCCTTTTCTGCATTGTTTCCAGGAGATATTGAGAAGGACAGAGAGTTTTATCTTGTCCGAAGCTGCGGTCGACAGCTCAGAAGCAACGTGCTCCTTAGCCCCCACCACGGAAGTAATACGTCCAATTCGCTACCTTTCCTGCAGGCAGTGGCTCCCCAGGTATGTATCATTTCGTGCAGGCAAGGTTTACGCCTCAAGTTCCCCGACAAAGAGGTTATCAAGAGGATGCATAGCCTAGGCGCCACTGTTCTCAGGACTGATACTGACGGTATGGTTCAGATCGCAGTCAAAGGTGATAGGTTCGAGGTCCGGAGTTCCGCCACACACAAAGATATCGATTATCAATGAGCCTCAACAGAGTCATCCGCTGCCAAGGCGCCGGACATGGGCCAAAGGACCGCCGTCCAGTGAGGTTAAGGGTTATGAGGAAAATTTATTATTTTATGCGGCCCTGCTTGCCGATAATCTAGATGTATAGTATCAAACAGTAGGTGAGGACTAGGCATAGAAATGGGCTCCATTGCTACCATGAATTTTGACCACCTTATCGGCCGGGAGGTAGGGACTTCAGTCATCCTTAAAGAGCTCGCCCGTGGCGGAATGGGAGCCATCTTTATTGCCTACCAGAAGACTCTCAAGCGTCAGATCGCCGTCAAGATCCTACCAAAATCCTTGCTCACACCCACAAGTGCGGAGTTCTTCCGCCAAGAAGCAGAGGCAGCAGCCATACTGTCCCATCCCAATATTATTCCTGTATATGAGGTAGGGGATACGGCAGAATTCCTGTTTTTTACCATGCAGCTTGTCAATGGGCGCTCGCTGGAGTATTACATCAAGAGGGCGAAAAAGAATCCTATTCCTTCACGGAGGGCATTGCCGGTAAAGGCATCCTTGAAGATACTCATTGATGTGCTCGATGCACTGGACTATGCCCATCAACAGGACATCATTCACCGGGATGTAAAGCCAGCCAATATCCTGATGGAAAAGCACACCCAAAGGCCCATCCTTATGGATTTCGGAGTAGCGAAAATAGCCAGGGGATCTGATGCCACTTCTTCTCTCATATTGGGCACTCCCGGATATATGGCTCCAGAACAAATAGCAGCACGCGAAATAGACGCTAGGGCGGACATATATGCGGCAGGGACCATGCTCTTTGAAATGCTCTCGCCAAGGTCAATATACCCGAATGTAAGCTCATCCATGGAATTGATGAAACTAAAGCTAAGCCTTAAGGACCGACTGTTTCCCAAAAGGCCATCTGAGCTAAACCCCAGACTCAATAATGCCATAGATGATATAATATTAAAGGCAGTGGCCTATGACCCGGATAAGAGATTTTCCAGTTGCAGGGAGTTTCAAGAGCAGCTCAAGCAATACCTAAAACTCTATTACCAGGACTAGATATGGCAGAGGCAAGAATTGAAAAGCATAAACTGGACCTGTTCGGGAGAAACCTTACCTTAATGCTAAACCGGGCCAGTATGTATACGGTAAATCATCCCTATGTTAAACAGGCCATTGATGTGACATATGACGCAACCACTTCTTTACTAGAACACCTCTCACCCCTGGTGTTCATCATGACCCAGGAGAAATTTTTTATTGACGAGGAACCCCTGGACCCCCGTGTTAACACGAGCCGCATTGTAAATCACTTCAAGAAAAAAGGCATCCAGTCAGTTTCGTTCGAAAAGGGCCTGGAAAAAAGGGAACTCCGCTCCTTTGTGGAGATCTACTCTACACCGGATAAGTATCCCGACGCCGAGGCAATCAAGAAGGCCTTAACGGCAAGGCGTATACGGCATCTGAAAATTAACCATGTATTTTACAAAAAAGTAACCGCCGATGATGAAATCATATCCAAGGACGCCTTGAGAAAAATAACTCCTGACATGATGGAACAGGAGCAGGCCAAATCCAAGAAAATGTTCCTTGACGCGCTGCTGGAGAGCATCCTCACCGAGGAGTTTCTGAGAACGCTAGATATAAACCAGCTTGTAAAGGATCCCAAAGGATTTTCCCACCGGATGATAGAGGCTGGCATTGAAAGCGCAAAAAAGGCCCAGGAGGGAGGACGTGGCGGCGCCACCGTGCAGGATGGTGGCAGTAGTGCTACGGGAAGCGTGGGTGGCAGCATTGTGGGGGCAAGTGGTGGTCCTGGAGCCGGTCCGGTGCTGGTCAGGCAATTGGAATTGATCGAGCAAGAAATAGAAAAAAATATCTCAGAAGGAGCGAGCCTTGAATTGCCTGATCTGGCTAATGCCCTCTTTGAGATGAAGAAAGAACTCCTGGAAGCCATAGAGGCACAGAAGTCCCTGGGGATGACTTTTTCCGACGAAGAAAAAATAATGGAAAAGGCCAACCATATCACCGATCGGGTTCTGATTCGGCTCGTCAAACAGGAGTATGCCGGAGGACAAACGGCGGTTGCTCGTCTCGCCCAGATTATCCGCCGCCTGGTACCTGATCCCCAAGAGATAAAACGCCTATTGCCCAAGATAAAGACAGCTCTTTTGGCCGAAGGTATGCCTCTTGAAGATTACCTCCAGTTAATCCGGGAACTGGGCAAAGAATTAAGAGGAGAGGAACTGGCCAAGGTATTAGAAGACAGCTCAGAGGAGATAGGCATTGATCCAGAGCAATTGCTTGAGGAGGTAAGAAATAATCCCGCCCGGGCAGCAGAACTCATCTATCTGGCCGCAGAGATTCGTAAAGGCTCCGGAGATGACAAGGTACTGTCCGACATCCTCATCGAATATATAGAACGGCTTGGGACAAAGTTAAGTGAAGACTTTGAGGAGCAAGAATCAAAAGAGGGCGAGCAGCATGTCCGCACAGTCATGAGCGAGATACAGTCCAAGATACTGGAAAAGCTGAAAGGCAGGGAGATGCACAATGACATACTGGCACGCCTTGAGCAACGAATTAACCAAAGGGTGGATGAGATGCTCGACAAGCTCCGATTGGAGTGGCTGGAGCGCAATTCAGGCGCCACAGAGCAGACAATACATGAGGAACTCTCAGTACTCGATACCCTTGAGCAAAGTGCAGGCCAGGATGAAGAACTAGCCGATATCCTCAAGGTAGTAAGGGCGAAAGTGGACGCTGAAGAGATAGACGAAAACGATTTTGCTCAAATCCACAGAGAAATTTTGAACGAATGGAATAGACGAGAGGCTGAGCGAGCTAGCCAGGGATTGCCCGCCGGCATTCTGGATGAACACAACCTCCTGCTTTTCCTGGAAAAGGAACTAGCCCGTGTGGCAAGATACAATATACCTTTCTCTGCAGCAGCTTTCACGGTCGTAAAAGCCAAACCCAGGGTTCAGGTACCCTCCGGGACCATCTCCCGCCAAGACATCTTGGACAAGGTGCTCCACATGCTTGCCAATACTTTCAGGGAAACTGACATTGTGGGCCAGGTTGGGAAGAATAAGATCGTGGCCCTTCTGCCCATGACTCCTCTTGAGGACGCAAAGCTTGCCATGCGAAGGGTTATCAGGATCTTTCACTCCAAACCCATTGAGCTAAACGGCCTCCATCTTGACCTAAGGGTGGCGGGTGCTGCAATCGACATGGGCACCCAGGAGAAGTCCGATACGGATTCATTCCTTAAAGCCCTCTTTCAGCAACTCTCTGATATGGCCACAAGAATCAGGAACATCCATGCCTTCCTCTGAGGCCCCACCTTGTCGGTTCCGTGACAATAAGTTTGACACTACCTTGTGCCATTGCTAGTAAAAGGAATTTAATTCATCGATTGCAGGAGGGCCATATCAATGGCCAAGAGACCTCATACTGTCTTCGTATGTCAGAACTGCGGCTATCAAGCCCCAAAGTGGATGGGACGCTGCCCCGATTGTGGCAAATGGGACAGCCTAGCCGAAACGAGGGTGGAAAACACACCTATGGATAAGGAAAAAATTCCCTGCGCCGAGCCCCAGACAATAGAGAACATCGCCATCGACCACCAGATACGAATCAAGACTGCAATAGACGAATTTGACAGGATTCTTGGTGGCGGGATAGTTTCGGGCTCACTTATACTGATAGGGGGGGAGCCTGGAATCGGCAAGTCAACCCTGGTTTTTCAGGTACTGGACTACCTTGCTCGCTCCGGCCTGAAGGTTCTCTATGTCACGGGAGAGGAGTCAATGGCCCAAATAAAGATGCGCGCGTTGCGCCTTGGCATCTCATCACCTCTGCTCTATGTGCTGGCAGTGACAAGTATTCAGGACTGCCTCCATAAGGCCGAACAACTAAGACCTGCTGTTGTGGCCATTGATTCTATCCAGACCATGTATTCTGAGGAGCTAGCCTCCGCCCCCGGCACCGTGGGCCAGGTGAGAGAGGTGGCTGCCAAATTGCTTGGTTTCGGCAAATCAACCGCCACGGCCGTATTCCTCATAGGTCATGTAACGAAAGAGGGGTCACTAGCAGGGCCAAAAGTACTCGAACATCTTGTTGACACGGTCTTGTATTTTGAAGGAGAGTCAAATCACCTTTACAGGATCTTGCGTTCAGTCAAGAACCGCTATGGCTCCACAAATGAAATAGGCGTTTTTGAAATGCGCGATAGCGGTCTAAAAGAAGTAGGAAATCCTTCTCTTATATTCTTGCAACAAAGACCTGAAGGTGCTTCTGGTTCAGTGGTCATCCCCTGTATCGAGGGAACCAGGCCTTTGCTCCTCGAGGTTCAAGCCCTCGTGGGGGCAAGCTCATTTGGCCTCCCCAGACGTACCTGCATTGGGGTCGACCCTAACCGTGTCGCGCTCCTGGTGGCAATTCTTGGTAAAAGGCTTGGCCTTGAGCTCGGAGATCAAGACATCTTTGTAAATGTAACAGGCGGGCTAAGATTGGAAGAACCTGCATCAGACCTGGGTCTGGTGGCCGCGTTGCTCTCCAGTTTCTTCAACAGGCCCGTAGATATGAAAACAACCATCTTTGGCGAGGTGGGCCTGGCAGGAGAGGTCCGCGGGGTAAATCAGCCTCTCCTGCGCCTGAGGGAAGCAGCCCGACTGGGTTTCACCAGGTGCATAACCTCGTGCAATACCACTGCTGTGGTGGAACCGCCTTCTGGTATCGGACTTCTGGGGGTGGGCTCTGTCCAAGATCTCTATGAGACCCTTTTTGCATGATCCCGCCTCACAATACCACGCCTGTCAGGGTAGATATGGTAACATCTCTCGCCGTTTTGTAAGCAATGGGCCCCCTGTCCAGGGAAGCCGGGCCCACCGGCGGACACTCAGAGTTGACTTCCAGGACCTCTACACCTCTGTCCCGGGCTATCTGGCATTGACTCTTGTAACATTCATATCTCCCTATATCAAAAGCACACCTGTGGATCTGAAAAGGGGTGAATTTTCTATTCAATAGCTTGTTATCATCCGCGGAAAGGGTAGCCGAGGTTAGGAAGTGTACAATGATGGTGTCTACAGAGGCTAGATCAAGCACTGCCTTTACTGGGGCCTTGTTTGTTACGCCACCATCGACAAGAAACCACCCGTAGTGTCGCACGGGCTTGAAGAGGCCTGGGACCGCACCTGAGGCCGCAATAGCCTTTATGAGATCCCCTTTGGTGAAGACTTCCTCCCGCATCAGGCTTATATTCGTTGCCACAATAGCCAGGGGTGATGCGCACTGCTCGAAGCTCCGAATTGGGATGTACTTTTCCAGAAGCTTTTGAAAGCGCCTTCCCCTAAGGTATCCGGCGTATCCCTTTAGTAATCTCAAAGAGGCAGCCAGTACTTTATACCAGGGATCGGGATCCCAAAAATCCTCCTTCTTCAGGGAAAAAAGTGCCTGGCTTATCTCATCATCCCTCATCCCACATGCTGCCATGGCAGCCAGAATCGCCCCTGAACTGGCCCCTGAAAATGCTACCGGCGTCAGGCCCAGTTTCCGAATTCCCGCGAGAAAACCTGCATGGGCAAAAAAACCGAAAAAGCCCGAGGAAAATACGATGCCAATCTTCTTGGGCACGGCCCTCCTCAATCGCCCGGCAGCTACCACTTCACAAGAGGCAGGATATGGAATCCCTGAACTGCTAAAAACTGCTTAAGATCCCGGTTCAAGGAGATAGAGGTTGCGAACACAGCATTTCTCTGTTTATCCGCAAACACGATACCAGGCACCTTAATCTTTACGCGTGGTTGATATCTTCCGTTTGAGGCCACCAGGGTATGAAGCCCTCTTTCAAAGGGTACCCCCAGAAAACTCAGTGTGGCGGCGAGCACATCTTCAGGGTCCTTTTCCCCCGCCAGTTGAAGGACCATGAACTCATGCTCATGAAGAAACGACAGCACGTCCTTTTCCAGCCCGCTCAGATCTATAATACCTTCATGTCCCTTTACTTTCAAAAACAGGTCAGCCTTGATTACCAAATTGAAGTCACTTTTCTCATTACCTATTACCGGAATCTCCACATTCTCCCTGAACTTGAACCCTCTTAACCTGAGGATAGATACCACCAGTTCCCTGGGATCATGGCCCGAAGGGATCTCTTCGACCCGAGGAGAAGACGCCACAGGGTTGCTTTGCGGAGGCGGATATGTCACTATCTTGACCCCTACTGTTTCCAGGAATCTCATCACCGGCTTGCTCAAGGTTCCCGAGGCCTCATTATGGCGCAGGGTCAGGACCACAATTCGGAATCCCTTCTCAAGAGGTTTGCTCGATCTTACAAGCACCCAGTCACCTGTCAGAGAGATAGGAACAGGTCCCTCCATCTCAAGAGGTTGGTCCTGTGTTAGAACTTGGACGTACCCTGCTTGGCTAAAGATTTCGTTCAAAATCTTGCGTAGATCATCGCCGTTTTCCAGGTGCACAACCCTGTAATTGAGCCAGGTCTGCTCGATCAATCTCGAGACCTCATCTGGTAGCTTATGGTACGTGTCAAGTATTATACGGCGACCTGTTATAAACGTGATCAACGGAAAAGAAGAGGCCTTTAAATCTATCTGGCCACCGGAGCGTAGAGGAATGAAATGCTCACCCGTGTCTTTCCATTCTTCCCCAATTGCCAGGAATATATTCTTGAGGTCCTTGACATGCGGACTTGGCGACTCATTGCCTTTCAGCAAGGCGATTTTCTTGGGCCTCTCTTCCTTTTTAATGGGCTTCCTGACAATCTCGGGAGAATAGATTGGAAGACGTATCTTTTGCCCCGGATAGACCTTGTTAAGATCTTTGATACTGGGATTCAGCTTTCGAACGAGTCCAAGGTATTCCGTATACAATCTCGCCGGCGGGATGTTATATTTCCCCATAACCACCTTGATGATACTATCACCTGGTTGGATCGTGTAATTTTCAAGCTTCATTCCTCCTAGTTCCACGATACTGGCCTTTACCTGTACAGGTTTATGAGTCAATGGTGCAGTGCCCTTTATGGGCACAATTTTCAAGGGTATTAGTATTTCCTGCCCCGGATGAATCAGGTCCAGATCTGTCAGGGAGCTGTTTAGTTCCTTCAGAGTGGAAAGCAAAACCGGGAGATTGCCTCTTTTGAGGAGTCCTTTTTTCCTCAGGATCTGCCAAATATGCTCTCCTTCCTTCACTTTATGTGGCTCAGCCAGGACCTTTTTATTGCCGACAGTCCTGACTTGCTCGGCAATTCCGGCTGTCTTCTGAAGTGTAATGGTGTAGGTCTTTTCCTCCTGGGCCAACGCCAGTGAGGTCCCTAGCGTGATAACCACAGCCACAAAGACCATGGCTAGCGCCACTATCAGCGCCTCAGCCCCTCTGTGCCTTTTTTCCTTCCAATTTGCCTTCACGTGCCTGCTCCTGGCTCGACACAAGTCCAAGTTCGGAATATCTATTTTAATTAATTGATAATAAATTTAGTCAAATAGTGTCAACTTATTTTGTTTCGAAATTTACGAAAGTACAATATCTTGTTGAAGATGTGAACCATATATACACCATATGGTATTAGCGCTTTACTTTCCAGCATTTTTATGCTAATGGCTAAGTAAATTGTGGCCTGGATGCAAGGTTGTGGTTAGGAGTTTTTCCTGTATACTAATGACTAGTGCCTATCCGACTATCGGCTTTTCCGGACAGGGATGTTTAATTTCAGCTTTCATCCCTGTCAGCAGGAAGGTCTTAACAGGAACGGCGAAAGAACACCTCATTACCGTGATTGCTGATAGCTCAAGGCTTATGTTTCTATCAAGAAATCTATGAGTTATGGATGCAAACGTATTAAGTACAAACCAGGAGACAACCACCTTAGATGAGACTTAAAAGCCTCTCAATTCTTGGCTTTAAATCCTTTATGGATAGGGTCCAGATCTCTTTTCCCAAAGGCATATCTGCTATAGTCGGGCCCAATGGCTGCGGAAAAAGCAATATAGTTGACGCTATTCGGTGGTGCATGGGCGAACAGAGCCCCAAAAAGTTGCGCGGCCGCAGCATGGAAGATGTCATCTTCAATGGTGCAGGAGAGCATAAACCCCTGGGTATGGCAGAGGTCACCATTGTCCTGGATAACCCGGGAAGCGAAATGCCCCCGGGCATCATGCAGCAACCGGAGATAGCCGTCACCCGACGTCTATATCGCTCAGGAGAAAGCGAATACCTGATTAACAATATTCCATGCCGCCTCAAGGACATCCTGGAGCTTTTCATGGACACTGGTCTGGGCAATCGCGCTTACTCCCTTATAGGACAGGGGATGATAGGCGCTATCGTGGATCAAAAGCCTGAAGAAACCAGACAGATGCTAGAAGAGGCCGCCGGGATCACAAGATACAGAAAAAAAGTGGAGGAGTCGCAGAAAAAGATCACCCTCACAGAGGCAAATCTGCAGCGAGTGGAAGATATCCTGGGTGAAGTTGAACGTCAAATGCGTTCCTTAAAAAGACAAGCTGCAAAAGCCAAAAAATACAATTCCGTATGTGAACAGATAAAGGAATTAGAGCTGCAACTCTTCTCTAGCCTGTTTGGCGAACTCAAGACCCAGTCTCGAGTCAAGGACACGGCCATTCGTGATCTCGTTCAAGAAGAGGTTGCCCAATCAGCACACGTGGGCCGTCTTCAAAATGAGATACAGGTCCTGGGTTTAAAGTTAGAAGAAACAGAAAAGAAAGTTACAGAACTGAGAAATTCATATCTGGGAATAAGAGAAAGGTTACAGGCCAAGGAAGCCTTGCTGGAATCCCTTGATCATGAACGAAATTTGCAGCAACAAATGGAACTAAGGCTCAGGGAAGAAAAAAGGACCTATCAGGAACGCAGCTCAAAACTCAAGCAAGAAGACAGAGAGATCAGAGCTGAAATAGAAGATGTCGCTGCGCGCTTGGAGCGACTTCGGGTTAACGTATCTGTCCAAGAGCAGATAGTTGCTTCAAAACAGGCAATGCTAAACAAGGTACGAGAGGATTTTGAGGACCTCAGAGAATCCCTCACCACGAACAGGGAGAGAGAATCAGACCTGGAGCATGAGTCAGGATATATCGAGAAAATTCTTGCCCAAATCTCGGACACCAGGACACAACTGGAAAAAGAATTACACGAGATAAAGGCCAAGAAGCAAGAAATATTACAGGCATCGGAGACGAGAAACAGAGTCCGTGAAACAGAGGCGCAAAGACTTGAGCAGATACAAGAGGCAATTGAACACGAAAGCGCAAAGAACAAGCAATGTGAATACAAAGTTGAGGTAGTCCAACAGCGCCTGAAAGACGTTGAGGCTGAACTCAATGCAGCGCGCTCCCGCTTAGGTTCTCTGAAGACCCTGGCTGAAAATTTCGAAGGCTTCCAGGTTGGGGTCAGAACCATTATGAAGGCAAGGGACCTGGAACCTAAACAAAAGGGGCATATCCTTGGCCTTGTTGCAGACGTAATCGAGGTTGAGCCTAAATATGAACAGGCTGTGGAGGCAGTACTATCGGACAAGTTGCAGTACGTGATAGTGGAATCACATGAAGACGGCAAAGAGGCAATTCAGTACCTGAAATCCAAGGCAAAGGGTAGAAGTAGTTTCGTCCCCCTCAGAGACTTAAACGGAAACGGATCTCGGCCTGGCAAACACAATGGTTTTCCAGCCCTTCAGGATCTCGTGAAGACAAAGGACAGCTTCCGCCCCATTATCAATGCACTCCTTGGCCATACCATTGTGGTAGATGATCTGGACACCGCCATCAAAGCCTGGAGAAGCAATGGGAGGAACCAGTGCATTGTCACCCTTGAAGGAGATGTGGTAGATGAAAGAGGGATTATCAGTGGTGGCAAACTTCTTAAAACCTCAAAGGGCCTCCTTTCGAGGAAAAGAGAAATCGCTCAACTGGAAACATTGGTTCAGACCAAGGCACAAGAGGTCGAGACACTTCGGATGGATCTAAGCACGCTTGAGGAAAGGCTTAAGAAAGGAAAAGCCAGCATTGAGGCCAGGATGGAAGAGCGCTGGGAGTGCCAGGACAGGATTAACCAAACTGACAGTGTCCTTTTCCGCCTCAGTCAGGAACTAGACCGCATTGAAAATCTTGAGATCCAAATCCAAAAGGAGATGCAATCCAAAGAAAAAGAAAGAGCTAGGCACAAAACAAAATTGCAGGAAATAGCTGAGCGATTGCGGCGCTCTAAAGACCTGCGGGCTACAAAAGAGGCCTATTTTACTGAAAAACAGGAAGAACTCAAGCAGTGCCAAGATGCCCTGGAGAAAAGCAAGGAACAGTTGTCTGCCCTCAAGGCGGACTCTCGCATAGTAGAAGAGGAGCTAAGGGGCCTCAATAAACAACTCCACAGAGTTCAATCGTATCTATCGGAGGCAAGCGAGCGCCTGGAAAAAATTGATGGAGAAATCCAGGAAGCAAAGGACAAACAGCTTGCTTACGCAGAGGAGAAAAGACACGCAGCCCTGCTAGTTGAAGATCTTCGCGAAGACCTTCAGAGAGCCGAAGGCAAGGTTAGGTCAGAAGAAAGGAAAAAACAGGAACTGCACAGCAAGATCAAAGAAATGGAAAAACGGTTGGATACTGGAAGAAGGCAGCTTAATGATCTAAAAGAACGTATTAACAGGGCGAAGATGGAGGGATCCGAAATCCAAGTCAAGATGAACAGCCTGGCTGACATGGCTAGAGAAAAATACGGTGTTGACCTCCCTACCATATATCAGGAACTGAGCGTAGAGGGATTTTCAGAAGCAGAGCTTCGCCAGGACATTGAGGACAAGAAACAACTCAAGCAGAAGTTGGGGGAGGTGAACCTTGCGGCCATAAAGGAGCATGAGGCCCTCAAAGAGCGACACGAATTTATCAAGGGCCAGAGAGAAGACTTGATCAATTCTATCGAATCGTTAAGAAAGGCCATCAGAAAAATAAATAGGACATCACTGGAAAAGTTTAGGGAAACATTCCAGCAGGTGGACGAAAAATTGAAGACCGTCTTTCCTATTCTATTCAATGGTGGAACAGCAGGGCTTAAGCTCACCGATGAGTCCCGGCCCTTGGACAAGGGGGTTCTTGTGGAGGTGCAGCCCCCCGGTAAAAAACTGAGCCACATGGGCCTGCTCTCGGGTGGTGAAAAGGCCCTGGTGGCAATGGCGTTGCTGTTCTCCATCTACCTGATAAAACCAAGCCCATTCTGTCTCTTGGACGAAGTGGATGCCCCCCTTGACGAGGGAAATATTGATAGATTCAATGAACTGCTCAAGGAGATCAACAAATCCTCTCAAATCATCCTGGTCACGCATAACCGCAAGACCATGGAAATTGCTGATCGGCTCTACGGGGTCACAATGGAAGAAGCGGGAATCTCCAAGATTGTGTCAGTGGATATTGAACGAATCAAAGCAGAATCCCAACAGGCTTCACCCACCGCCTGCTAGACGGTACCCACTCCGTGGCCCCAGTCTTTTTTGCCATACTATATTGTGATATTATACCGACATTAGGAGGAAAACCTGCAACGTATGAAATCTTCCGGGTCAAAAAGAACAGATGCTGATACCGCTCCTGATTCAACTGAAAAACAGGAAAAGGGATTTTTTGCCCGTCTCAAAGAACGACTTTCCAAGACCCGAAGCAGCATTGCTGGGAGACTGGACAGGATCGTCCTTGGGAAAAAACAAATCACCGGCGATTTGCTCGAGGAATTGGAAGAGATCCTTTTTACCTCCGATCTTGGCGTTGAAGCTACCCAGGATCTTATCGATATAGTACAGGACAAGGTAGCACGCAAGACCCTGAAGGACCCCGAAAAATTAAAGGCAACACTAAAGGATCAGATACTGCAGTTTCTCAATGTCCCTCCTGCCCAGCGGAGATCACCCGAGCCCGGCCAGCCCCTCGTTATTATGGTTGTGGGGGTAAATGGGGTTGGTAAAACTACTACAATTGGAAAGGCCGCAGCCCTTTTCAAGCAAGAGAACAAGAAGGTGATGCTTGTGGCTGCCGATACGTTCCGGGCGGCAGCAATTGAGCAACTGGAAATATGGTCCCAGCGAGCGGATACGGAATTTGTCAAGCAAAAACCTGGGGCTGATCCTTCCGCCGTTGTCTTCGATGCCTTAGAGGCGGCGATGTCCCGCGATATTGACGTTGTATTAATCGATACCGCGGGGAGGCTCCATACCAAGAAGAACCTTATGGACGAACTCCAGAAGGTGTATCGTGTGGCAGGCAAGAAACTGCCTGGTGCCCCCCATGAGACATGGCTGGTACTGGATGCAACCACGGGGCAAAATGCGATTTCCCAGGCCCAGATGTTCAATGAGGCCCTCGGGATCACTGACATTGTCCTCACAAAGTTGGATGGCACTGCCAAAGGAGGTATCGTGGTGGGTATTTCTCACCAGCTCAAGCTTCCAGTCCGGTATATAGGCATAGGCGAAAAGGTTGAAGATCTCAGGCCATTTGATCCGGAGGAGTTTGTAAACGCTATTTTCGAATAAGTAAGGCGTTGACGGCTCCGTAGGCCCGTGTTTAGCCTGACGCATGATTTTAGCAATATGCACTCAAAGGGCGAGACAGTAACCTTTCGCAGCCAGGAAGAAAGAGGCAAAAAACCTATGTATATACCAGCAGTGAATGATATATAGGTAAAGGAAATGAAGAGTATTGTCCATAGAAGGATCATGTGGGGCGATCTGGATCCCCTGGGTATAGTATTTTATCCCAGGTACTATGAGTGGATTGACGCAGCAGGCCATGTCTTCTTCGACGGGATCAATTTGAATCTGGGGACTCTGATGGAAAAGAGAAATATCCAGTTTGGCTTGGTCGAGACAGGATGCCGATACAGAGCCCCGGGCAGATACTACGATGAGATAACGATTGTCACAGAACTTAAGGGGCTCAAGAAAAAGACTCTGGAACTGAGCCATCATATCATCCGGGCTGAGGACAATACATTATTGGTAGAGGGTTTTGAGAAAAGGATTTGCCTTGATGTCTCGGACCCGGGTAATTTTAGGGCCACACCAATTCCCCCAGACATATATGCCTTGCTTGAGCAGGCTGCTGCGCAATAGCCACGCCTGGACAGTTATAAAGCCCTCATCCACTCGGGTCGCAGGCCGATCTGTCCGCTTAACGCCTTATCAATGAGATCTAGGGCTTCCCGTTTTCCTCTTGGCAGCCTCGCCTTGATGGGCAGATAATTGGAAGCGTGATTTGAGAAGAACAGACCTCTGCTCAGATTTGTGTGGTAGAGCATCTCTCTTAGTTCTATTAAGAGGCCTCTCTGATCAGGCATCTGAAAGCGACCATTCACATAATCGTCGTAAAGAGGCGTGCCAGGTATCAACATTAGAGTAAGGGCTCCCACGTACTCTGGATCCATCTCACTTAACAGCTCCCCGGTAGCCTTGGCGTGTATCAGGGATCGCTCAACACCACCGATGCCCAGCAATACCGTGACTGAGAGCTTGATTCCCGCTTCCTTCACTTTACGGCCCATTTCAATAAGATTACGGGCCGTGGTCCCTTTGTTAATCTTCTTGAGGGTAACGTCATCTCCTGTCTCAACCCCTAAATAAAGGATCCCCAGCTTCTTTTCTCTCAGCTCGATAAGATCCTCAAGGGACTTCATTCTGATACTTTTGGCATTGGCATATGCCCCCACTCGCTTAACCCAGGGGAGATGCTCATTGATTCTGTCAAGAATCCAGATAAGCCTTTTTTGTGGGACTATCAGGGCGTCTCCGTCCATGAGAAAAACCCTGTCCTGATTTCGCATATATTTTGAGGCAAAGAGGATGTCGCTTAGGATAATCTCATTGGGCTTGATAGTAAATCGCTTGTCCTTGTAAGTACCACAAAATGTGCATTTATTATGGGAGCACCCCAAGGTCACCTGAAGCAGTATACTATAGGCTTCACTCGGAGGCCTTATGCAAGTACCCTCATAATGCATGCCTTCGCTTTCAACCGCACAATCCATATGCCTCACCAGCCTTCTCATAGACAGTTGTTTTTAAATATAATGATCAGTTCATTCAAGTCAATCATGTGGATACCTTGACAGGCTTCATCTCTACAATCACATGCCCCCATCGTCCACACCCAACGCCCACATCGAAGCAGCCAGCCCTGTTGAATATCACCTCATTGGGCTCTCTACCACTCATCAAGTTCTCGAAAAACGCATTTATGAGGACAGTCAAATTGGGCATAAGACCGGTAGCCCCAACCGCCTTTTAATAATTTCTATGATTTCTTTGCGTTGCATCAGTTTAAGACTTGGCTTTTTGCTCTTTTTTCTTAAGCTTCTTTTGTTGTCTCTTACTTAACTCTTGTTTTTGCTGGCCACCTTTCTTCTTCTTGAATTTTTCTTTTTTGGGCTTAGAGGTCTTCTGCGTCCTTTGGCGCGCCAATTCCTCATTTTTCTTTTCCTTTTCCTCGATGGCCCTTATTCTGGCCTGTGTCTCCCTTATCTTGGCCCTGATCTTCCTCACCACAGGGTCAGAGGGGATTTTCTGCGGCTCTTTTCCTGACTCTGACAGTCTCTTAATTCTTTGCTCCAGCTTTGCCTCCCAGTAATTCATCTGGCTGAGCCTTGCCGCCTTGCTGTTAGAACCCATGTGAAGCGCTCCTTTCGACAGTTTGTTTTGTTGTTTCATTATCATAATTTGCTCGACCATTACAACTGCATTAGCACTTTCATTTCCTCAAGAATTGAAATATGCTTTAAAATATGATTTTAGGCTTTTAAGGAAAAATCAGGTAACACAATGGCCAAATTCAAAACTTCATTTTAAGGACCTCCAAAACTACAGATTTCTATGAAAGCTCGATATATCTCTCTTGACCCATATATCCAATGGATGCAGAGCCCCAGGCCCCTTGATCTCGGCAGCCTTTTTGGACGAAAAGCTGCTGTTGAAGTGGAAATTGGCTTTGGCGCCGGAGATTATTTGGTCAACCGCGCCCTGCAAGAGCCACACAAGAATTTCATTGGCGTAGAGGTGGCCTGGCTTTCCATCAGAAAAGCCCTTCGTAAGATCGCTCTTTCAGCGGCTCACAACATTCGTTTGATCCAAGGGGATGCCAGAGTATTGTTCAAGAGGCTTTTTGCCCAGAGATCTATCACACACGTGTACTCTCTATTCCCTTGCCCCTGGCCCAAAAAGAGACACACCAAGCACCGCCTCTTCGATACCTCTTTCTTGAAACTGCTCAACAGCAGGTTGGAAGACCGTGGGAGCATACTGATCGTCACTGACTACAGGCCTTATTGTGACTGGATCCTAGAGCAAGCATTGGGCTGTGGCTTTGAACTGGCCACCGAGACCTGCCCGCCCTGCTATAACACTAAATACGAGAAAAAATGGTTACAGGAAAAAGGCCAAGAGCAGTTTTACCGGATCCATATGAAAAAGATCGGTCACCTGGAATTACCCTTAGAGGAGGACATAGCGTTGAAGACTCGCGTGGTCGAAAATTTTGCCCCGGAGTATTTCCAGCCAAAGGGTGGAAAGAATGTGGCTGTGATTGAGTTCAAAGAGACCCTTTATGATCCGCTGAGGCAAAAAGCGATGGTAAGGGCGATGGTTGCGGAGGGCGAGTTTGTCCAGAATTTCTGGGTCGAGATAATAAAGGACGGCTCGCGGTGGCGAATTCGCCCAGCCAAGGGATGTTGTATTGTACCAACACTTGGGGTGCAAGAGGCCCTCGATTTATTGTATGAAGCAGCCCTGGGAGAAGCGCCGCCCCCCTAATCTCATTCCACGCCACCAATATATCGCTTAATCAGTTGATAATCTTTCTCCGCAATCTCAGTAAACTTTACACCCATACCAGGTGGCTTCTCTGAACCTTCGCCTTCGCGTTTCCTGGCCCACACTACCTCGCATTTGATTTGCAGCGGCGCTGAAATCCCTGGCAATTGAAGTTTCAACAGGAACTGTGTACCAGGGCGGAGTGGATTTTCCGTCTTAATGAACAGGCCCCCGGCACTGATGTTTCCCGTATAAGCCCTGACAAACGTATCCCTGTCCCTAAATACCAAGCTCAGGGCCTTGGGTATTCTGGCCTCCGATCTCATGGTATAGTCACAGGCCCTGTCTAGCATCTTCTTGAATCGATGGGTAATCGCTACAAGAATGGACCTGAACTGGCTAGACAGCTTGTTGAACTCCTCATCCAAAAATTCCCTGTCGATTATGCCAAGGGTTGTCTCCCCTATGGCTCTTGCAGTGGCGGTTCGTCGAATGCCTCCGATAAATCCCAGTTCTCCAAATACATCTCCTTCCTTTAGTATCTCTATGATATATTTCTCACCGCCAACGTTCTTGGAGATCTCTACAGAACCAGACAAGATTATATAAACCCAGTCCCCAGAACTCCCCTCTCTGAATATTATCTGACCGTCTTGGTAGGTTTCCTCTATGGCAACGTTATACATTATGCCTTGCCTTCCCTTTGTAGATTGCCATGTTCTCTTTTATAGGATTCGGGCCCTTTGTCAAAGAACTTTACGATAAAAGCAACAGGCAAGGCAATTCCCTTACATGGCCTGATGATACGTTGCTCCCTGGGAGCGTGAGTATTGAGTCAGAAAAAGATCCAGGACATAATCGTCAACGATCTGGTCGTAGTCATCCAGCCAGTAAGCTGTGGGATTTCGTCTTGCTATAAAGAACCTGCCACTGTCTTCTTCATTGGCTGCCCTATGGTATTTGAAAAATACAAATTCCCCCGTCCTTCCTACTATCTCCACTTTGCCGGTATGGTGAGACATCACATATCTGGCCCTTTTAGCAAGACCTGAGACCCTGGCCTTTGCCGCCTCAAAGATCTCATAGCCTTCCTCTATCGGGACAGCATATGGCTTGTTCCCAACAGCCGGCCTGCACTGGAATACATAATAGGGTGGTACACCTGCCGAGGCCATGGTCTGAAAAAGATCGGCAAGATCATCAGGAGTATCGTTGACACCGCAAATCAAGGGACACTGGTTTATAAGGATGGCTCCTGCTGATTGCAGCATGGCTACAGCCCTGGCGGCCTCGACAGTAAACTCTTTAGGGTGCGTGAAATGAACTACCACGTAAATCTTCTTGTCTTTTTGCGTATGGCGCTTTATTGCCTCCACAAGTGAGGGATCCTCTATCACCCTGTATGGATTGAATGAGAGCATCTTAGTTCCGATTCTTACAACGCGAACATGTGGTACCATGAACAGGCCCTCTAAATAGTTATCAAGTTTTCTTGTGGGGAGCATGAGCGGATCCCCACCAGTCAATAATACATTTGTTATCTCTGAGTGATTTCTTATATAGTCAAGAGCCGCAGGAAAGTCTCGCAAGATATCAGATTGCCGCCCCAAAAATAGCCGCTTTCTAAAACAGTACCTGCAAATCCCTCCACAAACTTTACTCACCAACAGCAAAGCTGTGGATGGGTACTTGTGCTGGACCCCGGGTATGACCGTATAAGAGTGTTCATAGGAGGGATCCAGATATCCCCACGGCTCAAGCTCTGAGACGTTTGGAACAATAAGCTTTCGTATGGGATCTGAAGGATCTTTCCAGTTGATGAGATCGAGATAATAGGTATTAGCCCTGAAGACAAAATGCCTGGTTACTTCATCCAAGGATCTTTTTTCATGCTCTGAAAGATAAGGCAATTTATTAATATTGCTAATAAATTTAGGTTTAACCATGGTTAACCTCCTAATGCGAAATTCCTCCCTGAAGCTGAGTAGTGCCAATAAAGCAGGTTTAACCTACGTGCTCGGGACAAAGTTATTTCAGTGAGTGGTGAGGAAGGCTAGACAAAGCTATGGTGGCTCAAGAGACCCGGTTCTTGAAAGTTGGTACTTAAATTTGTTCCTTGCTCTATATGTAGAAGAAAGGCAAAACATGGGGCTAGTTTACATAATCTGCAAAGTTATGTCAACCTAGCCCCAATTTCTCTAGTAATGTAAGATAATTAGCCCTAACATAACACTTCGCATCAAGCGGTGACCCGTTTAATTCAGCAACCCTCGTCTTCCACTATAATCGCCCCTCCCTGCTCCGACTCACCTGCCGGGGCCGAAGGACTAACAAGGCTCTGCTCGCTGTTGGCCGCCACGGGAGCAGCATGCTTCCTGGTGGCGGCAATTTTGTCAGGATTCACTATGGCCAATATTAAGCCAAGTGCCACAATAACGCCCGCTGCTGTAAGTTTTGCCCTTCTGGACCCCCCTGGCAGCGTTTCAGGATCACCGAACCTGTTTTCCACTTTCTCCACCAGCCAATAGGCTATCACAGCCATCAGGCAGACGCCAAGGGCAATGACCCCTGATTGGATATTCAACACCTGGGGGAGGGTTACAGCCCCCATAGAGCCTGACTCGTAGAAATGCTGGAGTGCAGGGAAAATTTCACCGAAAACCAGAGAGCCTAAAATCATACCAACTACAAATATGAGCCCATCCAGTTTGCCTGAAACTGTGGCCACCACCGAAGTAGTGGGGCAGTAGCCTCCCATGACAAACCCTATACCAAGTAGGAGACCACCGACTATCTGGGGCCATATGTATGTGGGGAGGAGATAAATCCTGCTCAAGTCAATCCAGCCCAAGACGGAAAAATAGAGCAGCCCCACCATACAAACAATTATTGCCGTAAACATTACCTTGAGAACGGCAAAATCTCGAAGATAGAATATTGATGTCAGCTTTCTTGGATTTCCGAACCCAGCCCTTTCCAGCAGAAAACCAAAGCAAAACCCTATAAGCCCTGCCAATTGAAGGCTGTATGCAAAGTCAAACCAACCGTACTTATATAGAGGCCCCATTATAACCACTCCTTTCTGAAGAAAACGGCAGTTCCATATGCGCCAGCAAATATACAGAACATGAAAACCCAACTACCAAAGGCCAGTTCAGAGGCCCCTGTAAGGGCTTGACCGCTTGTACACCCTCGGGCCATGCGGGCTGCAAAGCCGGACAACATCCCGCCAAACAGTGCCAGCCAGAGTCGAGCGGAGATTCCAATGGATGGACCTCTCGCCACTTCCCCCTTTACTCGCCTGGATATAAAGGCAGAAAAAAGCCCGCCGAGGCCGGCACCCATCGTAAGGAAAACCAGCCATGCCATGAGGGGAGAGTGGGGTCCTCCGAGATACTTGGAAAAATAAGGATTCGACTTAGCGTGCCCTGGAGCTATTGCATGGACTATAGCAACAGCTATCCTGGCAAAAGTGGATGAGGAGCCCAGCCCCCTGCCCATTGTATAGAAGGTAAACAGTAGGACGAGCCCTAGAAGAGCGCCAATTACATAGGGATTGGCATAGCGTTCCTTTTCCATAGCACAACTCCTTTCGGCTTTGAAATTGCACTAAAATTATCAAAGCTGGAGTAAATGGGCAACAACATATTAAGGCCGCATTTATCCGCTGAGCCTCCCAAGAATTTTCCCGGAGGTTTAAGGAAGAGGGTTGGGTGAGTTTTGTTGGCAATATTTTACTAAGGCTTGTGTAGGTAAGCAATCGTGGCACCCCACCCTGACCCGTCACGGGCATCATGGTATCCCGCTACCAGAGAATGATTGTCCAAAATGCGGTGTACGGTCCTGCGGAGTATGCCCTTGCCCTTCCCGTGAATTAGCCTGATTTCATAGATTCCCTTTTCCCTGCACAGTTTCACATATTCTTTGACCAGGGAGGGCACTTCTCTGGGATGGAAGGTGTGAAGGTCCAACGTGCCATCTATGGGTATCTCGACTGGGCCTTTCATTCGTCTCGATGCATTTTGAACTGTACTAAGAATGATCGAGCATTATCTCTGGCTCCCTCAATCAAATTTGACCTTGGGGGCCTCCTGTTTCTCTTTTGGTACCTGGAAGAACGTAGCCTGCTTGAAGCCAAACATGGATGCTATGATATTCGTGGGGAAGGAACGTAGCTTAGTATTGTAAGCTCGCACCGCTTCATTGAACCTTCTTCGCTCTACTGCTATCCTATTCTCTGTGCCCGCAAGCTCGTCCTGCAGGCGAATAAAGTTCTCATTTGCCTTCAGTTCCGGATATCTTTCCACAACTACTAACAAACGAGAAAGAGCAGCAGACAACTCATTATTGGCTTTGATTTTTTCAGGAATGCTCGTGGCTCCTGCCACCTTGGATCGAGCCTCTGTTACCTTTATGAAGACCTCTTTTTCATGCTTTGCATATCCCTTGACCGTCTCAACATAATTGGGGATAAGGTCGTAGCGCCGCTGAAGCTGGTTCTCCACCTGGGCCCACGCTGCCTTAACCTGCTCGTCCATCTTTACAAGGCTGTTGTAAGTGCTTTTTACGTACATAAACGGAATCAATATGAGCACAACAACGACAACCACTACTGTAAGCAGAGTCTTCTGTCCTCTTCCCATGTTAAACCTCCATCCTGTCCACTTTTATGGCCAGATCCCTTACCTGTTTCAGATATCCCTTGAATAACTCCTTTAGCTCATCATCTTTAAGCCGCAGTTTATCTTCTTTTAGACTCAATAAGGTATCGAATAGATCTTTGTCTAACCCAAAATCCTCGCATATCTCCTTGATCTTCTGCCTTCGATCGGCACGCTCTTCGTGGCCTCTTAGAAATCTCAGTGCCTCAAAAATCGCCATGAAGGTGGGAAGTGAAATTGCAATGACCTCTTTTAATGCCCTGCTCTTGCCCTCTGTCTCCAAGAATACACGCCTGAGCAGGAGCAATTTTCCTTTAATCTCCCTCTCACACTGGAGCCTCAACATCTTGCGGTCCACCACAAGGTCTTCAAGTACATTCTTGCCATATACAATTTCGTTATGGCGCTGGAAATTAAGGTATTCTATGGGATAGACGTCCACGGAACCCCTGATGTACTCCTCCGTGAGGAATAGAGGCGTTGCAATCTTCTTCTTTTTCCACTTTCCTATCTTCCCAAAGGCTCGATCCAGATTATCGATGCCTGCCTCGGTGAGTACTATCAGGAAATTGATATCCGATTTCCCTGGCTTGTAATAGCCTTCTGCAGCACTCCCATATAGTATGATACTGACTAAATCATTCCCAAAGACCTCCTTGCAATCAGAGACCATGTCGGGAAAAATCTGTTTCGGCTCCTCCGCTACCCTTGCCATATTGAACTCCTTTCCTTTAAAAACTTCCTCCCGCTCCTCCACCCCCGCTCATGCCGCCACCGAACCCGCCAAACCCACCTCCGAAGCTACCGAATCCTCCACCACTGCTGTAACGGCCCCCGAACCCTCCACCTCCAAAAAAGAAGGGCAAAAAGAAGATCCATGAGCCCCCTCTTCTTCGCGACACAAACATCATGATGAGAAAAATTACAATTATCGGGACTATGGATATACCCCGAGAGGAACGTCTTGGTGGCCTCTGCATAGCAGGTTTACCGCTCAACGTCACCCCTTCACTCTTCGCTATGATGCTTGCAATAGCTACCGTCCCATTTAACATTCCAGGGCCAAACTCATTTTTCTTGAAAAAAGGTAACATGTATTTGTCCCTTATTTCTCCTACCAAGCCGTCAGGGAGAATACCCTCCACACCATAGCCTGTCTCTATCCGCATCTTTCTCTCTTTGATGGTAACGAATATCAGTACGCCTTTATCCACCCCCTTCTTTCCAATGCCCCACGCACTGTAAAGTCGGTTGACATAATCATTGTACTCCGCCCCTCCAATATCAGGCATGGTTACCACCACGACCGGAACTCCTGTCTTTTGGAGCAACTCATATGTTATCGCCTTTATCTTCGCCTCGTATGAGGGAGGGATAACATTTGCGAAATCATTGACAAGCCCCATGGGCTTAGGAAAGGGGCGCTCTGCCATTGTTACGGCTGGCATTAATAAAAGGGCCACCAAAGTGGAAAACATGACAACCCCACCAGTTACCCTTCTCATGGCCGAGAGCCTTCTTACTCTTGTCACATTGGTCATATATTTCATATATTTATCTCCATATAAGGTTAAGGTCTAGTCTCTCGAAAACCTGATCAGTAAACTTGCAAGCCAAACATTATTCCCTCATTTCACACACCTATTTCTCAGATCCAGCTAGAAGCCTTGCGAGCTCATCAGGATCTGTAGTGGGTCTGTGGCACGCAAACCCTTCACAAAGATAGGCCGTTGCCCTGCCCTGCACAGCCTGATTACTTGCTGCGAAGGGGGCAAGAGAGTCGATACCCGCCTTGCCTCTGCCACTGGGCTTAAAGAGGACTACCACTGTGGGATGGAACCCTGAAAAGGCTGTGTGGATCATTCGTTTTGTATCATCGGCTCCCTCCTGGCCTATGAGCAACACCTCCCTTGTAGGCCCCAGGGCAAAATCCAGGCCACAGAGAAATTGGGTGTAGGCAAGAGGAGCTTGTGCCACCTGGCCGGAAAAGGCCTTCACAAGCTCAGAGGCCTTTTGTTCCAGATCTGCCTTTCCTGTGAGATGTGCAAGTCTTAATAGATCCATGAGAGCAACTGAGTTCCCTGAGGGCATAGCGCCATCGTAAAGCTCCTTTTTCCTTATGATCAGATCTTCCCCATCATCTGGTGTAAAAAACAGCCCCCCTTTAATCGGATCCCAGTAGTGGCGGAGCATAATATTTGTCAGATCCACTGCCTCCTTAAGGTACAAAGGATCAAAACTGGCCTCATATAGTTCGATTAGCCCCCATATAAAAAACGCATAATCATCCAAATGGGCATCAATGGCTGCCTCTCCGTCCCTATACCTATGAAGAAGCCGCCCCTGCCTGGCCCGCAGATACCTGAGCACAAAATCAGCGGCCCTCCGCCCGGCATCTAAGTATTCGGGGTCATTGAGAGTCCTGGCTCCCATCGCAAAGGCAGCGATCATCAATCCGTTCCAATCAGTGAGGATCTTATCATCTCTCTCCGGCCTTACCCTCTTCTCCCTTTCGCTGAAAAGGATCTCCCTGGCCTCCCTCAATCGAGTAGCCAAGGTGCTGTGGGCCATACCCATTTCTGCAGCAAGAAGGTCCAGGGGCTTGGATAAATATAATATGTTTGTCCCATTCGGACTGCCTGTAGACTCCTCTTTGTAATTTCCTTCTTCTTTTATATTATAAATCTTGCAAAACAGCCCTCCGAGGTCTCCCCCCAGAACCTTTAGAATCTCATCCCTTCGCCATACATAAAATTTCCCTTCCGCCCCTTCACTATCAGCGTCTTCAGCGCAATAGAACCCACCTAGGGGAGATGTCATGTCTCTAATGACATATTCAAAAACCTGGCGGGCTGTCGTGGCATAATCCTTTTTAGCTGTAGCCTGGAAGGCCTCCAGATAAGCCATGGTCATCAAGGCCTGGTCATAGAGCATTTTCTCAAAATGGGGAAGCAACCATTGGCGGTCTGTACTGTAACGGTGGAATCCATACCCAATATGGTCATGGATCCCCCCCATTGTCATGTGCAACAGGGTTTTCTCCACCATCTCAAGGGCCTTTGTCGCGCCCGTTCTGTGCCAGTACCTGAGAAGAAAAAACAGTTGATGTGGGCTTGGAAACTTGGGCGAGGTACCAAAGCCTCCGTACTCTTCGTCGTACCTTTGCTTCAGGGCCTCAAAGGCAGCTCCAAGGGTTTTTACGGTAAGGGAGCTTGGAGCAGGCGCCTTTTCCACAGTGCCCAGCGCCCTGATAATCTTGTCTGTAGAACCAAGCACTTCGCTTCGTTTGTGTTTCCAGAGCTCTTCTATACGGGGAATTAATTCCATCAATCCTATGCGCCCGAACCTGGAAGTTCTTGGCAAATAGGTGGCAGCAAAAAAAGGCCGTTTATCGGGTGTCATTATAATGGTGAGCGGCCACCCTCCACTACCTGTCATTATCTGACAGATGGTCATATAAATTTGGTCAATATCAGGCCTCTCTTCCCTGTCCACCTTTATACACACAAAGGCCCGGTTGAGAAGGGAGGCGACCCCTTCATCCTCGAAGGATTCTCTTTCCATCACATGGCACCAATGGCAGGTGGAATATCCTATGGAAAGAAAAATAGGCCTGTCTTCTCGCCGGGCCCGCTCAAATGCCTCCTCTCCCCACGGATACCAGTCCACAGGGTTATAGGCATGTTGCAACAAATACGGGCTTTTCTCGGAAATTAGCCTGTTGGGTGTGTGAAGATGTTGTTCTGTCACGGCCTTTTCCCCTTCCTTGCCAAGAGCTTGATATGTTATGGTAACAGAAAAAATAGGAAATAGGAAAATAATCCCAAAACCCTTCCAACCCCTTAGGATCTTGACAGATAAGCCTAACAGACGTGAGAGACAGGTATTGTATTGACTTTCCACGTCAAATCCGCTACTTGGAAAATACATTTTTTCACAAGCGAGGAACCTATGGAGGACATTCAAAATCATAGGGATGATAGAAACATAGACATCGATCAGGTGGGCGTCAAGGGCATCCGTTACCCCATTACGGTGCGTGACAAGGATATGGGCGAGCAGCAGACAGTGGCTGAAATCAATATGTATGTGAATTTGCCCAAGACATATAAGGGCACCCACATGAGCAGATTTGTTGAAATCCTGAACGAATACAACCGCAGGATTTCCATTCAAAATTTTTCTGATATCCTGGAAGAGATGAAAAAGCGCCTAAATGCGGAAAGCGCCCACATGGAGATAACCTTTCCTTACTTTATTAACAAACCTGCTCCCATCACAGGCACTGAAGGCCTCATGGAATACAGATGCAGCTTCAAGGGTTCCCTCAACAGTAAGGGCAGCGACCTGATCGCCATGATACACGTACCTATCTGCACACTTTGTCCATGTTCAAAGGAGATAAGTGATTATGGTGCCCACAACCAAAGGGGTGAGGTAAGGCTGCAGGTGCGGTTCAAGAAATTTGTCTGGTTGGAGGATCTCATCAAACTGGTGGAGGACTCTGCCTCCTGTGATGTTTATTCAGTGTTAAAGCGCGAAGACGAGAAATATGTCACCGAAAAGGCATACGAGAATCCAAGGTTCGTGGAAGACATAGTAAGGGAAATTGCGCTGAAGTTAAATCATGACCCTAATATTACCTGGTTCGCAGTGGAATCAGAGAACTTTGAGTCCATCCACAATCACAATGCCTATGCTTACATTGAAAAGCATAAAAATAGGTCCAGGGTATAAGGTGGAATACTGACTAGACTTGGAGGAAATCATGGGCGATGATCTCAAACAGATGTATCGCACTTTAATGGACGACCACTTCCCCCCTGAAATGAAAATATCCTTTGGTGATCAAGTGCTTGTCTACAGAAAGCGATCGTGGAAGATCAGGGATGAAAAAACCGGTGAATTAATCGAGAAGGGACTTCGTTATGGCGAAAATCCAGGACAGGAAGCTGCCCTTTATGAATTGGTAAACGGGAATCTGGTTCTTGGAGGATGCCAGTTTATCTATCCTGGCATGGGATTGGTCTCCTCCCTTAGCGAAGAAGACATGATTCAGAGTGGAAAACACCCGGGCAAGATCAATCTAACGGATGTGGACAATGCCCTCAACATCATGAAGTACCTGGAGCCCAGACCCGCCGTTGTTATTGTCAAACACAACAACCCTTGCGGGGTGGCATACGGAGCCACATTGGCTGAGGCATATGACAGGGCCAATATGGCCGACCGCATCGCCGCTTTCGGCGGTTGTGCCCTTTTTAATAAGTCCATGGATAGGGACACCGCAGAGCTCATTTCCCAGAATTACCTGGAGGTCGTGGCTGCGCCCGAATACGAAGAAGGCACAGTAGATATCTTGGCAAAGAGAACCAATCTGAGAATAATCAGGGTTCCCAGAATGGATAGGCTTTCAGAGTATGCCACTTTGCGCTTCGTGGATTTCAAGTCCTTAATAGATGGCGGTATTATTGTACAGCAATCCCCGCTCAATCGAATCCGCACGGCAGATGACTTCATTCTTGCTAAGGCCGAGTACAAGGGCAAGACATATGTTATTGAGAGGAAGCCTACCCAAAAGGAACTGGCAGACATGCTCTTCGGCTGGCAGGTGGAGCAGGGTATAACGTCGAACTCAGTCATATACGTGAAAGATGGGGTTACGGTTGGAATAGGCACCGGAGAACAAGACAGAGTGGGAGTGGCTGAAATTGCTATCTTCAAGGCATACACCAAGTATGCCGACGCCCTGTGTTTTCGCAAATACCGAATTTCGTACAAGGACCTTGAGCTTCAGGTGCAAAAGGGTCAAAAAGACCGGGCTCTGTTGGAAGAAATAGATGGAGAGGCCAAAAAGAACAAAGGCGGGCTCATTGGTGCGTGCATGATTTCTGATGCGTTTTTTCCTTTTCGCGATGGAGTTGATGTGGCAATTCGTCAGGGTATTACAGCCATTGTTCAACCGGGAGGGTCCTTGCGGGACTTTGAGGTCATTGAGGCCTGCAACGAGGCAGAGCCTAAAGTTACGATGGTATTCACCGGGCAAAGGGCCTTCAAGCACTAAAATAGCTTAAGTTGTTCATGGCCCTCAGCCCTCGGTTTCCACCCTGAGCGTTGCAACTCTGAGACCAGGGTCCGAGGAATAGCCTCAAGAAATGGTGAAGGCTCGCACTTAAGTGATCTACCCATCAAATTTCTTCTTGCGGCACATGAAAGTATGAGTTGGTACTTAGCTCGCGTCATGCCAACGTAGAAGAGCCTCCTCTCCTCCTCCGTAACGGCTTCACTGAACAGGGTACATGGTATCAATCCTTGCTCACACCCAACCATAAACACAACAGGCCATTGCAGCCCCTTGGCCCCGTGGAGGGTCATAAGCACAACCCGATCTCCCCCAAGCAAGCCGTGATCGATTCCCCTCTCAAGGGCCACGTATTCAAGGAATTGTTCCAGGCTCCCCTCAAAATGCCGGGCAATTCTAATGAACCGCTCCAGAGCCTCTTTTCCGTCGTCGGGAAGATCTTTCCAACTGTGTCGCTCAATCACGGTCTGGATCAACGCTTCAATATCCTGGTCCGAAGCCTCTGCCAGCAGGTGCTCATGCGCCGGACAGAGCTTAACACCATTTTCCACTTTTAATTGCTCATAGGCGTTCTGATATAAGTTGTTTTTAGGCCAAACCATTATCTGCAGGAACCGCCATACGAGGCTCACAGGAAAATACTCAACCAGGGCTGCATCTCCCGAGGCTAAATACGGAATCCCACGTCTGGCTAGGGCCTTCTTCAGTTCCTCGGCCTGAGCCTTCAACCTGTATAGAATTGCAAAATCTCCAAAACCCAGAGACCCGTCTCCTGTGAACGATTCCACCCTCCCACTGTCTAGCGAAAAATATGACACTCCTCCCATCAGCCTCTCAATGGTCTCCACCACCATCTCCGCTTCTTCGGCTCCCGTCTGGCATGTAGCCACTAGAATATTCTGGCCAGCACTGATGCACGACTTGAGAGGCTCCTCCTGCCCCATGACCGAAGCCGCCCCATCCAGTATGCGCTGTGTGGACCTGTAATTACGGGTTAAGGTTATGACAGTGGCGCCGGGAAAGTCTTCCACGAACCTTCTAAAATTTGTCACATCCGCACCCCTAAAGCCGTAAATGGCCTGATCCGGATCCCCTATTGCAAAGAGGTTCCCTCGCCCCCCTCCAACTAGAAGCTTTACTATCCTGGCCTGAGCGTAATTAGTATCCTGATATTCATCAACAAAGATCCATGGATACTTCTTTGAGTAGTGGGCCCGAATCTGGGGCACCTCTGATAATAACCTCAATGTCTCGATTTCGAGATCATCCAAATCTACCATACCCAGGTGGCGCAGGTACTCCTGATATCGACTCAGCAGTTCCCCTCTGATACCTTCAAATACCTGACCTTGGGCGCCAACAACATTTGACAGCTTGTACTGATAAAGGGCCCGCCGGAATCTGCCGATTCCAGGTCTCCTGCCTGGAAAAGACTCCAGAATCCGTATTGCCAGACGCAGACTGTCCGACTCACCACACAGGGTAAAAGGTCGAGGTAGAGGGGTATGATCGATCTCCGCCTTGAGCAGATCCAGGCAAAAGCCGTGAAATGTAGTTATCTTCAACGAAGAGGAAAGTCCCTCAGCCACAAGACTTTTCACCCTGCTGATCATTTCCTCTGCTGCCTTGCGGGTGAAGGTGAGCCCAAGTATCTCTTCCGCTCTGGCAAGACCTTGCCTCAGCAGATAAGCAATTCGATGGGTGAGGGTCATGGTCTTTCCCGTGCCTGGCCCTGCCTTTACAAGCAGATAACCGCCACCAAATGCCACAGCCCTGCGCTGGTCATCGTTCAGGGGATCAAGGATTGGATCCTCCGAAGTTTGCTCTGGTTGAGATCCCTTTGTACTTGGCCTCTTTAAGGAATGAACACTGCCGGGTGCAGATTTACATGCCGAGGTCCTCTCAGATAGTTTCTTTTCTTTTTCAAACAAAGTGGACTGCCCTTGGAGAGCGGATAGTTCGCCTTGTTCAAACAACTTGATCTTCCCGTACTCCCCGTCAAACCCTGCCTCCTTGATTACCCTACCCTCTCTCATCCTCTTAATGGCTTCCTTGAGCAGCAGGCCGCCATGTTTTTCAATGCTATTCAGTGAGACCTCCATGAGGATGTAAAGTTCTGGGCCTAGATTATTCAAGAGCTCTTCGTATCTTGTACACACACGCTTGGTGGCAGGCCCGGCACCCAGGATCTCGGAAAGTATCTCAGATAGCGGTATAAGGCTCAAAAATTCCTTGGTCAGTACCGGCTCAGAACGGTCTGCGAGCTGCAAGACCCGGTATAGTACGCCAACAGTTACGGGTTTCTCACATTTGGGGCACACTCCCCCATGTTTCATGGTCTCTAATGGATCCATCCTTATTCCGCATTTCCTGTGGCCGTCCAGGTGATATTTACCCTCTTCCGGAAAAAATTCTATTGTACCAACAAAGCCCTCTCCACTGCTCATGGCCTTTACCATGGAAGGGTAGTCGAGAGCCGTATCGAACAGATTGGCCTCCCTGCCAAGCTTGGAAGCAGAGTGGGCATCAGAATTGGACACAAGCGTGTAGGAGTCCAGAGCCGCAAGCATACGGTTCATCGGTGGGTCCGAGGAAAGCCCCGTTTCCACGGCGTGGATGTAAGGGGAAAGATCACCGAAGCACTCTTCAATATGATCGAACCCAGACTTTGAGCCAAAGAGCGAAAACCAGGGCGTCCAGATATGGGCAGGAATAAAGAATGCTCTTTCATCCGCCTCCAGCACTAACTCCAATAGATCTCTTGAATCAAGACCAAGTATGGGCCTCCCATCTGATGTTATGTTCCCGATATTTGACAACTTTTTGGTCAGTCTTTCCACGCTCTGAAAATCCGGCATCAAGATCAAATGATGCAGCTTGCGGGTCCTGCCATCCTTCTTGTAGATGCAGCTTATTTCACCGGTAAGCAGAAACCGCGGGTCATTCCGGCAGGCTCTTGGCACTTTGACTGCGATAAGGTCCACTAGCTCTGAGTTGAGCCTGTAAAGGCCATCTTCAGCCGGGACAAGTTTACTCTTCAGTTCTCCCAGCCACCCCGGATGGGTAAAATCACCAGTTCCGATTACTGTGATTCCCTTCTTTTGCGCCCACAACCACAGATGCTCCGGGTCAAGGTCACGCGAGGTAGCCCTGGAGAACCTGGAATGAATATGGAGGTCTGCTACAAAGCGCATGATAGCCAAAAAACAATACCTGGGCCCTCATGTCAAGCCAGTTTCTTTCCGATAATAGGGATGGATAACAAAATAGGTTCGAGAAGTAAGGAAAAAGTGGGCATTCTCTCAAAGATAAAACGCCATTCCGCTGTTGCCAGAGGGAATTTTGCATCCATGTTCCGCGAGGTAGAAATCCCTCCTCTCCCAAGCGCAGTAACACGCCTCATTGCTGAACTGGGCAACCCCGATGCAGACATCGATAAACTCGTCACATTGATCTCCCCAGAGGCTGGCATCTCTGCCAAGCTTATTAAGACCGTTAACTCGCCCTTGTTTGCGCTCAAAAGACCGGCCAGCAATGTCCGCCATGCAGTTACCCTCCTAGGATTCAGGCAGGTAAAGTCGATAGTACTTGCCTATGCCACCATGGAAGGCATACCTACCCCCAAGAGCCCTCTCTTCGACCACGAGGCATTTTGGATAGACTCCCTTCTCAAGGCAATGTTTGCTCGTTCCATGGCAAAGGCCCGCCACCTGGGAAATCTTGAAGATATATTTACCGCCACCCTACTAAATGATGTTGCACTGCCTGTTCTTCTTACAGCATGGGAAGAATACTACCAGCCCGTAATAGAAGAATGGCATGATTCGCGGTTGCACCTCTCGGACATAGAAAGGGCCCACTTTGGATGGGATCATGCACAGGCTGGCGCATGGATAGCACATTCGTGGGAATTACCGGAGGAAACGGTATGCTACATTGGCGCGCATAATCTTTCCTGGGAAAAAATCGAAGAGTTGGAATTGGCAGGGACTTTAGCAGGAGCATCGCGTGTGGCAGCCCTTCTGCCCAGCATTATCAAACCTGATGAGAGTCGCTGCCAGGAAATGATCACTGAAGCCAACAAGGTCCTGCAAATAAGTCATGAAATGCTTTCCCATTGCCTGCATGAGGTTGCGGAAGCTGTCAGCGAAATCGTGGAATTATTTGAATTGACCCGGGATAAAGCCGAGCCTCTGCTCTCCCAGCTCCAAGAAACTCTCAAAAAACAGGATCCATAGGTGTGCGTATGGCTTTAAAATCGAGAGCAAAGAGTCCTCAGGAAACTGTTTTATTCCGCATTGTGGCATTGTTTTCAAGGCTCCAGTTGGGCTATCTCTTCCACAATCAGAGTCATCCGAAGCTCCTCGTGGTACTTTTCGCCCTCAGTTCCGGCACCATAGCACTGGGAATTATAACAATTGCTGCTTATATGACAAAACTCCCTCTGCTCTTCCCTCCATTGGCTCCATCGGCCTTTATTCTCTTTTATACGCCTCTATCTCCTTCAGCCAGCCCGCGCAACGTCTTTCTTTCTCACGTAATGGCCCTTGGGTGCGGATTGCTTTGTCTTAAGGCAGTGGTGGCCCTATGGCACGAGTCTTCCCTATTAGATCCAGCGCTAATGAACTGGCATCGTATTCTGATAATTGCCCTTTCTACAAGTTTGGTGGGACTGCTAATGATCACTGTCAAGTGTGTTCATCCCCCTGCAACGGCCACAGCGCTCATAGCCGCCCTTGGCTATTTCAAGACACCATTTCAGGTAGGAGGTCTTGTGGCTGCTATCATTTTTCTCTTAATAGAAGCTACACTACTCATAAGAGTCTTTGGCGGCCTTCCTTATCCTTTATGGAGAGCTAATCCCGCGCTGACCAAACCATATAGGGAATTGGCAGAAGGGGTTGAAACTCGAGGTGGGTTCTGGGAGGAGTCAATCTCACGCATCTACAGATCCAGGTGAGAACAATTCAGAAAATTTCTATCTGCTTGAGGAAAAAGCTTGCTTTTTTGAAAAAAGGGTTTATGGTTAAAAAGTCCGTCAAGGGAGGAGTCCCGGACGGGGAGTGGTTTCGTACTCAGGAAGGATCCATTTGTCAGAGTGGCCCCTGAAGTTTGGAACCAGGAAAATCAAAGAAAGAAAGGGGGTGTCATTATGGCAAATGGAATCGTGAAGTGGTTTAGTGACCAAAAAGGTTATGGCTTCATCGAACAGGAAGATGGCCCTGATGTGTTTGTACATCATACTGGGATCAACGGTAGCGGTTTCAAGACTCTGCGAGAAGGTGACCATGTCACCTTTGACATTGAGCAGGGTACGAAAGGACCCGCAGCAGTTAACGTAACCGTTATTTAATCGGGCTGAACCGGAAAAAGGGCGCCTGAGTTCATTCTTAGGCGCCTCTTTTTTTCCTGTACCATGGCCGGAGCAGGCCTTAGGAAATTACATCTCTATTCATCTTTCCGGTTACATAGCCTTCAAGATCCAGCGAGATATAATTAAATCCTATCTCCCTAAAGGCCTCCACAACCTTTGCCCTTAGAGTTTTTTCCATAAGTCTTTCGATCTGTTCGGGCCCCACTTCTATCTTTGCAAGCGCTCCATGGTGCCTGACGCGTATCTGCTTGAACCCCATTTTTTCCAGAACATCCTCAGCCTTCTCCACCATCTCAAGTTTTTCTGCGGTTATCGTCTCACCATAGGGGATTCTTGCAGCCAAGCAGCTCTTAGAAGGCTGATCCCATGTGGGCAGCCCCAATTCCCTGGACAAATACCTTATTTCATCTTTGCCAAGGCCAGCCTGTATAAGTGGCGCCACGGCCCCCAACTCCTTTGCAGCATGCAACCCAGGCCTGTAATCAGCTAAATCATCTCTGTTCGCTCCGTGGGCAACGTGAGCAATGCCACGGTGTGCGGCGATCTCAAAAAGCTGACCCATCAAGCGCTTTTTGCAGTAATAACATCGCTCGGGCGGATTTGAAAGAAATCGCGCATCCTCCATCTCAATGGATTCGATCACAAGGTGTCGGATATTGCGGGCGTGAGCAAACTCTTTGGCCCTTTCCTCCTCTCTGGAAGGATAAGTGGGAGAACGGGCAGTGACAGCCAGTACATTCTCCCTACCCAATACCTCCGTGGCTACAGCCAGCAGAAAGGTGCTATCCACCCCCCCTGAAAAGGCAATAACAACAGAACCTAGCTCTTTGAGGAGCCCTCGGAACCTCTCAGCTTTTTTTCTTATTTCCTCCAGCGCCCTTGGGGCTAGAGTTTTTCTCACTTTTCTCCTCGATAAGTTTCTCTGGGTCTGTAATGAATGCCCCGGCATTCCACCTTGATACAACGAATACCCACGGGCTGAGGCGTTGGGCCAGTTGCTGGGCCTTCAATTTCATCTCGGCGGGCACAGGCTTGTTTTGCTCCTTATGGACTTTTTCTTTATCGTTGCTCAAATCCGCGTGCTTAGCTGGCGAGGGCCGGTGGTAGTCCACGTTTATCTTAATATGGTATTCATCTTCACCATTTCTTCTCGATTTTCCCGGAAAGATCCTGTAGCGTATCCCGTTGAAAAGCTCATATACAACATAGGGGGTATCGTACACCCCAAGGCTTGTGGGCTTTATTTTGGGATTGGCCACGTCCAAAAGGCTCAGGAAAGAGATTCCCCTCTCGAGTCTGCGGACTTCCGAGTTGTTTAACTTTTTGTCCTTTAGTGGCCCCACTGGTAGCAGCTTTTTGCCTTTGTCCTTGCGTTCAAATGAATAGATCAGCCTGCCGCTGCTGTTCACAGCATAGATCTTTTTAATCTCGTCGGGCTGAATCTTTATCAGTTCTTTATCAAGCCACCCCTTTGGATCTTTTTCTATATAGCCGAAGTTTTTATCCACCAGGTATACTGTGTCGCCCTTAGCCAGCCTGACATATTGGCCCCCCATTGCGGCAGTCCCTCCACCGTGGCCGTGTGTTTTGCCAATAATTATGCCTGCCAATTCATTGTTTTCTGTGTCTTTCAGCGTTATGAGAATGCCTTGATCCTCAGCCTTGGAATTTAAATCTGTTGGAGATACGAGCCCTAGGCGGGATGATACCTCCGGTGTGGCATCAAAGGAATTTCCCACCTTCATCTCACTGATTTTCCTAACCAAGGATGTTATCTTGCTGAAATCAGCAGGGTAGCCATACCTCTGGACTACTTCCCAATATTTCTCTCCTTTTTTCAGATCCACTGCCCTGCCACGGGGGCCTCGAATGGAAACCAGGGATATCTTGTTTACAGCCAGATCCCTTAGCAAAGGCTGCCCGAGTGTTACCCCTGCCCCCTGCCGAGCCTCGCGATACACGAGCACAGTGACGGCTACTGCCAGGCCCGCCAGGATAAGTATCAACAGGAAAAGGGTTCTGCTTCTCATTTGCGCCTCATCCTCCTTTTGCGGTAAAAGGCGAAAATAAGCCCTGCTATCGATACACACAACGGCATGGCAAATATATTTATGACCTTCAATCTAAAACCAAGGGCCTCGATATCCGCCCTGAGGTTCTTTCGTACCTGCCGAAGTTCCTTATTAATCCTTCTGCGTTTTTCTCGAAACTTGGCTATCTCCTTTTCTTGCTGCGGGCTGAGCAAAACCTTTTGGGAGGGATCTTTTTGCTGCTCCAATTCCCTCAGTTTCTTATTTGTTTCATCTGCCTGGCGCGCCAGTTCTTGTTCCTTTGCCAGCCACCGGGCCTGAGCCTGACGCTGGAGTTCCAGCACCCTCGTAAACGGTCTCTCGTACTTGCTCCTGGAGCGAATCCCAATCAGCGCGTCACTGCCTGTAAGTATTTCACATGCATTGGCAACAAGGTTCAGGTTGTCGTTAAACATCCGAGTAAACACAAGCCCAAGTACGTTCTGTTTCTGCACATAAAAGCGGTCTGCCAGCATGTCGGCATCTGCCACGATGACGACATTGCAGTCCTTTTGTGCTTTTTTTATTTGGTTATCCTTCTTAATGTGCTCCCCACCCTTTTTCCCGGAATCCTTGGCCTCTGGGGGACCAGCAGGAAATGCTGTTTTGAATTTTCCCGTTATCTTTGCCACGAGAGTAAAGGGTTCAGGGGCTGCCTTGAATTCTTTTCTGATAGCCTCAACCCCGAAGTTGACCTTGAATGCATCGAACAGGGCGGAATCCTTGCTTGAGCCAACAAGGGTTTCAAACCGGTACTGGCTCCCGGGAGCCTTTTTTATGGCTCCTGCTACGGGGAACAGGACTCGTTCAAGCTTTGCAGTTACCACATCGTCGCGAGCAAATGCCTCCTGTCGTGCACTGATCCACATAGGATTTCTCACTATCTGGCCTCTAGGGGTCCTCAAGGCCGTAGCCTGATCCAGATCAGCCACCACCTTTGAAGAATCCATCCTGACTCCCCACGCCTCTAGAAGTTTCTTGAGGCTTGAACTGGAAGGCTGAAACAGGTTTCTTCGATCCTGGGACCGGTCCGAAATACAAAAAGGATCAATGAAGACTATAGCATTCCTTCCAGACAGGACAAACTGATCAATAGCATACTCCAGAGCCGGGCTGATATTCTTCGGGTGAATGATCATCAACAGGTCTACATCATCGCCAATCTGCCTGGCAGAATTACCTATCTCTTTCACATTATAGGTCTTCTTGAGTTCAGTGATGAACAACCATGGCCTTGAGTTCATCTGAAGGCCAGGACCAGGGGCTCCCCCGAATACCGGAAGGGTGGAGATTATTCCTATGGTCTTTTTCTTTGGGCTCTGAACCCTGTAAATATTCCTTGTGATATCGTATTCCAGAAGTTCTTCCCTGGCAGGGTCAACAAACGGAATAACTGCCTCTTGATCTGCCCCACTGAATACCAGGCCACAATAAATCTTTTCGCCCGTCCCTAACTGGATTGATCTTAACCCATACCTCTGGGCCCAATCCTCTTCATCTGTATCTGGCCTTGGGTCAATTTCCTGGACCCTGACTCTCCCCCTTGATGCTCGTTCATATTCAGCGAGAAATTCCCTGACCCTCGTTGCATACAGTTTCAATTCATTAGGTAGGTTCTTGTTGGTTTTGCTATAGAAAAACTTGATGGTAACGGGAACAGAGATGTGATCCAGAATCTTGCGGGTCCCCTCCGACAAGGAGTAAATGTTGTTTTCGGTGGCATCCCATCTCACATTGGCAAATGATAAAAGTACATTTATCAGTATCACTATAATGAAGACAACACAAAGTCCCACAATAGAAGACAGTTTCTTGCTCACTTCTTTCCTGGAGCCCTTTCCCATGAGTCCATCCCTCCTCTAAACTGCTCTGCGGTTTTGTAGCACTACGGCATTGGCAAAGAGCATGAATCCCATTACAGAAAAAAAGTAAACCACGTCCCGCAGATCAATGACCCCTCGTGCCAAAGTGACGAAATGGGTCATAAAGCTGAACCCTGAGATTATATTTACAAGCCATAGAGGAGCCCACCCCCTCAGTGCACCGGTGACAGGGGCCCATCCTGCTAACACAAAAAAAAGACAGATTACCACAGACACAATAAAACTTATCACCTGGTTGCGCGTCAGGGAAGATGTCAGCGCTCCTATGCTGAGATAGGCGCCGGCCATAAGAAAGGCCCCAAAATAGGCGGCAATAATCGCGCCCATGTCTGGATTACCCAGGTAGGCAACAGTAATTACCAGGGGAAATGTAAGTGCAATCCCCATGGAGATGAACAGCCACGCTGCCAAGAATTTTCCCAGTATGATCTCAGGCAGCCGAATGGGTAATGTCAAGATGAGCTCAAGAGTGCCACTTCGCCTTTCCTCGGCCCACAGACGCATAGCCACAGCAGGTACCAGAAAAAGAAATATCCAGGGTAACCATATGAAAAAGGCCCTGAGGTCCGCCTGACCTGCCTCATAGAAATGGCTCACCGAAAAAGTCAGGAACCCTGAGAGCAGCAAGAAAATAATAGTAAACACATATGCAACTGGTGAGCCAAAATAACCTTTCAGCTCTTTTGCGATAATCGCTTTGATGTTTCTCCAGGCTCTGTTCATGATACAACTCCTGCAAAAGACCTCAAGTGGTTATCATACGGAATACCTTGTCCAGCCTTCCCTCCTCCACTGAAAATGATTCTATCTCCATATGTGCGTTGGTTAATATTCCGAGGATGTCGTTTGCCGATAATTGACCTGCGGGATAAATTCTGACGTCTAACTGTGTCTCTCTTCGTGCCAAAACTTCCACGTCTTTTACACCGTCACTTTCTTTGAGAGCATTCAGCCTATCTTCACCCGATTGGGGGGTAAGACTAACTCTTGCCCGGTAGGTTCCATGAAGCGGAGATCTGGCCTTTAACCCATCCGGCGTGTCGTCAGCCACGATCTTTCCTTTCGCTATTATAATGGCCCTTGTGCACACAGCCTCCACTTCTTCGAGGATGTGTGTGGAAAGGATTATAGTTTTTTCCTTTGACATTTCCTTTATCATGGTCCTTACTTCGTGCTTCTGATTTGGATCCAGGCCGTCGGTCGGCTCATCCATTATTAAGTATGGGGGGTCATGAATAATGCTTTGGGCAAAACAGACTCTCTGTTTATAGCCTTTTGAGAGGGTGTCAATCGGCTGGTGTTTGACCTCTTTGAGAAAACACTTCTCAATAACCTCATTTTTCCTTTGGACCTTGTTCCTACCTGAAAACCCTCGGATCTCAGCGCAGAAATCCAGGAAGGAGCTAACCGTCATTTCTCCATATACAGGGGCATTTTCAGGCAGGTAACCCATAAGATTCCTGGCCTTTAAGGACTCTTTAAGGATGTCGTGGCCGCCTATAATGGCAGTGCCAGAGGTAGGAGGCAAAAAACCGGTGATCATTCGCATGGTAGTAGATTTGCCCGCTGCATTAGGCCCTAGGAAACCCAGCACCTCTCCCCTAGCTACGTTAAACGATATATTGTCTACCGCCACTACCTCGCCAAAGGATTTGGATAGGTTCCTTACCTCTATCATTTCCTATCTCCCCCGAGAAGTCTAAATTGCCTGTAGCCATCTTCCCTTTGCAGCAAATTTGGTGCCTAATCCCTGCAACCCCAGAGCACCCGCAGGCCGAAATTATGCAGTGTTTACAAACAGCACCAAGGCCGGCGAATAATTTGGTTCAAAAAGGAAATCTTACATTAGAAAAAAAGACTTAGCAGAGTCAAGCATCCTATTGCTCACCCCGGGTTTCATCCCAAATCCATTTCAAAAAATCGGGATTCCCTTCAACTATCGGGACGCTGACTACACAGGGGCATTCATAGCTATGCAAAGACCTGACCGTTTCAATAAGTCTTTCCATCAATTCTTTTCGTGTCTTTACAATAACGATAGCCTCTTGATCGTCCTGCACCCCTCCTTTCCACCAATAAAAGGAGTGAATGTTGCTGATTATATTTGCACACGCAGCCAGCCTCTCCTGCACCAATCTTTTGCCAATGCTGGCTGCCTCTGCCTCGCTGCTCGCAGTGATGTAGACAAACCTGGCACCCATGGTGACATTACCTCCTCTATCAGCTTTTCCTTGACCCAACCTATTTCTTTACCTATACTCGCACTGCATTTAAAGTAAAATATTGGACATATGGCGCAATGCCAAGGCAAATTGAAGGAGGTCATCTATGGCAAAGGTGGGAATCATTGGAGTCGGGCAAAGCCGCTTTGTGAGGGGATATCCTGGCTCCATCAGGGAACTTGCATTTGAAGGATTCAGAGAAGCAATGAATGATGCCGGACTTACGGTAAAGGACATCGATGCATCCATCATATGTTCTGCCCCCGAATACGACAAACAAAGATCACCAGCCGGGGTGTTCGCAGAGTATTTGGGGCTAATCCCTCAACCTACTTGTTACCTGGAGAGCCTTTGCTCATCGAGCAGTATGGGCTTGAGGGTAGCATATTCCTTGGTAAAATCAGGGCTGCATGATGTGGTGGCTGTCATTGGATTTCAGAAGATGTCAGAGATATCATCAGCCGAGTCCCAGGAGAGGATGGGAAGGGGTGCAGATATTCAGTGGGAAAGCCCTTTTGGCACTATGATGCCAGCCTATTACGCCATGTACGCCCGGGCCCATATGGAAAAATATGGCACAACCGAGGAAGATCTTGCTCTTATAAGAGTCAAGTCCTCCACATACGGGCAGATAAACGACAAGGCTGTTTACCGCAAGCCCGTAAATCTGGAAATGTTTTCGGATCCAGAAAACCCCATGTCAGGGCCTGTTGCCAGTCCTCTGCGCGTGGGAGATTGCTGTGCCAATGCCGATGGGAGTTCATGTGTAATCGTAGCCAATGAAGAAAAGGCAAAGGACATGAGTGATAAACCCGTTTGGATCCTAGGCTTGGGTGCAGCATCCACGGCTGTCAACCTCGCAGGTCGTGATCTTTTCACTGGCCTCACAGTGGCCCAGGAAGCTGCAAAGCAGGCGTATGAAATGGCTGGTGTGGGTCCCGGGGATATCGATGTGGCCGAGGTGCACGACTGCTTCACCATCGCTGAAATGATGGCATATGAGAACCTTGGGTTTGCTGAACCGGGTCAGGGTAAAGAATTGATCCGCTCAAAGGAGACATATAAAGAGGGTTCTATCCCTATCAATGTGGATGGTGGTCTGCTATCGAAGGGTCACCCAGTAGGCGCTACAGGGGGATCGCAAATCAGGACCATTGTGCTGCAGTTGAGGGGAGAAGCTGGCCAGATGCAAGTAAAGGACCCTGAAATAGGTCTGGTCCACAACATTGGAGGAGTAGGGCTGTACGGTTGCGTCACGATTCTGGGGAGGTAGGAAAATGGCTAAAAAGAAAAGAGAAGTGGATGATAGATTCAAAAAGTTCGGAATAGTAAGCTTTACGTCAATAACCAAAGTCAACGACTTTGTGGGATATCTGGAACAGGGCAAAGTGATGGGTACCCAGTGTAAGAGCTGTGGCAAGAAATATTTTCCCCCTAGAGCCGATTGCTTTCACTGTCTTGATAGCAACATGGAGTGGTTCGAGGTCTCAGGCACGGGAAAGCTTGTTACTTACAGCCAATTACAATATGCCCCCCTTGGATTTGAATCTGACTTGCCCTATTGCATAGCGTTGCTGGACTATGGTGAGTATAAGGTATTCGGGAGAATTTCAAAGGATATCCCTGCGGAAGAACTGGCCCTGGGAATGGAAATGAAAACCGAGGTGGTTCAACACCCTAACGGCCAGTTGAGTTATCAATTCACTAAGGCCTGATTTATGAATGTACGGCTAGAACCAAAAACACCCGCCTATCAGGCGGGTTTTTTTGTTACCTTTATGCCTATAATGAAAAATCAAGATCACAGCCACCATTCATGGGTGGAGATCGATATAGATGCTGACCCAGAAACCCATGAGGCAATATCTGGCATTCTGTTTGATCTGGGTTGCAATGGGATAGTAAGCCAGGATCAAGACCCCAGGCGGCTCAGAGCATACCTGAAGGCCACGGAAACGACAGGGCTTCTTATTAAACTCTTAAAAGAGAGACTAGAGCAAATTCCAATAAGTTTTCCTGGCTCCCGGGCTCCCTTTCTGAGAGCAAGGCTCATTGAGAACCAAAACTGGTCGGAAAAATGGAAACAATTCTTTAAGCCAGAAAAAATCATGCAGCACCTCACAATTATTCCTGCATGGGAAACACCACCGCCTCAATCAACAGGTACTTTTATACTCATGGACCCGGGTCCTGCCTTTGGAACAGGGCAACACCCCACGACCAAGATGTGCCTCATGGCTTTGGCGGAGGTGGAAAAACCAGATCCATGGAATATGCTGGATGTTGGAACGGGAAGCGGAATTCTGGCGATATATGCTGCTCTGTTGGGCGCGCGGCCTGTTGTCGCAATCGATATAGATACAGAGGCGTTACGATGGGCGAGACGCAACGCACAATTGAACAATGTTGAGGATCAGATTGTCTTTTCCGCAACTCCGTTATGCCAACTAAAAGAGCGATTTTCCGTAGTGGCTGCCAATCTTATCTATGATACCATTCGAACTCTGACAAAAGAGCTTTCATGGATCGCCGCCCCGGAGGGAAGCCTCATTGTCTCGGGACTACTGAGGGAGCAAGCAGGGCAAGTGGTAGCTGATCTTGAGCAAGAGGGCCTTGAGTGTATCCGCACTGATACCATGAAGGAATGGGCAACCGCTATTTTTAAGAAACACAGGCAGAAGAGATTTTAGAATGAGACGGTTTATCATTGAGAACATTGACCCATTAAGTGGGACTGTACATATTAGGGGACCAGAAGCTAGACACATATGCAAAGTTCTACGAATGGAAATGGGTGATCAACTTATCATAGCCGACATGAAAGGCTCCCGTTATAAAGGGGCTGTCGTCGCCGCAAGTCCATCGGAAGTAATGGTGCAAATCATTGAACCTCTGCCGGCTCCTAAACCTGCTCCGGTCGAGATAACCCTGTGCCAGGCTGTCCTGAAGTCCAAAGCAATGGACCTGGTAGTCCAAAAGGCTACCGAATTAGGGGTTTCATGCGTCCTTCCCTTTTATGCACAGCGAAGCGTTGTTCGTCTTGACCCTAAAAGAGAACTAAACAAGCTAAGGCACTGGCAGGAGATTGCCCGCCATGCTACTGCCCAGTCAGACAGAGACCGCCCACCCAAGATTATGCCCTTATCGGCATTCCAGGAAGTCATGGAAATTGACCCTGATGATACCGCCCTGAAGATCATCTTGTGGGAACAGGAAAGAGCCATGGATCTCAGAGCCATACTCCGGGAGCAACCCCGTCATAAAAGGGTAATTGGTATTACAGGGCCTGAAGGGGGGTTTTCTAAAAACGAAGTCACTCACGCTTCGGAGGCAGGTTTTGTTCCCGTGAGCCTGGGGAGCAGGATACTTAGGGCTGAGACAGCAGCACTCGTTCTTGTGACCATTTGCATGTATGAATGGGGCGACCTGGGGCTTACTCACATGCATAAATAAAAAGGCAACCCTCCCTGGGTTGCCTCTCCATTCGCTACGCTAAAAAGCTACAGCTTGGTGACGTTCTTTGCCTGGGGGCCTCTGTCAGTCTCCTCCACCTCAAAGCTAACCCTGTCACCCTCCATTAAGGTCTTATACCCGGGCATATTGATGGAAGAAAAGTGGACGAAGAGGTCCTGGCCGTCTTCCTGTTTGATGAAACCATAGCCCTTCGCAGCACTAAACCATTTTACTACTCCCTCTGCCAAAGCGCCAACCTCCTTTCTTGGGTGTATCATGGTTAAAACGATCAGGCGGTCGCTCTGGCGAGGCAATTAATGCTGCTTCAGAGCGAATCCCACCCGACAACCACGCAAATTTTCAGGATCCGGGTGAAGCCTCACGCGATCTTAGCAATCATCTTATTGGCATGTCAAGGCCTTTATATCCTTGATAGTTTAGCGCTGCAATCCGAACACCGCGGAATCACCTAATTCCTCCTCTATCCTCAAAAGCTGATTGTACTTACAGATCCTTTCAGATCGGCACAAAGACCCGGTTTTAATCTGTCCTGTCCCTGCTGCTACTGCCAGATCTGCTATAAAGGTATCTTCTGTTTCACCGGAGCGGTGGGAAATGACCGTCTTCCATCCTGCCCTGTGGGTAAGTTCAATTGCCGCTAGGGTCTCAGTCAGAGTTCCTATCTGGTTGAGTTTGATAAGCACTGCATTAGCGGAGCTTTCTTTTATCCCTCGGGCAATGCGTTTTGTATTTGTTACAAACAAATCGTCTCCTACGATTTGAATTCTACTGCCCAGAGCTTCCGTCATCTTTTTCCAGTTCTTCCAGTCTTCTTCAGCCAGTCCGTCTTCAATTGAAACGATGGGGTAACGATCAAGCCAGTTCTTATAATAATCGATCATCTCCTCTCCGGTCCTCACTGATTGATCGGATTTCCAGAACACATATTTCCCGTTCCTGTAAAACGATGAAGATGCAGGATCCAGGGCCAGCACAACATCTTTACCTGCGCTGTATCCTGCCTTCTTGATCCCTCGCAGTATCATTTCAACCGCCTCTTCATTGGAAGACAGATTTGGAGCAAAGCCCCCCTCATCACCCACGGCAGTTGAATAACCCTTCTCCTTGAGCACGGATGCCAGAGCGTGAAAGACCTCTGCTCCTATCCTGAGGGCTTCACGGAATGTTTTCCCACCAATCGGTACTATCATAAATTCCTGGATATCTACATTGTTGGCTGCATGTACGCCACCATTGAGGATATTCATCATTGGCACGGGAAGTACACAGGCATTGGCCCCCCCTATATACCGATAAAGAGGCATGCCGGCAGAGTCCGCGGCAGCCCTTGCAACTGCAAGGGATACTCCCAATATAGCGTTTGCTCCCAGCTTCGCCTTGTTCTTTGTTCCGTCAAGCTCTATGAGGGTTTGATCCACCTGCCTCTGGTCCAGTGCTTCCATGCCCAGGAGGGCGGGAGCTATGACTTGATTTACATTTCTGACAGCAGTCTCCACTCCTTTTCCGTTGTATCTTTTCTTCCTTTTGTCCCTGAGCTCCACCGCCTCATGTTTACCTGTGGAAGCCCCCGAAGGCACGGCTGCGCGACCATAGGACCCGTCACTCAGTCCCACTTCCACCTCTACGGTGGGATTTCCTCTTGAATCCAGAATCTCCCTTGCCACTATGATCTCGATCTTTTCCATATTGGCCCTCCTTAGCTGTTTTTAATATAGCCTGCAAACATGCCTCACCCACATCCCCTTGTCTACCAAAAATGCAACCAGGGTCTATCAAGTAGTCGCTACACCCTGTGCGATATCCAATTCGAAATATAGTCCATTTATCCACACCTCGCAAGGACAATGCCACCCCGGCTGAAGCTGCCTCGCGCCATCATTATCAATTCTCTTAATTCTTGCATTGGTCATTAACTCTCATTACAATAGGCGCTACCTGGAGAATTATCCGGTTCCGTAGGGTGTCCAAATAAGTTTGGCGGGATGACGGCTCGTAACTTACCGTGGGTCCGTAATTATTGTCACACCCCTCCTACTTGCCTATCATTTGAAGGCCGATGTTGGACACCCCTGATTTGCTCTTATATCATCCCTTTAAGTTAACTGAAAGGGAGGGCTTAGTAAAATGACTGAATTAATACTTTGGACCAGCAGAGAAATGAACAGGTTAAGGCGTGACGTGGATAAATTGCTGGAGCGTCTGTGGGTATGTTTCGCAGGGGGCGCCCACCTTCCAGGTGAAATGAAGGGGCCTTACTTTGAAATGATTGATGAAGGGGATAAGCTTGTGGTAATCGCAGAGTTACCTGGCGCCTCGCCCGATGATGTAAATATCTGGGTAAAAAATGATATGCTTTATATAGAATGCGAGAAGCGATCGACAACTCGAGAAATAGGCCTCTTCCACAAGAAGATCCACAAATCCTTTAGCACCATTACCAAGACGATAAGGCTCCCATCAAGAACCATTCCGCAAAGAGCCACGGCAGAATATGGCAACGGGGTATTTCGTATTGTGATGCCTAAGGCCACCCAGACCACCAAAAGCCCCATTAAGATAACAGTGAAATAGACTAGAGTTCAGGAGGTTGATATGCCCAGAAAAAAGAAATATCCAGAGGTTCCAATAGAAAAGCTCAGGTGGAGGCTTGATGCGAAGGCACTACCTTTTAAGACAACGGATGAACTAGAGCCTCTCAAAGAAATAATAGGGCAAAAGAGGGGAGTTGAGGCACTGCAGTTTGCAATCCATATGAACAAGCCGGATTATAACGTCTTTGTTACTGGTGTGGCAGGAACCGGCCGTCTGGCTACAGTGAAAACCCTACTCAGAAAAATAACCAAGAGAGATGGGGTCCCTGATGACCTGTGTTATGTAAATAATTTTCAAAACCCCGAGGCCCCTATTCTTCTTCGCCTGAAAGGTGGCACAGGAGCGGAGTTCAAGAAAGATGTCCAGAGTTTTGTGGATACTCTTAAAAAGCAAATTCCTCAGCTCTTTGAAAGCCAGGAGTATATTAATGTCAAAAAGGAAATAATGGAGGCATATGAAGAAAGGGGCAAGAGTTTCTTTAAGGAATTAGACAAAAAGGTAAAGGAAGAAGGCTTTGCTCTGGTTGATGTTCAGATGGGGCCGATTAAGAGGCCAGAGGTAGTTCCTCTTGTTGACGGGCAGCCCATGACCATTGATCAGGTTGAAGCCCTTGTAGAAAAAGGCAGGTTTCCTAAGGAAGAATTCGAGGCAATGAAGCAGAAGCATTCCAAGCTCAGGGAACAGATTGATCAGATTTTTCTTGAGCTAAGGGATTTGCAAAAAGAGGTCCAGGAAAAGATAGAAAAGATGGACAGGGTCATGTTCATGAAAAATGCCTCTGAGATCATGGCCCCCCTGCTCAAGAAATACAAATCAGAGAAAGTAAGGAAGTACCTAGAGGCAATGCTTGAGGACATGGCTGACAACCTGCACATCTTCCGCACTCAGCAACAGCCCCCTGGCATGCCGGGTATGATGCCCATCATGCCCCAGCCTGATCCTTTTCAACCTTATCAAGTGAATCTCATCGTGGATAACAGCGATCAAAAAGGCCCTCCGATCATAATAGAGTCTTATCCAACATACAGGAACCTGTTCGGCAGCATCGAAAGGGTTGTGGATCGCACGGGCGTGTGGCGCACTGACTTCAGTAAGATCAAGGCCGGGTCCCTGATAAAGGCCAATGGTGGATACCTTGTAATCAATCTCCTTGATGCCGTCACTGAACCGGGTGTGTGGCAGGGGCTCAAACGGGCACTCAAAAGCCGTAAACTGGAAATACAGACCTATGATCCCTTTTATCTTTTCACAACCACCGGGCTCAAACCTGAACCGATCGAGCTTGATGTAAAGGTGGTGGTAATCTCAGATTATTATCTTTATTATTTGCTGAATTATTATGATGAAGAGGTAAGAAAGATATTCAAGGTAAGGGCAGACTTTGACACTGCAATGGACAAGACTGACGAAGCCATTGCTCAGTTTGCAGCGTTCATAAAGAGGAAAACTGATGAAGACAAACTTCGGCCCTTTGACCGAACCGGCATTGCCGCCTTGGTGGAGCACGCAGTGCGAATGACGGGGAGACAGGAAAAAATATCCACAAGTTTCCCGGATATAACTGATCTGATTCGTGAGGCAGATTTTTACGCAGCGCAGGATAACTCCCCTGTCATTAAAGACAGCCACGTGGATAAAGCCATTGATGCGCGCATATTCCGCTCCAATATGGTCGAGGAACATATCCAGGAAATGATTGACCGGGGTACACTTTTGATAGATGTTGATGGAGCCGTTGTAGGGCAGGTCAATGGGCTCGCAGTATATCAACTGGGAGACTATAGCTTTGGAAAACCGACTCGAATCACTGCCTCCACCTCCATGGGTAGGGCAGGGATAATTAATATAGAAAGGGAAGCAGATCTATCAGGCGCCACTCATAACAAAGGTGTTCTGATTATGGCAGGATATCTGCGCAAAAAGTATGCCCAGGACAAACCCCTTACCATGAGTGCAAGCATCGCCTTTGAGCAATCCTATAGCGGCGTTGATGGTGACAGTGCTTCATCCACGGAGGTCTATGCGCTTCTTTCCAGCCTATCAGGCGTACCCATAAAGCAATCCATCGCAGTAACAGGCTCGGTAAATCAAAAAGGAGAAATTCAGGCCATTGGAGGAGTAAATGAAAAGATAGAAGGATTCTACGATTGCTGTAAGAGGCTTGGATTGACTGGCGCACAGGGCGTTATCATTCCGCAGGCAAACGTTAAGGATCTCATGCTGCGCAAGGATGTGGTGGAAGCAGTCAAAAAAGGTAAATTCCATATTTATCCGGTAAAGACGATTGATGAGGGTATCGAGATCCTTACCGACATGAAGGCAGGGGAGTTGCAGGCTGACGGCACATATCCCAAAGGGACTATAAACTTCCTGGTTGACCAGAAGCTCAGAGAACTCGCCGAAGGGCTGAAGAGATTTGGTGAGGAGGAGGCCAAGGAAGAAAAGAAGGGCAAAGGTAGGAAAAAGGCACCTGCAAAAAGGAAAAAAGAATAACGGTGCCACTTCATGGCTCCCGACAACATTATGAAAAAAATCGACCATGCACGGGACCGCTTTGCTGCATGCCAAGACATCCTTCTTTCCGATTCTAAACTGCTCGAGCTTTTGACTGCATTCAAAGAGGCCAGGGCACTGTCGCACGCTGAAATGGAGCGCTGCGGCGTCGCTGATATATGCCGGAAGTGTGAGACAGAGGCGGGAGGATCCTGTTGCGGCGCAGGCATAGAGAACCGTTATGACCAATGGATCCTGATTGCCAATCTGCTTCTGGGCGTAAGCTTGCCAGAGACCAGATGGAAAGCAGACAGTTGTTACTTCCTGGGACCTAAGGGGTGCATCCTTTTAGCACGTCATACCATCTGCGTAGACTACCTATGTAAGGATGTAATCAATCAGGTGGAACCTTATCGCATCTCTTGGATGAGAGAAAAAGAGGGGCAGGAGCTAGAGTTCCTTTTCTTCATTTGCGAAAGGATTAAAGGGCTAATTAAAGACTGTGAACAGGCTCGCTAGGGATTCTCTAGAGGCAGTCGCCGATTTCTATGATGCGCGAAAGGTAGGTGATGTGGGTCCACTGGGCTTTCGCCGCTCCTCTGATCTTCATGCCCTGCTTTCGTGCCTTTATCAGTTACACGCACGAGGTTTGCTGAATGAAAACTGTTCGTTTCTTGATATGGGGTGCGCAGACGGCAGGGTGAACGTGCTGATGAGTTATTTTGTAAAGGTTTCGGTGGGAATTGAGATTGACCAGTGGATACTGGATGAATACGGGCCACTAAGAAAAGAGCTAAACCAAATACTCCAGTCTAAGGGCCTGTTATTGCCACCGCCAAATATTCATCTGTTCCATGGAGATGCCTCTGACCCCCAAGTCTATAGACGTATAAAGGAAGCGACAGGGAAGCTCTTTAATCAGTTTGACTTTTTTTATACCTACCTTGTTATGCATGAGGAATTCTCCCAATTCATTAGTCAAAAGGCTAAATCAGGGGCAATCTTCATGGTATACGGGTTAGGTGGAGTGTTACCCCGATACCAGGGTCTAGAATTGCTAAAGGATCTCAGCCCCATGGACAATATCCTTGGCCTGTATAGGAAAAGGTAGGAACTAGCTTGGGCATATCCTTGCAGGGACTGCCAAAGAGAGGAATTTGTTTTCTTCTTGAAACATCAGGCGCTTGCTCACCATCATACGAAAGAAACCCTCAATTTGATCCGCGGCAAATGAAGGAAACTGGGCCAGTACCTCTTTTATATGTCGTTGGGTCTCACAAAACAAATAGATTCTCCTCGATGTCCCCTTGAGCTTATGGCTCATGGGATAGTCATTGGCTCGCCGTTGACGGATGATAAGAAAATCTCCTCCATCCCTGTAAGAGAGGATTGGCTCCGAAGGTAATCTGTCATGAAGCGCTATGTACCGCTCTTTCCACTGCGCCACTTTTTCCTTAACAGGACGCCATAGACGCCTCTGTTCACGCACATGTCCATGATAGCCCTGGATCATAGTGGTGAGATTTTTATTTACACCTTGAGGAAAAACATGGCGATAATTTGGGTGGTTAAATATCTTCACCAGTCCGTAATGGCGGGGGTCTGACCAAACTGGGCTCCCATAGCCCAACCAGAAAGGGATGGCCTTGAGAGGGCGGAGAGGGAGGGCGAAATCCAATGCCACTAAAGTCTCCTCCACGTCATTAGGATCGCTTCCGGGAAACTCCATAATCAAATTACCTGTGAGAGAAGGAAGGTCAGGACTCTCGCAGTTCTTCATTATTTCCATGTTATCAATGGCAGTAGTGCCCTTTTTGAGTTTTCTCAGAAGGCCGCTACTAAGGCCTTCAATGCCTACCTGCACTTCTCTCATCCCTGCGCTACCCATGGCCTTGAGGACGTCTCTAGGAGTTGTCGCTCGTATCTCGGCGAAAAGTTCTAGGTCTTTTCCCATTGATCTGATCCTCCCAAAAAGGCCCTCGAGATCTTTCTTAGGAAGCAGATTGTCCATAAATGAAAAACCAAGCGTTTGATACTTGGTAGAAAGGCATTGCAATTCTGACAAGATCTTATTGATAGACTTGCTCCTGTAACCCTTCCATTGTAAATTCAGGTTACAAAATGCACATCGGTTCCACCAACACCCTCTGGACAGCTCAACGGGAATTTTTGGCAGGAAGCTCTTGCCCGGGCCCAAGGATTTAAGGGTCTCAAAATAATCGTCATAGTCAGGCGGAGGCAGTTCATCCAGATTAGTCACTTGCCTTATATCGCTGACCTGATGACTAATATCGGCCGTGCCTGCCACCAGATCAAGTAAGGGTAATTCGCCCTCACCTTGTATCACGTATGATATCTGTGGAAAACAGGACAGTAAAGTCCGGCCAAGGTCTGCGGCACATGATGACCCTCCCACAACAATGGGCACATTAGGGGCCGATTCATGAATCTGTTCAATAATATAAAGCGAGCTCGTGAGCTGGGAAAAGCAGATCGAAAAGCCGATGAGGTCATACTTGCTCCAGTCCTCACTAAAGACAATCTTTTGCGACCATCGCATTAAGATCTCACATATCCGGTCAAAACCTAATTCTCTGCAGTGTTTCGTGCGAGAGGCCCTCCGCTTCCAAAAATTTTTTATTGATTCTGATTGCAGAGGGTAAAGCAGTGCCCCGTATAAAGGTTCAGCAAGCCAGGCACTTTGGGATATTTCCTCGTATATGGGATAGCCTAGCGAGGCAGCGATTTTAAGGTAGAGGTGATGAGTGTCCACCTCTACCTCAGGAAGCTTACTGCGTAGAAACGCCTTTAAGGCCCCAAGTTGAATGGAGGGGCGGTTGAACAGGGGCCACGGGGTTGATACGAGGGCAATCCTCATTGATTCTTGGCGGATTCATACCCGAGATCAAAGGCCTTCAGGTTGGACTCCAGAAAGGCCTTTTTCGTTAATTCTTCAATGGTATTCTTCATCGCTTCCGCGGTGATTGGGATCGCTCGAGATCCTATGAGCGCACCCAACATAACCATATTCAAGGAAAGGGGATTTCCCACCTGCGCTGCCATTGCATCCCCGTCAAGGGCAATTACCCTCTTGACCTTCGTCTGCAGAAGGTCCAGCATTTCATCTACTGGCGGGTAAGTTCCTTGTCCCACAGACACGGTAAAAGGGGGCAGGGGGTGAGTATTTGTTATTACAAGGGTACTCTGACTACATTTGCCCAGCGCCCTGAGTGTCTCAAGGGGTTCAAACCCTACTAGTACGTCAGCCTCGCCACTTGATACAATGGGGCTGCTCACATTTCCCATCAAAACAGCCGACTCCACGATCCCGCCCCGTTGGGCCATTCCATGGATTTCGCTCACTACTGTCGGTATTCCCTCAGACAGGGCTGCCTCACCTAAAAGCCTGGATGCCAGCAGGTTCCCTTGTCCTCCTACCCCAATAAATACAACTCTTTTACTGTCCATTGACACCTCCACGCATGCTATGATATCCCGCCCGGGCTATTTGGAAGGCAGTATCGCGTTTTCCGGACAAATCTGTGCACACACGGCGCACCCAATGCATAGATTCTGGTTGATCATCACCTGTTCGCCTTCCAGGTACATAGCTGGACAGGCGATCTTGTTTATGCAATCTCGGTGATTTTTGCATTTCTCGGTGTTTACATAAAAAGGCCTCGCCTTTCGTGCCTGCCCAGTTGCCTTAGCAAACAATGGGCACAATTCCCTGGATATTATGACCGATATCCCATCATAGTCCATGGCCGCCTTGACAGCCTCCATGGTCTTTCTGAGCTTAAACGGTTTTACCACATGAACATCCTTAACCCCACAACCCCTTACAAGCTTCTCAAGATCAATTTGCGTCCTCTGGACTCCCATGGGTGTAGTGTCCACGCCAGGATGAGGTTGGTGGCCGGTCATGGCGGTGGTGCCATTGTCAAGGATTACCAAGGTAAACTTATGATTATTATGCACTGCGTTTACAAGACCTGTGATTCCAGAATGGAAAAAGGTGGAATCACCTATGAACGAGACCACCTTTTTATCTGTTGCCTGCGCAAAACCACATGATGAACTCACAGATGAGCCCATGCAGATTAGATAATCAGCCATCGATATGGGCGGCAGCACCCCAAGTGTGTAACAACCTATGTCAGTGGGATGTATGGCATCCTCCCCGCATACCTCCTTCACAGAGTAATAAGTAGCTCGATGGGGGCAGCCAGGGCAAAGGTTAGGTGGTCTTCCAGGTAGCTCAGGAAGCCCTGAAAGATCGAGCGGTTCGGGAGGCTTGTAAGGAATCTCAAAGTATGTGGCAATGGCGCCTCTGACCAATCCTGGATCATATTCAAACAGCCTGCTGAGCTTGCCTACTCCCTTACCCTTGACGGGTTTCATAATACCAAGGTCCTGAGCTATAGAGCGCAGGTCATTTTCCATAATCGGCTCAAGCTCTTCAACCACCAGAACCTTTTCCA
>CAZAKC010000002.1:0-52871 GCA_964485655.1 uncultured Desulfobacteraceae bacterium
TTTTCGAAATGGAGGAAAACTCCATAAGACTTGTGGAACTAATGGAAAAATTCAGCGAGACCAAAAGAGCCGTGTAGACTATTCCACTCAGTTTACTTGAGCGAGACCATGCTATGAAATTTGGCAAGGCAAAAGAAGACGAACCACGTTTGGGTATAGCGCCTCTGGTGGATATTGTCTTTCTGTTGTTGATCTTTTTTATGCTTACTTCTCATTTCGAGATCGCCTCTGGGGTACGCATCAGGCTACCGAAAGTGACCCAAAAGGTGTATAACACCGAAGAGATGAAAGTCACAGTCCTTATAGACAGAGCGGGGAAAATTTACTTTAAGGGCAAAAAACTTTCTCTGAAAAAGCTAAGAAAGAAGATACAAGACCTAGTAGAAAAAAACGGCATTGTACACCTTATACTGGAAGCAGACCAGGATACGAGGCACGGCCGGGTCGTTAGTGTTATGGATGCAGCGAAATCCGCCGGAGTGAGGTCCATCATAATTGCAGCTAGATGGAAATCTCAATAGGAAAATGACAAAACCATGGTGAGGCGAAAAAAGAAGAAGTCGTTCCTAAAAGGTTTTGTGATAGTTCTATGCCTGCTGGTCCCTCTGGTGGCCTGGCTTGCCTTGAGCAGAAGGGGTATTCTCAAGGTATACAGGATGGATCTGGAAAGGCAGAGGTGCATAGACAGGATCAGTGCCCTTAAAAAAGAGAATAAAGAATTGATGGATGAAATCCGAAGATTAAAGAAGGACCCGGACTATGTGGAAAAGGTGGCAAGACAGGAGCTCGGATTGATAAGAAAAAACGAGGTGATATACCGGTTCACTGATCTGCCCCTGGGCGAACACAGCAAGACAAAAGAATTACAAGGGAGATCAATAAATGAAGGAAAACAATGAGTTTTTGGAACAGATTCTTGCCTCTCAACCTTCACCGACCACTGTCCGGTTAATCCTTTCGAAATTTATGCAGCAAGGTCGGTACCGGCACGTAATCAAATACGCTGTAAGGGGTTTGCGGGATAATCCATATGATGTGGAGTTGATGAAGATTTTGGCTGAGGCTTATGAAAACGCCGGATTCCTCGGCCAGGCTGAGGATACCTTGCAGCGTGCCTGCTCTACTTTGGACTATTTTTCTGTCCTGTTTAAAGACCTGGGCAAATTATACGCCACAAGAAACCGAAAGGAAGAGGCAAGAATTTGCATCAAGAAATATCTATCCCACCACCCCGAAGATCCCGACGCTACAGAACTCCTTGAGTTCTTGCAGAAGCGCGAAGAGGTTTGTCCGCCTCCTGAAGTGGAGGCCCCCGCATCTCAGGAAACGCCCAGATTGCAAGACCTTGCCACTCCAACTTTGGCGGAAATCTATTTTAATCAAGGACAGATCCAGGACGCTATAGAAATATATGAAACTGTGCTGGAACGCCATCCCGACGATCTTGAAGCGGCCCGTCGCCTTGAAGAGTTGAGGACAATGGCCCAAGGCCCAGCCGATGAAGAACAGCCCTTAGATCAACACGAGGAAACCGCTGTTACAGCTCGCAGAGCAAGGATGATTGCCATCCTTGAGTCTTGGCTAGGAAGAATCCAGGAGATGAATCGTGCTTCATGAGCAAGACTCCCTGCGGTTCCTTGCTACAGGTATCGGCAGCGTACCATATCTCGATGTAGAGAGCACCGTTAAAGATATAATTCGTCTTTTTCCCCGCATTCCATACTGGCCTCAGTTCGTAAAAAGGTCTCCTCTTGAGGATATGACTGTACAGTTCACCGAGTCTCTCCCCTTGTTAAAGATCGATGAAAGCTCGACTGACCTTGCCATTAGTCCCGAGGCAAACAGGGAGGCAGAACTCGTCAGGTTCTATGATCATTTTTTATCAGAAGATGTTGGGTATTTCGCCATCAGTGAAAAGTATGCTCCCGGGTTGCATATGTTGTTGAATCTCCTCGCAACATCCTCTGATACAGAGATAAGTGGATATTTTATCAAAGGCCAGGTCGTAGGCCCTATAACTTTCGCTGCTTCCATCAAAGGGCCTGACGGAAAAGCAGTATTGCATGACCTTGAGATAATGGAGGCGATGGCCAATGGGATCTCTATCAAGGCATTGTGGCAGATCAGGGCCCTGAGCAGCACTGGCCGCCGCACTATTCTATTTCTGGATGAACCCTACCTCTCAGGGTTCGGGTCAGCCTTCTCGCCCATATCAAGGGAGAAGGTGGTTGAAGTGTTGACTGGCGCTATTAAATTTCTAAAAGACAGAGCCCAAGTTCTTATCGGAATACATTGTTGTGGAAATACTGATTGGTCAATGCTTTTGGAGGCAGGGCCTGACATAATAAATTTTGATGCCTATGGTTATATGGATTACTTCTTATTGTATGCTGGCGATATCAAAAAATTTCTAGCAAACGGAGGGCATATAGCATGGGGGATAGTCCCCACAAGCGAATTCACTGGTAAAGAGAGTCCGGAACAATTAGCTGCGAGATTAAGTGACGGCATATCCGGTCTCCAGGCCGCGGGAGTGGACAAGGAATTATTGTACAGCAGGTCCATGCTTACCCCTGCCTGTGGAATGGGGACGATGACTCCTCAGAATGCTTCCCTTGCGAGCAAGATATTAAGTCAGTTATCAGTGAGACTCAGAAGCGAACTTTAGTCAGCTTCCCTTCCCCTCAAAACCCTTTCAGATCACTTAGATAATGATAGCTAACTATTCCCACCGTGGTAGAAAGATTCAAGCTCCTCACTTTCCCCCAAATAGGCACCCTGTAACAGGGGTAGGATCTGCGGATGTGAGAAGGCAGGCCTCGGGTCTCCGGACCAAAGAGGAGGAATGCGCCAGCTCTGACCTTTGCCTGTGTATAGATTTGTGATGCATGCGTGCTGAAGCAAAGTATCTGATCATCTCTTTTCAAGGTTTTAATAAACTCTTCAAATGACAAATGCTCTCTTACATCAACCTCCGGCCAGTAATCAAGGCCGGCCCTTTTAAGGTGCTTGTTGTCCAGTCTGAAGCCTAATGGGTGTATCAAATGAAGAACCAGGTTCGCAGCAGCACAAAGCCTGGCTATATTTCCTGTGTTTGATGGAATCTCCGGTTGGTATAAGACTATGTGCAGGACGGCATCTTCAATCCTTCGATGTTCTATGCCAGCAATATTCACTTTCACCTATTTGGTTTGGGAATCAGGACCTAGGCGCATTCTTTCCATGGCCGCCTTTTCAATGGCAAGGCAGCTTAACTTCCCAAGGCTGTACAAGAACTCCATTTCATCTTGAGTTGGAATCTTCCGAGAGGCGTAATATATTCTCAGAATACTATAGGTGGTCTCGTTTACCGTAAAAGGTATTCCAATTACAGACTGGAGGCCCTCCCTTTTCGCGGCGGCAACATTCTGAATTCTCGGATCCCTGTCAAAGTCGTTGATGATTATCACATCACCCTGCATGATCTCTGTTATGCTTCTACCGTGATCAATGGCACCAGAATCTAAATATGTCTTGCTAAGTCCATAACTGCTCACTATTTTTAGATCAAAAGTGCCATGCTCAAGTACCCGTATGGTGCTACCTTTTGCTCCAGTGACCTCGGCAGCAAGCGAGACTATAAAATATAGGATATCGGCCAGATCTTCTTCATCCCTATAAATGGCGTCGATCACCCTGACGAGCGCAAAAAAGTAGCTGTCCACAAGCCATCTGTCCGAGCCTAACTCATCCTTCTTCATAGTTTTTCTCCATCAAGATCCCCGCCTTTTCAGCCTATTCTCCGCCTCTACCTCTTCTATAATATTGAAGTGCCTCCCGCACATAAGCTCTTAATCTCTTGATTCTGGTCCGTGGTGCAGGATGGGTGGAAAGAAACTCCGGTGGCCTCGCCTTGCTCGCCTTACTCATCCTTTCCCAGAAAGAAAGCGCAACTCTCGGATCATAGCCTGCCCTTGCCATCAATATTACCCCAATATGATCTGCTTCTGACTCCTGGACTCGACTGTACGGTAGCAGAAACCCCACGTTGGCCGCAATACCGAAGGCCGCCATGAAAAGCTGGCGTGTCTTCACCGGTCGCTGTGAAAGCGCCACTGAAAGCGCCATGCCACCCATGTTAGCGAGCAGGGCTTCACTCATCCTCTCATTGCCGTGATGAGCTATAGCATGAGCTACCTCGTGGCCCAGAACCACGGCCAAGCCTGCCTCGTCTCTTGTGTACTTTAGTATCCCCGTGTAAACAGCTACCTTACCCCCAGGCATACACCATGCATTGACAGTCTTGTCATCTTGGATAAGGTTGAATTCCCAATGGTAATTCTCTATCTCATATCCAAGGCCCTCCTCTTCCAAAAACTGCTCTGCCGCTCTCGCAATTCGCCTCCCAACCCTTCTCACCATCCTTACTTTTACGGGGTCCTGGCATAGCTTAGATTTCTTTAATACCTGATCGTATTGCTGAAAACTCAAGGCGAGAACTTCTTGTTCAGGGACAAGGCGTAAACTCTTACGCTCGGTAAGAGGCACCTGTGCACATGCGGCTGCCAGAATAATCGCCAACAAGGCCAGCCAAGTCAGTCTTGCGAAATACCTTTTCAGCCCTTTGATCTCCGCCATTCCAGATCCCCGTAAAATATCCCTTTAACCACTCCTAAATTTCCGGGTGCATAACATTTGGGCAGGCCCAATACCTAAAAAGGCCTCAATGCACCGCAATCCGGACACTGCCAATTTACTCCACTGCATGTTAGCCCCCACAGATTTTCTTCCATGCAGTCATTGCAGATTTGGAATCCGCAGGGGCAAGTCCAGCAAAAGGGCTGAGTCTTGCCACAGCATGAACACACATATATTTTTTTCTTGCGCTCCCTGTAACTCTTCCTTTTCTTCTGCATCTAATACACACCTTTGCCGCCCTCACCGATTGATGCCACAGGCATGGGGCTATATTGAGAACTCACAATGATAGAAGTTCGATTGCCCACGCTGTTTTGGAGGACGGTAGCCGCCTCACTGTATGCCAGCTTCTCGCTGTTATTCACTTGACTTAGGTGTGCGAGAACAACGAACTCAAGCCTCCCGTGAGTGACCTGTTCAAGAAGCCGTGCTGCTTGGCGGTTAGAAAGGTGTCCCTCAGGACCCCTAATTCTGCGTTTTAACTCTAGGGGATAGGAACTTCTTTCAAGCAACTCGAGGTCATGATTAAATTCCAGAATAAGTGCATTACAATGCCTAATGCTCTCCAAGATAAGAGATGTGGGTCTACCTAAGTCGGTCACAATCCCCAGTTTATATCCGTTAGAGCTGAACGTAAGGGCAACAGGGTCCACCGCATCATGGCACTTGCTTATGAAGTGAACTTCCAGGTCCCTGAATGTAAGGGTGTCACCAGTGCTGAACAGGACCGGGATTGGGATATCACCGATATTCTTACTGCAGTTTGACAGCGTAGCTTCGTTTATGAGGACAGGAACCTTGTAGCGCCTCGCAAAAACTCCCAATCCTCTGACGTGATCCGTATGTTCGTGAGTAACCACAACAGCGTCTATTCCGGAAGGTTCCACCTTCAACAAGGCCAAACGACGCTCGATCTCCTTACAACTAAACCCTGCGTCAACCAGGATTCTTGTATTTGCGGTTTCCACATAGGACAGGTTTCCGCTACTACCAGAACCAAGGACTGAAAATCGTATCATGGCGGTTCAACTGATGCCGGTGTGTCCAAAACCACCGCTTCCCCTATCTGTTTCATCCAGAACTTCAACCTCTTTGAAGTTCGCTCTGTACACCCTTGAGATCACCATCTGTGCAATCCTCTGCCCTCGCTCTACTACAAATGGACTTCGGCCCCAATTGATAAGAATAATACCAATCTCCCCCCTGTAGTCAGAATCAATTGTCCCCGGCGAATTAACCATCCCAACTCCATGGTTCAACGCGAGCCCACTGCGGGGCCTGATTTGCGCCTCAAAGCCCGGCGGCAAAGAAATGGCAAGGCCCGTGGGAATCAGCTTAATATCCCCTGGGCGCAGGATCACAGGCTCTGGTACCGCAGCCCTGAGGTCCATTCCCGAAGAACCTTCAGATTCATATTGTGGTAACGGCAGGTCCTCGCAGCCAGGCACTCTCGTAATTTTTACTTCTATAAACGAATCCGCCTTAACCATTGAAAAACTGCTTGCTCGTTGGCTCTCAACTCACAAAAGGCTAGCAAAAGTGAAGACAACTTTCATCAATGTCCTGATCCTTGACCGGCCCTAGAACGGTCATGGATATCCCATCCTCGCGGAAGACTTTCCGCCCGGACTCTATTACATCGTCAAGTCTCACCCTGTTAAGATTGCTGACCACCTCTTCGTAACTGATGTATCGTCCATAGACCATTTCGTTTTTGGCAATCCTCATCATCCTGTTATCCGTGTTATCAGCCCCAAGGTAAATACTTCCTATAAGGTGGTCTTTTGCAAAATCAAGGTCTTGCCTCCCTATACCCCCGCGGAGCATCTTATTGATTTCTACTCTTATCGTTTCAAGGACATAATTGATTTTATCCCTGTCAGTAGCCACATAGATCCCAAGCATGCCAGTGTCAAGATAAGGAGAAAGAAACGAAAATACTGAATACGCGAGGCCTTTTTTTTCTCTTATCTCCTGAAAAAGCCTTGAACTCATATTCCCGCCCAGAATCGTATTAAAAATGCCGCATGCATACCTATCATCGCTTTTGAGGGAGGGAGCTGGCCCTCCAATACATATATGGACCTGCTCAAGTGCCTTCTCATGAACTGAGATGCCCGTATGACATCTTGGTGGTTTCCTGGTGTGCGAAGCCTCTTTTTCGTCCAGCGAATCAAACAGTGGCGAGAAGATGGAAACAAGTTGGTCATGACGCACGTCTCCCGCCGCCACTATCAGAATGCGGGCCGGTACGTAATGGCGGTCCTTATAGGTGAACAGGTGTTCCCTCGTGATGGAGCATACAGTTTCCTGAGTACCTAGAATCGGCATACCGATAGGATGGCCCTGCCAGAAATGTCTGTTGAATAATACATGGACGTTTTCATCCGGCGTATCCTCCACCATGCCTATCTCTTGAAGGATAACTTCCTTTTCTCTTTCCATATCTTCAGCATCAAAGAGAGGGTTCAGGAATAAGTCAGACAGGATATCAGAGAGTAAAGGAAAGTGTCGTTGCAATATGCGGGCGTGGAAACATGTGCTCTCTTTTCCTGTAAAGGCATTGGACAGGCCACCGATTGAGTCGAGTTCTTTTGCGATCTCGAGTCCTGTCCGGTTGGCTGTCCCCTTAAATACCATATGTTCTATGAAATGGCTTACGCCGTTTTCTTCTTCTGCTTCATCCCGCGAACCTGTATCCACCCATATCCCAAGGGACAGGGATCTTAGGTGATCAACTGACTCAGACAGTATTCTGACACCGTTATCCAGAACAGTTTTCCTAAACATCATCGAGCCGCTCTCCCAGGGCAGCCTTCCTTGATAGCCTTATCTTGCCGCTTTCATCCACATCCAGTACCTTTACCAAGACCTCGTCTCCTTCTTTCAGGATATCAGATACCTTATTAACCCTTCCGCGGTCCAATTGGGAAATATGAATTAGCCCGTCTGTACCCGGAAAGATTTCCACAAACGCTCCAAAATCCATGATCTTAGTCACCTTACCCATATAAAGTTTCCCCACCTCAGCTTCCTGGGCAATTTCATTGATCATCTTGATTGCCGCCTCTGAGCTTTCCTTATCTGGTGCGGCTATGTAAACTCTTCCCGAATCGTCAACTTCCACCCTGGCGCCCGTCTCGCTGCAAATATTTCTGATGGTCTTTCCGCCCGGGCCGATCAAAATTCTTATCTTTTCAGGCTTTATCTCTACAGTGGTGACAACAGGTGCGTATTCGGAAATCTGCTTGCGCGGCCTTGCTATGGTCTTGTTCATCTTTTCCAGAATATAAAGCCTTGCCTCCCTGGCTTGTTTAAGGGCTTGCGACAGGATCTCTTTGGAAAGTCCATCAATCTTGATGTCCATTTGCAAAGCCGTTACGCCATCCCGTGTACCAGTTACTTTGAAGTCCATGTCCCCGTAGTGATCTTCATCCCCTATTATGTCTGTTAGCACTGCAATATTGTCTCCCTCGGACATCAGTCCCATTGCCACACCAGCCACAGCGTCTTTTACCGGTACCCCCGCATCCATGAGCGACAGAGACCCGCCACAAACGCTAGCCATGGATGATGACCCATTGGACTCCAGGATCTCTGAGACAACTCTTACGCAGTACTCAAACTGGTCTTTATCGGGCATGACAGGTAGCAAGGCTCTTCGAGCCAAGGCGCCATGACCTATTTCCCTTCGTCCAGGCCCTGTTAATCTTCGGGCCTCACCCACGCTGTATGGAGGGAAATTATAGTGAAAGATAAAAGACCGGAACTGATCTCCATAAATGGATTCTATCCTTTGCTCATCGAGTTCCGTACCTAGGGTCGTGAGAACCATTGCCTGGGTTTCACCCCTGGTGAATAGAGCAGAGCCGTGGACTCTGGGCAAGACCCCGACTACGCAATCAATAGGTCGAACCTCAGTGAAAGATCTTCCGTCAATTCTCTTTTTCTCTTCCAGCACCATTCGGCGTACCATCTTTTTTTCCAGTTCGTAGAACTTGTCTTTTATTTGCCCCTCTTTTTCAGGGAAGCTACCTGCCGTTTGAGCCAGCACCTTATCCAAGGCGTCCTTCCTCTTAGCTTGCCTCTCCATTTTACCAGGTGTAAGGATCACTTGTTCAAGTAAAGGAGTGGCAATTTCCTCAATCTTCTTTACCAGTTCTTCCTCAACCGTCTCAGGAGGAATGACTCTCTTGGGTTTCCCTACGGCTTGTCGCAATTCGTCCTGTATGTCAAGAAGAGGACCAATCGCTTCCTGGGCGTAGAAAATCGCCTCTACGATATCTTCCTCTGATACAAGCTGAGCCCCTCCTTCCACCATAACGATCCCGGATCTGTTCCCCGCCACTATCAGGTTTATCTCACTTTCTTCCTGTTCACTGAGGGTCGGGTTTAGAACGAATTTTCCGCCGATCCGACCCACCCTCACCCCCGCTATGGGGCCTTGGAATGGTATGTCTGAAATCTCCAAGGCTATCGATGCACCCAGCATGGCCAGCACATCTGCCTCATTCTCTCTGTCAGTGGACAATACACTGGCGATTACCTGGGTCTCGAAGTGGTAATTATCCGGGAACAGGGGTCTCAGGGGTCTATCAATTAACCTGGAAGTCAACACCTCTCTTTCGCTTGGTCTGCCCATATCTCTTCTGAAAAAATTGCCAGGTATGCGACCTCCTGCATATGACATTTCCTGGTACTCCACGGTAAGGGGAAGGAAATCTATCCCTTCTCGCACCTCATCAGTAGACACAGCGGTCACCAGTACCACTGTTTCCCCGAACGTCACGACTGCAGAGCCATTAGCCTGTCTGGCCACACGTCCGGTCTCTACAAAAAGACTCCGGCCATCAATTTCTACTGAACAACCTTTTATCATTGTCTCACTCATCCTTTCTCACCTCTGTGCCATATTTTTGATCCAGTAACGACACAGCAGACTCATACGCTAAAATTATTTTCTAATACCAAGTTCCTTAATAACTTTTCTATAACGTTCAACATCTTTTTTCTTGAGATAATTCAGAAGCCTCCTTCTTTGGCCAACGAGCTTCAAAAGACCACGCCTAGAATGGTGATCCTTCTTGTGTACCTTGAAGTGTTCAGTAAGATACTTGATTCGATTGGTCAATAATGCAATTTGAACCTCTGGTGAGCCCGTATCTCTCTCATGCGTTTTGAATTTCTCTATGATCTCCTTCTTGGCTTCTGGTGTTAAGACCACTTTGTCAACCTCCTTTTTTCTATAAAAATACTCTTTTTAATCTTAGCATCCCTTGCACTGATTTCCCTGGGGACTCAGTGATACCTGCGATGGCTACAAGCTGCGCCCCACAGACCAGTTTTACGAACGTGTGTTTTAGGTCCACGGCCATATCTTCAACTCCTATTTCCTCAATCCTTGGGCAATAGCCACTGCGTACTTTCGCAGCTAAAGACCGTGAAATTTCCACAGACGCCATGTTACTGAGGGCCCCTGCCGAAGGCACCAGCATCTTCATTAATTGCTCTTCTTCCAGCTTCTCAAGTCCACTTGACACAATACCCTCTTCTACCCTGAACTCACCAATACGGGTCCGCCTCAGTTCACACAAGTGCGCACCGCACCCAAGCTTTTCTCCAAGGTCATGGGCTATGCTGCGCACATAGGTTCCAGAGGAGCATCGAAGCTTAATCCTAACAAAAGGCAAACTTACCTGTTTGGGTTCAATCACATCGATTCTTATTTTCCTCGGAGCGAGCTCTACCTTTTGTCCTTTTCGAGCCAGCTCATAGGCCCTCTTTCCCCTGATTTTCAGAGCTGAAAATGGGGGAGGAGTCTGATATGTCTCCCCCAGGAATCCATTGAGTGCAGTATACACACTTTCTTCAGTAATCCCCGACCCATGCGTCTCTTTAACTACCTTCCCTGTCCTGTCATAAGTATCTGTCTCAACACCCAATTGAATCACAGCTTCATACGTCTTGGGCAAAGCCATCAAAAACTCTGAGAGCTTTGTCCCCTGACCAACCAGAATCAACAGCAATCCAGTGGCGAATGGATCCAGGGTTCCAGCATGCCCCACCTTCTTCGACCTTATAATGGCCCTCACCTTTTTCACCACATCATGGGAACTCTGGCCTTCCTGTTTATCAACAAGCAGTAGCCCGTCATTAAGAGCTTCCATTCAAAAAACGCTCTGCCTCCCTGGTAAAAGTCTCTTTGAGTTTCTTGAGATCTCCGCGGCAGTCAAAACCGGCCGCTTTTTCGTGGCCCCCTCCCCCGAAAAGTGATGCCAGCTTCGCAACATTTACCCGGTTGTTTGACCGAAGGCTGAACTTGTATTGTCCGGCTTCGGTCTCGCGAATAAGCGCGGCAATCTCCACGCCCCTTACGAATCTCACAAAGTCCACAAAGCGCTCGCTATCCAGTGTGCCCGCACCTGTCTGTTCGAACATATCTTTAGTCAGGACTATAATTCCTGTCCGGCCTTTGTGGTGCAACTCTATGGTTCCCAGGGCTAGTCTCAGGAGTTTCAATTGGGACAAATCATGACTGTCCATCACCTTCTGGGTGACTTCCCACGGATTCACGCCCAGATCAATCAACTCTGCTGCGATCCTCATGCAGCTTGAAGTGGTATTATCATATCTGAAAGAACCCGTATCAGTCTGGATCGCGGCAAAGAGATTTTCCGCTACTTTCAGGTCCATTGCAAAACCGCACTTCTTTATGATCCGATAAACCAGCTCACCGGTCGAAGAGCACTTGGGGATTACAAGGTTAACTTCAGCGAAGCCCGTATTTGTTTCGTGGTGATCAATATTAATCCAGGGTCTTATGCCATCCAGCCGGCGGCCTAAACCTCCGAGACGTTTTTCATCAGCACAATCCAGTATGACAACACCTGACCACTCGATATCCGCATCAAAGTCCTGGGTGATTCTGTCCGCGCCTCTCAATAAGTCAAAAGGAGCCGGTACTGCCTCCTCCAGCAACAGGCCAACCCGTTTTCCAGCCTTTTCCAGGCAAAAGCCAAGTGCCAACATGGAGCCGATTCCGTCGCCGTCCGGATCCTTATGCGTAGTAAGAATAAAGGCCCTACCTTTGTCCAGTACTTTAACTATATCTGCCAGTATCTTCGTCCGGTTCATTTATCTTGAGTGCCTGAAGCAACCTCTCAATATTCATTGCTGCGTCAAGGGACTTGTCATGGATAAACAACAGATCTGGGGTATACCTCAGCTCCAATCTCCTGCCTATCATTCGCTTGATATATCCTTTGGCGCTGTCCAGCCCGGCCTGTGCCTGGCTTATCTCTCGCTCCCCACCCATTACGCTGTAATAGACTTTTGCGTGCCTCAAATCCCTGCTCAATTTGATCTTTGTCATGGTCACGGATTTAACGCGGGGATCCTTTACACTTTCAATAAGAAGGACCGCAATTTCTTTCAGTATTTGCTCTCCAACTCTTACTGTACGCTTTCCTGCCAACATGGTCAGGCTCCTGTTTTAACAGACCTTAAACGCATAGCTTTCATCTGAATCCCGCACCCCGCGGGCCAAATCCGCCTATCACTAAGTCCTTAAACGTTAAATATCTCAACATGGCATTGTACAACTTGCGCCAGATAAAGGGACTCCAGATACGAAAGAATATGGCTTAGTGAGGAATCTACATGCCTGCGATCGTTTCCCACCGTGGTTATGCCAAGTTCGATCTTCTGCCACTTATCATTGGATCCCACTTCGGCAATTGCTACATTGAACCTGGCCTTGACTTTGTCAACCATGCTTCTCACGACCTTGCGTTTCCCCTTGAGGGAACGGTTATCAGCTAGATGGAATTCGATTTTCAACGTCCCCACAACCATAATCAAAGTTCTGCTTCCACTTCTTCCACAGTATAAACCTCCAGCACATCGCCCGGCTTGATGTCCTGGAAGTTTTCTAAGGCGATGCCGCACTCGTAGCCTGCCTGTACCTCTTTGACGTCATCTTTAAATCGTTTTAGCGAGGCTATCTTCCCGTCGAATACAACAACATCATCACGCAATACCCTGACCTTCGCGCTTCGTTCAACATGTCCATCAGTTACGTAGCATCCGGCCACGGTTCCCACCTTCGGAACGTGGAAGATTGCCTTCACATCCACTCTGCCTATTACCTCTTCCTTGAGGACGGGTTCGAGCAGCCCGGCCATTGCTCTCCTGACCTCCTGCAGTACATTGTAGATCACATCGTAATAGCGGATATCAACCTTCTCCCTTTCGGCGATCTGCATAACCCTCGGGTTCGCCCTGACATTGAAACCTATGATAATAGCATCTGAGGCCGAGGCGAGCATGACATCCGATTCACTAATGGCTCCCGTAGCAGAGTGGATAATATTTACCTTGACTTCATCTGTACTCAGCTTGGCCAGGGAATCTGAAAGCGCTTCAAGGGACCCCTGAACATCCGCCTTCAGCACAATATTAAGCTCTTTTGTTTCTCCTTCCTTAATGCGCTGAAACAGGTCGTCAAGGCTGACTATGCCTTTACGTGCCAACTCGTGTTTCTTTGCCTGTGCCATCCTGTGCTCAGCAATTTTTTTGGCTATTCTTTCATCCCTTACCGCGACGAACTCATCCCCTGCCATTGGCACACCTGAGATTCCGTAGATCTCCACCGGCATAGAAGGACCGGCAGATATCATTTTCTTTCCCCTGTGGTTCAGCATCGCCCTCACACGGCCGTAGTGCTCACCACAAATAAAGTAATCGCCCGGCTTCAATGTCCCGTTTTTTATCAAGACCGTAGCAACAGGGCCGCGAGTCTTGTCTAGTCTGGCCTCTATAATCGTGCCACGAGCGGGCTTTTTTGGATTGCCTTTCAATTCAAGCATCTCTGCTTGCAATAGTATAAGGCTTAGCAACTCATCGACACCCTCTCCTGTCTTTGCGGAAACATAGCCGAATATGGTGTCACCGCCCCACTCCTCTGGCACGAGATCAAGTTCTGCAAGCTCTCTTTTTACTTTTTCGGGGTTTGCCTCGGGCTTATCTATCTTATTAATAGCCACAACTATGGGTATCTCCGCTGCCCTTGCGTGATTGATGGCCTCTTTAGTCTGGGGCATAACCCCATCATCTGCTGCCACCACAAGCACGATCAGGTCGGTCACTTTGGCGCCTCTCGCTCTCATAGCAGTAAAGGCCTCGTGGCCAGGTGTATCAAGAAACACAATGTTGCCGCCCTCTGTTTCAACGTAATAGGCGCCAATGTGCTGAGTGATACCCCCCGATTCACCCTCAGTGATTCTAGACTTCCGGATATAGTCCAGGAGCGAGGTCTTACCATGGTCCACATGGCCCATAATAGTCACAACCGGCGGCCTGGGAATCAGGTCCTGCGGCCTATCTTCTTCCTCCTCCAGCAGAAGCTCTTCCTCGAAGGATTCAAGCTCAAGTTCATAACCGAACTCGTCAGATACAAGTGCAGCAGTCTCAAAATCAATGGATTGATTTATGGTTGCAACCACGCCCAGGGCCATAAGCTTTTTTATCACCTCGGCTGCCTTTACGCCCATAGCCTTGGCCAGTTCTGCCACAGTCACTGATTCAGGGACTTTGATCTTTCGCTTCGCGGCCTTGGGCACGGTAATCTCCGTCTGTTTTATCTCTCTTTCAGCCTGCCTGCCTTTCTTAGCCGCCTTTTTATCCTTGCGCTTGGGCATTCGGCCCTCATAGAGCTCAGCCCTTTCGAATATCTCTTTCTTCCTGTGCCGAACAACTTTCTTTGGAGCCAATTCCTCAGCTTCTTCTTTGCGCCTTTCTTTCTTCTTTTTGCCTACTTTCGCCTTGGCCGCCTTTTCTGCAACCTCTTTCGCTATCTCCAGAGGTTTAAGCGTGGGTGTGGGTTTTGGCTTTAGCTCTTGTTCTTTCTTCCTCTCCGCCTCTTGCTTCAATAGAAGATCTCTAAGAGGTCCCTCCTCAGGCCGTCTTATTATCTTAGCAGGCTCGTCTTTCTTCTTTTTCTTCTTGGGCCTTACAGGTTTTACCTTTTCTTTCTTTTCAGTAGGTTCTTCTTCTTTCTCGGCTTCTTCTACTGTCTCTTTCTCAGGAGGACGTACTTCAGGAGCAGCCTCAACCTCCTTTGGCTCAGCAACGGGCTCCTGTTCTGTTGCAGTTAGTTCTTTTTCCGTGGTAACGGGCGATTTGGCCTCTTCAACCACTGGCTTTTCTTCAACCTCTTCGGGTTTACGAACCTGTTCAGGCTGAACAATCTGTTCAGCTTTCTCTTCCACCTCGGGGACAGACGCCTTCACCTCAATTGTAACCTTTTTCTTTCTTCTTCGAATAACGGTCGGCCTGACGCGCTTTTCTTCTACCACTTCAGAGACCTTGCCTGAAATTATGTCCCTGGCCCGCGCCACAGCCTCCTCATCCAGCGTGCTCATGTAATTCTTTATATTGATCCCCCCGGCAAGAAGTTTCTCCACCAACTCCTTACTCTCAATGTTAAGTTCGCGAGCAAGCTCATAAACTCTGACTTTTGCCATACACTCCCCCGAGTTTTGAATCACACTGCTTTAAGCATCATCAATGTTAGGCAGTGCCATATCCTCAGTTCTAAACATTAGCCGACCCCTGCCTTTGAAGGCTTTCGCCAGAACCTTGCGATTCTTCAGGCCCGACCAACACTCTTCACTCTTACATACGTAGACGCCCCTGCCTGGAGCCGTCCCGGTTACATCAGGGACTACCCATCCGTCCTTGTCCAAAATCAATCTCAGCAGATCCTTCTTCACCCTTTTTGTCCCGCATGTTATGCATGTTCGTATAGGTATATGCCCTTTTCCTTTAGACATCTTCAGAACTTGATTCTTCTGTCTGTTCGCCTTCCTCTGCCTCTGTCTCTTCTACTTTGTCCTGGACAGGTCCCTCGCCTTCAGAGGCCAGCAAGTCTTGCTCTTCTTTACTCTGAATAAACTCTATGGCTTCCTGAATAAGCAACTGCGCCTTTTCCTCGGTCATTCCCTCCACGCCCATCAGCTCTTCGGGCTCCGCCTGGCTCAATTCTAAAGCTGAGCGGAATCCCTCTTGATATAAATCCGCCGCAAGCTTTTCGCCAACTCCGTCCAGGGCAAGCAGAGATTCATAACCCTCTTTGAGGGCCTTGTTATAGTTTGTTTCGCTTACTACATCCAAAGCCCAGCCTGTCAGCCTTGATGCAAGCCGGACATTCTGGCCCCCTTTGCCAATTGCAAGAGAAAGCTGGTCATCGGGAACAACCACCTCCATAGAATGATTCTCTTCATCAACGATTACCCGCACAATCTCCGCAGGTGCCAGCGCATTACAGATGAATTTTGCGGGATCCGGATCCCATGTTACTATGTCAATTTTTTCACCACGCAGCTCTTGGACAACAGCCTGCACTCGGGTCCCCTTCATGCCAACACAGGCCCCCACCGGATCAACATCTGGGTCCTTGGAGTAGACTGCAATCTTGGACCTACTGCCCGGCTCCCTTGCCACCTGCATTATCTTCACTATCCCTTCGGATATCTCGGGAACCTCATTTTCAAAAAGCGCTGAGAGGAAATTCGGATGAGTTCTGGAAAGAATAATCTGGGGGCCACGACTGTATTGTTTCACATCAAGGATATATGCCCTTATTCGATCTCCCTGCCGATAGGATTCTCTGGGTATTTGTTCCCTAGGGGGCAGTTCAGCCTCAGTACGGCCTAGGTTGACTATTATGGAACCTCTATCGAACCGCTGGACTATACCATTGATGATCTCCCCTTTCCTGTCTTTGAAATCATCGTACACTATATCGCGCTCAGCCTCTTTCAACCTCTGCATGATGACTTGTTTTGCCGATTGCGCAGCAATTCGTCCAAAAGTGCTTGTCTCCATCTTCATGCCGAGGCTGTCACCAATCTCGCACTCTGGGTCGAGCTTTCTTGCCTCTTCCAGGGAAATCTGAAAAGCTTCGTCAGTCACTTTATCAACGACTTCTTTAAACTCAAAGACCTCAACTTCCCCAATATCGGAGTTAAAACTTACTTCGATGTCTTTGTCCGGCCCCAGTTTCTTTTTTGCAGCGGTCTTAACTGCCTCTTCAAGGGCCTTGATGAGGATATCACTATCGAGGCCCTTTTCCCGGCTAACCTGATCAATCATTCTTTTTAAATCTGAATTCATTCCCTTCCTCTCTTACGTTAATACTGGATTGGAAAGCTCTTTGTGCCCCAAACAGATGCATAAGGATCAATCCCTCTATTCGTAGGGATAGAGTAGATTTGCCCTTTCAAGGTTACTAAGGGCCAACTCTACCACGCCACTGTCCAGCCTCACCCATATCATTCCTTCTCTGCACCCTTCCAACAGACCAGCGAAATTTCTTCTTCCATTGATTGGCACCCTTGTTCTGGCCTTTATTCTTTTTCCAACGGCCCATAAGAAATCCTTTTCTTTCCTCAAGGGCCTGTTGAGGCCTGGCGAAGATACTTCCAGAACATATCCCCCAGGTATGATGTCCTTGACATCCAGTAGATCCCCCACCTCATTGCTGAGCATAGCGCAGTCATCAACGCTCACACCCCCTGGTTTGTCTATGTAGATCCTAAGTATCCACCTGCCTCTTTCTGTTACATACTCCACATCTACGAGATCCAGACCCAGCTCCTCGGCTACAGGCTCAACCAGGCCGATAACTCTTTGCGCTATATCGCGGGCAGATATGCTCATGCTAATCCTAATGAAAAAGCGGGCTCCAGGCCCGCTTCCTCTTCTTTGTAGACTGATTGAACCGCGGCAGCTTACATAACGAAATAATAAACGTGATATAAGGATCCACCGTCAGGTCCACAATTCGAAGAAACCGGCTCAACGTCTGCCGGAAACCTCAAAAAGGGAGACAGGCCCGGTTAAGCCCTCTTACTCATACAATTGGAGCGGGCAACGGGATTCGAACCCGCGACACCAAGCTTGGGAAGCTTGTACTCTACCAACTGAGCTATGCCCGCCGCCGTGCTTGCTGATCTATTCAGAGTCAGCTTTAAAGAGTAGTTTACACACAAGGGCCAACCTCGTCAAGTGCTTAATTTTTCTTCACACCTTGACACTTCAGGAGGATAAAAATAGAATTGGTTAGAAAAGTCAAGGAGAATGTACGATAAACTTTAAGAGGGGTTTTTAAGAAGAAGGTCCTGTAATTAAACATAATTACTGTGAGGTGACCTGACATAATTGGACGACAACTCCGAACAAGGCCTATTACGTTTCCTGAGATTTTTCAAGAGAAAGAAGGCCCATCTGAGTGACAGCCATGACCTCGCCGAGGAAATCCATGAGTTGATGGATGAAGGCCAGGCAAAGGGCCTCATAAGCGGCGAGGAGTCTAACATGGTATATGGTGCCCTTCATTTGAGGGAAACCAAGGCACATTCCATAATGGTTCCCCGCACTGAAATCTCTTCCGCATCTCTTGACACTTCTCTGCGAGAAGTTATCAAGCTCGTCAACGAATGTGGCCATACTCGGATCCCAATACATAAGGAGAGTATTGACAAGATCGTGGGGATTCTTCACGCTAAGGACCTGCTCAAGCTTTGGGGCAAGGATCCTGACTCCAAACTGCCCTTTGAAATATTGAGGCCACCATTTTTTGTGCCAGAAAATCAGAATATCAATGATGTCCTAAAAAATATGAAGGAAAAAAAGACCCATTTAGCCATTGTCACAGATGAATACGGAGGTACCTCGGGAATTATTACTATTGAAGACATATTGGAAGAAATCGTAGGAGAGATCCTTGATGAACACGACGCTGAACCTCCCCTGCTGTCCAAGCTAAATGAGACCACTTATTTGGTCGACGCTAGGCTTGAGATTGAAAAGCTTGAGGAAGCCCTTCAGATAGAACTCCCAAAGGGCGATTATGAATCAGTAGGGGGATTTGTGATTTCCCTTCTTGGAAGGCTCCCTGAGTTAAATGAGAAGCTCAAGTATAACGGCCTTGAGATGATCATCCAACAGGCTGATCAAAGAAGGGTAGAAAAGATCCTTATTCGAATCGTCCCTGGCACCGAACCCGAGCCCTCCCAACAACAGCCCTCCTAGGGTTGCCCACGGCATTTTTATGTCGAAATTAGTGCCAGCCCAGAAATCCGATTACTTCACAGCAATACTATCTGCCATAGCTTTTGCTGGCGCTTTTCCTCCTTCTCCCCTCGATTGGCTTGCATGGTTTTCCTTGGCCCCCTTTTTTAAGCTCATGGAAAGGAGATCTGTCCTCACTGGATTACGTCTGGGCTGGACCTGGGGTATTGCTCATTTTGTGGCTTTAGTCTACTGGATAGTGGTGGCCATAGGCCACTATGGAGGCATGCCCTTACCTGCAAGTATTGCAATAATGGGCCTGCTGGTATTTTATCTGGCCCTTTATCCGGCCATCTTTTGTGTTATACTTACAAGTTTCAACAGGATGGCGTTTTCATACCTCTGGGTTCCTTGTACCTGGGTTGCACTTGAATATGGCAGAGCAAAACTACTTACAGGCTTTCCGTGGTGTCTGGCAGGATATTCCCTGCATGCGAACCTCCACCTCATTCAGGTTGCAAGGCTGTTCGGCGTTTATGGTCTTTCCTTTTTAATAATACTTGTCAATTGGTCCATTTATAAGGCATTGCTCGCCCAAAAACGCGACTCTGTGGGCAGATTGGCAGGGGGTTCGGCATTTGTGCTGCTGTGTATTCTTGCAAGCCTTTGCTTTGGCCATTATCAGTTACAACGGTACGGCAAAGTGGCTATGGAAAAAAAGGAAACAATCAAAGTTGCTGTTATCCAGCCAAGCATCGACCAGTCAGTCAAATGGGATCCCGCTTTTCAAAGCACCACTATGGATCTTTACGAGAACCTGACAAAGAAAGCTGCAGAATCCAAACCTGATCTTGTGATCTGGCCCGAGACAGCCACACCTTTTTTCTTTCAAACACAGAGCGAGCTAAGCAGAAGAGTCTATGAGCTGATCAAACAAGTCAACTGCCCTATCTTATTCGGAAGCCCTGCATATAAGGAGACTCCTCGAGGCACCATCTATTTTAACAGGGCATATTTAGTCCAACCTGATGGAGGCCCGATACAGTACTATGATAAGGTGCATCTAGTCCCGTTCGGTGAATATGTGCCCTTGGGAAAGCTTCTGTCCTTCATTGGAAAACTCGTCCCTGGGGCCGGAAGCTTCAGTCCCGGATCATCCCTACGGCTCCTTAAACTCAATCGCACGCGTTTTGGGGTTCTTATTTGCTTTGAGGCGATCTTCCCTGAGATCTCAAGGCAGGAGAAAAAGATGGGCGCAAATTTTTTTGCCAATCTTACCAACGACGCCTGGTTCGGCAAGACAAGTGCCCCATACCAGCACCTGGCGATGAGTGTTTTTCGTGCCGTTGAAAACGGGGCCCCTCTTGTGAGGGCAGCCAACACCGGGATCAGCGCTATCATTGAACCCAGTGGCAGAGTAGAAAAAACAAGCTCGCTTTTTAAAAAACAGGTCCTTGTGGGCAGGATAGTACCGGGCGGATATGGCCATAGGACCTTCTACACGAGACACGGAGATCTTTTTGCCCAGTGCACTGTTGTTGTTCTGGTAATGGTAGGCGCTGCCGGCATAATTTGGCGCCAAAGATCTCGGAAATAGTGGCAAATAACTGGTTGTTTTTGTGATTTATTTACTTTATCTTGTAAGTAAACCGATTCAATCACTATATCTCTGCCATTTGAGGAGGATCCAGGTATGATCTACGAAGAGTTAAAGGAAAGGATCGAGCGACTTGACTCTAGGCTCGAGTCCCTAAGGAGGCATCTTTGACATCGATGCACTTAAAAGTGAACTCACCAGACTCGAAAAAATAATGGGGGATCCTTGTTTCTGGCAAAAAGACCAGGAAGAGACATCCAAGATAAGCCAGGAAAGAGCCAGTATACAGGAAAAGATCGACTTGTGGAAAAAGTTACATAATGCCGTTGAGGAGGCCAATCTTTTGGCGGAAATGGCTCGTGAGGAAAACGACGAATCCACGCTAGAGGAAATTTCCAGAGAGATCCCTCAACTTGAGAAGGAAATAGATGCCCTTGAGACGCGTTCGCTCCTGGGTGAGGCCGATGATGCTCGCAACGCCATTATGGCGATAAATGCAGGGGCGGGCGGAACAGAGGCCCAAGACTGGGTGCAAATGTTATTCCGCATGTATACACGATGGGCCGAAGGCAAGGCAATGGAAGTGAATGTAATTGATTTTCTGGCAGGTGAGGAGGCCGGGATCAAGAATGTGACTTTCACTGTTGCCGGGCCTTATGCGTATGGACTGCTTAAATCAGAGCACGGGATCCACAGAATGGTGAGGATATCACCATTTGATGCTACTGGTCGGAGACATACCTCTTTTGCGTCGGTCTCTGTGCTACCTGAGGTGGACACTGATATCAAGATAGAGATAGATGAGAAAGACCTGCGAATTGACACTTACAGGGCCAGTGGCCCCGGAGGCCAGCATGTAAACAAGACCAGTTCAGCCGTGCGCATCACTCACCTGCCCACGGGGATCGTCGTCCAGTGCCAGAATGAAAAGTCACAGCACCGTAACAAAGATATGGCCATGAAAGTCTTAAGGGCAAAGCTCTATGAAATGGAAAAGAAAAAGCAAGAGGCCAAAAAGCAGCAAATGCATCAATCTCAAAAGGAGATCGCCTGGGGAAGCCAGATCCGCTCATATGTATTTAATCCTTATCGAATGGTAAAAGATCATCGCACCGGGGTGGAGATTGGCGACCTGGAAAGAGTAATGGACGGGGATATTGATCCTTTTATTGATGCATACCTGAGGATGAAGGTCAAGGAGGACACAGCCCAGAGGCTGAGCAGTATTAAGCAGGCGGCCAAGGCCTAGCTATCCTCCCCGATATACGAGATTAATGCTATTAATATACTTTTTTATGCCCTTCGCGATGCCTTCTGCCAGCAATGACTCATAGCTCCGGTTCAATAACCTTTTCCTTTCGGTGGGGTTGGTGAGAAATCCAGTCTCTATCAACACGGAAGGCATCTGGGCGCCAATCAGCACGTAGAAAGGTGCCTGTTTCACTCCGAGGCTGCGTATATTGCGATACCTCTTCCTGAGCTCTGCGGTCATCCCCCTCTGAATGTCATAAGCGAGGCGGCTAGATTCATGGATTTTCGTATTAAGAAGCAGATCGTTCAATATAGCCTGCAAGTCGCTAATGTTTTTCTGGGTGGACGCATTCTCCCGTGCTGCAACCAGCACCGCCCTCTCATCAGTGGCCATGTTGAGATAATAGGTCTCAATGCCATGGACCCATCGTTTTCTATGGGCATTGACATGGAGGGAAATGAACAGATCCGCCTTTTTCATGTTGGCAATAGCAGTCCTTTGCTCCAAAGGTAGGAACACATCCGTAGTTCTGGTAAGGAATACCTGGCAGCCCAATTCCTTTCTGAGCTTCTTGGCAAGGATCTTAGCAATCCGTAAAACGATATCTTTCTCCCTGTATCCTTTCCCTATGTAACAACCAGGGTCTTTCCCACCATGGCCTGGATCAATAACAATCCGATTTACGTTGAGCCCCAATTGTCTAGCGAGGGTTATCGCGTTATCGGGTTTATTGTTTTTTCTTATTCCTTTCCTCACCTTCCGTTTTGGGAGCTTGACAGGGCTGGCTGCCTTTCTTCTCTTGGAAACGGGGGCCCGCTTTACGTCTATTACAATTCTAAAAGGATCATAAAGGTGAAACACCTTATAGGCCCCTATACTGGCCAGGTCCAGCACCACTCGTACCATGGAATTGCTGTACTGGGCTGCCCTGGCCCTATGGAGCAGCCCATCACCAATGGGGATATGTGTGTCGATATCCGAACTGACTCTCGCCCCCAGAAGATCTATATAAATTCTCTTAGGTTTCCCCTTAGAGGGGTCTTCTGTAAGGAGTTGGTGTTTGTACCTCACGGGCCTGTCCAGATCTACCACGACCCGGGTATAGTTGGGGGTAGACCAATGCCGGATGTCTTTCACCTTTGCAAGCCCTTTTGCACCCTGCTTCTTGGCTTCGACAGCTTCCCTCAGGAGGTCCTTTTTCTCTAGCTGGCTGGCAAGCTTATCAAGCATCTTTTCTGCCTTTAGCCGGGCATCACCAGATGGGAACTTGATGCCCACCCTCAAGAACTCCACGTATGCCTTGGCCGCATTTTTTTTGTATTTGTAATAGATCTCGCCTATTCGATACTGCGCATCATCGGCAACTCTATGGGAGGGATACTTTTGTACTATGAGCCTATAAAGAGAAAGGGCCTTGTCCAGGTCCTTGTCCAGCCCAGAGTACATATAGAGCATAGAATATAGCCGAGCCTCCCGATACAGGGCTACGGGGGCTTCTTTGGACCTGGGATAGACCTTGGCCACGTAAGCATACTTGTTAATACACTTGAGCCAGTTGTGGCGGTATTTTTTTCTCTTCCTGGAGGCCAGGACTGTGGCCCTGCACCTGTCTGCCTTGCGCAATAGAACTACTGCCTTTGATCGACGCTTAACAGATGCGTTCCCATCATGGGGCCACTGAAAACACAAAATCATCGCAAAGCCGATAAAAAGCAATACCGCAAACTTCCTCATGTGTCTTATTTGAGCCTCCATTGCCAAATCTGACGAAAAATTTTCCTCAGCCTACCCAGACCCGTGTCCTGAGTCAATCTCTTCTTTGTCTTCAATATATCTTTTTATCTTGTCCAGCTCCACAAGGGCCTCAACCGGGGTCATCGTGGAAATGTCCAGCCCTTTAATCCACTCCTTGACGCGGTCGTCATGCATACCGAACAGATTCAATTGCACCATCTCCTCAGAGCGAGTAGTCCTAGCCATCATTGGCCGACCTGCCTCGTCGATATGCTCCCCTTCGAGGTTCTCTAGGATCTCTTTCGCTCTCTGGATTACGGAATCGGGCAGGCCAGCAAGCTGTGCCACCTCTATACCGTAACTGCGGTTCGTGCCACCTGGAATCAGTTTACGGAGGAATATAATTTTCCCCTTCCATTTTCTTACAGCTACATTAAAATTCTTTACCCTGGGTTTAGTTGTAACCAACTGCGTAAGCTCGTGATAGTGCGTTGCAAACAGTGTCCTCACACCTAGCCCATCAAGATCATGCAGGGCTTCAGCCACAGCCCACGCTATGGACAGTCCGTCATAGGTGCTGGTGCCTCTGCCTATTTCGTCAAGTATTACAAGGCTTCTATGGGACGCATTCCTCAGAATAGTTGCGGTTTCATTCATCTCGACCATAAAGGTGCTCCGTCCTCTGGCAATGTCATCAGAGGCGCCCACGCGACTGAATATCCTGTCAACAAGCCCTATCCTGGCACTGCTGGCAGGAACAAAGCTACCCATCTGCGCCATCAATACTATGAGTGCAGTTTGACGTAAAATTGTAGATTTACCCGCCATATTTGGCCCGGTTATTATCATCATCTGCTGCTGGGTTTCATCCAGCACCACATCGTTTGGTATAAACCCTTCATTTTTTATTTCCTGCTCAATTACTGGATGCCTGCCTTCCCTTATCTCCAGGACTCTGCTGCTGTCCAACTCGGGGCAAACATAACCATATTGTTCTGCTACATGTGCCAGAGTGGCCAGCACGTCCAATTGGGCAATTATGCGGGCCGTTCGCTTTATCCTCTGGTTTTGCTCTCCTATTTTGGCGATCAGTCTGTCGAACAGTTCTTGCTCCAAAAGTATCCTTCTATGTTCCGCCTGAAGGATCCTCTCTTCCATCTCCTTGAGTTCAGGTGTGATGAATCGTTCAGCCCCAACAAGGGTCTGCTTCCTGATATAGTCTGAAGGGACTAGCTTGAGATTGGCCTTAGACACCTCAATATAGTAGCCGAACACTTTGTTATATCCCACCTTTAGGTTAGGTATGCCGCTTCTTTCTTGCTCCTCCCTGGCAAACCTTGCGATCCACTCTTTTCCATGCTTGCTCAGATCTATCAGGTCGTCAAGTTCCTCATTGAATCCCTCCTTTATTATCCCTCCGTCTTTCAACAGTGCCGGCGCGTCATCACGGATGGCCCTGTCCACTAGATCATAGACGTCCTCCAGTGGGTCCAACTCCTCACCAAGCCGAGCCAGCAGGACACTTGAAAGGTCCCGCAGCCTTTGTTTCATTATTGGAATTCGCCTGAGAGAATCCCTTAGCGAGAGCAAATCCTTTGGTGTGGCCCTCCTGAGGGAGATCCTGCCGTTAAGCCTTTCAAGATCATAGATTTGATCAAGTTCCTCACGCAGATCCATCCGCAACAGGGGGTTATCATTTAGCTCTGTCACCGCTGCAAGCCTCTGCTTTATAGCCTCGAGGTTGACAAGAGGATAAGCTATCCAATCCCTTAGCAACCTGCTTCCCATGGGAGTCAAGGTCTTATCCAGAATGTGAAGTAGGGTTCCCTTGTCTGACTGCCTCCTGATGGTCTTAAATAATTCCAGGTTGGAGGAGGTAGCCTGGTCCAGAAACATAAAGTCACCCGGTCTGTAAGGGGTGATCTCCTTAATATGGGCTAGGTCCGTTTTTTGGGTCTTCTTAAGATAGGTCAGAGCTGCACCTGCTGCAACAGTCGCAGCCTTCATGTCCTCAAGGCCATAGGCTGCGAGAGAGTGGGTTTCCAACTGTCCAATAACCACATCTTCAGCCGTTGAGGGATCGAAGAACTCCTTATCCAGTTCCTCAATCTGGAACTCACTGAGCGCCTCACTGTTGCGGAATTTATCCCTCTGTAACACGAGGAGTTCGGCTGGCGAAATCCTTGCCAGTTCGTCCATAATCTCTTCCCAGTCTGAGACCTGAGTGACCCTAAATTCACCCGTTGACAGATCAATGCAAGCCAGCCCATAGGAGTGGGAAACCCTGGCCAGGGAGGCAATATACAGGCTTTCTTTCTCGGCTAGATCCCTTTCATCCAGTACAGAACCCGGGGTTACAATCCGCACCACCTCGCGTCTCACTATGCCTTTGCTGAGTGCCGGATCCTCTACCTGCTCGCAGATAGCAACCTTTTTGCCCTCGGCAACCAATCTGGCAATATAGCTCCTTGAGGCATGGTGGGGCACTCCACACATGGGTACCTTTTCCCCATTAAACGTTCCCCTCGATGTGAGCGCTATTCCCAGGATCTTTGATGCAACTTTGGCATCATCAAAGAACATCTCGTAAAAATCACCCATACGGAAAAACAGTATGGCATCGGGGTACTGGTGTTTTATGCTAAGGTATTGTTTGAGCATGGGCGTTATCTGGCTCATGGCTGTATACCTGAATGGTGCACCAACGAATAGTCTTAAGAAATGAGGTTAGGCGTAGGGTTTTTGAGCCCTGGCAGAGGTACTGCCGTGTCCCAGTTTCTGCATTTGGGGCATTGCCAGTACAATTTGTCACCTTCTAGGCCGCAGTTTGAGCACTGAAATCTTACAGAGGGAAGATCCAACTGTGATATCAACTCCCTGTATGCCTCGAGCGCTTCCTCTTGGCGGCCACTTTGAATAAGAATCTCTCCCTGGAATTTTCTCGCCTCCCAGAGTTCCGGTTTTATTTCAAGTGCTTTTTTGATCTGCACCAATGCACCGTCCACATCGCCCTCAGCGAACAGAAAGCGCGACAGCGCAAGGTAGGTAAAGGCGTCACCATTTTCTTCAGCCAACTCTCTCAAGAACCCCTCTATGGGTTTTATGTTCTTCATACCCGAGTAAGCAGCCTCCAGCCTTCCATAGGCAAGAAATGTGAACCTGGGGTCTACGTTCGCTACCTTTTTCCACGTAGAAATGGCCTTTTTGTATTCTCCTTTGTCTGCGTAAAGGTCGCCTAGATGCAAGTAAGCATCCACACATCCCTTATTAGTGGAGATAGCCTTCTTGTAAAGGGATCTTGCTCTGGTATAATCTCCATCTGCCTGACTCACCTTCCCCATCTCCACGAGGTGGTGTGCCATGATTGAGCTATGATCGCCTTTGGAGAACCTTGCAATGCGCTTTCGTGTTTCATACGCTTTGGCCCAATCACGAAGCTCTTCGTATATCCTCTCAATCTCGACAAGAGTTCGAACATCTGAGGCCTGCTTCTTTAAGACCTCTAGGAAGGCTTCAAGCGCTCTGTTGACCATCCCTGCTTTCCTGTAATCCACACCCAGGTCGAATAATGCCCTCAATCTGACCTTTTCATCGATACTGGGCCGCAGAATAATGCTCTGTCTGATCCTTATAGCCCTTTCAATGTCCCCCTTCGATCGATACAGATTACCAAGGGCGACATATGTCTCTATAGTCTCAGAGTCTATCTTTACGGATTTTGTTAGCTCCTCTATTGCATTGTCCCTATCGTCAGATAGGATATATTGAATGCCCCGAAAGAAGGCTTCGTCCCTTTTCTTTTCTTTCAGGCTGGGCTGAGATTCCCCTCTACCGTTAAGCCACCAAAGCGCCGCCACCACACCAATAACAAACCCACACACAGTGAAAATGACAAGTGTAAACATGTCAGGCTTGGTCAGAAAGTCCAAAAGGGATTTCCACATGGACCAATTCCTCCTGGCAGGCAAATACCGGGGCGGGAATAAGTGTGAGTAAAATATCTCATGGTTTGTGGGCCAGGCGTCCCGTTAGGACTTCTAAGTCGCCTCCGGAACCTCAGCGTTTTTCACCTCTTCAGAAGTCACCGGAAGATTTCGCAGGGAGTTCAATTCCTTGTCCTTTTCCTGAATCTCACGGGTAAGGCTTTTTATCTGCCGTTTAAGTCGGAACCTTTCTCCAATACCATATATGCCAGTGAAAAAGACTCCCAGCAAAAACGCTATAATGGTTACGAGATAAAGGCTCATATCCGGTGTTTGATGGTTCCAAAAGAGCAGATTGAGCCTAAACCTTACGGTGGTAGACATTGGGGCATAGTTTTGAACAGCTACAATAACGACAAACAGCAGAAACAATATTATTCCTATCCCCTTCAGATATCTCATTGTTAACCTCCTCTATTAATCCGCTACTTGAAACTCGATACGAAGTTTTTCGTAAGTTTGTTGCAGATGCTCCGGAATAACTCTCACTTCACCCAGCACAGTCATATAGTTGGTATCTCCGTTCCAGCGAGGTACGATATGAAAATGCAGGTGTTCCTCCACCCCTGCACCTGCCACCTTACCTAGGTTTAACCCAACATTGAAGCCTTCAGGCCGCATAACCTTATTTAGAATATCGATGCAGCGGCGAACCGTCTGCATCAGGTCCAGCATTTCCTGATGACTGAGTTGTTGCAATGCCCCAACATGCCTCACAGGTGCCACAAGAAGATGACCATTATTGTAGGGATAGCGATTCATGATTACCATGCTTTTATCGCCCACGTGGAGGATAAGTCTCTGTTTATCCTGGGTCCTATCTTCCCCGGGGCAGAATATGCACCCCTCATCTTCCTTATTGGAAAGTATATACTCCATCCTCCATGGTGCCCAAAGAACGTCCATATCCTTATTCTCCTGAGAGCTTTATGATTTTTCCCTGAATAGTATCGCCTACTTCGAGAATTCCAATGGAATTGAAACCTGCGGAAGGATACCCGGTAGCAGTGCCTGGGTTAAACATTAGCACGCCTTGTTTCACCTGGCTGGAAGGATAATGCGAATGGCCATATACGATCACATCCACCCCCGGCATTTCATTCATTATTCTCTCTTCCAGCCCACCAGAGGGCCCCCAGCCATGAATCACCCCGATCTTGAACCCCTCTACCTCGAACACTTCCTTTGGCAATAGCTTTTTCCTTATCTCGAAGGGATCCATATTTCCGCAGACTGCCTTAAGTGGTTTGCGGGAGAGAAAATCAATAACATCTTCGCAAACTATGTCGCCAGCATGGATGATAAGGTCTTTGTCGGCCAGGTATTTTTTGTACAGTCTCTCAAAGTCCTTATTGACCTGACCAAGGTGAGTATCAGAGATAACTCCTATGGTGAAGGCCATTTTGCCCTGCTCCTGCTGAGAGAAAAATTATTGACACAGGAGTATATCAGTCTGTCTAAAAAACACAAGGTCTATTGTGTAGGTGAAGCAAAAATGGTTGACACTCTAAAAATATTATTGTATTTCAACAACATAGCTGCTATCAGATATTTCGCTCTGCAACATGGTACTTGAGCCACGAAAGACAACAATAAAAAACAGAGAAATAACGCAGCAAGGACATGTCGGATAACAGGATTGAGAGGTGTTAGGCATGCCGATATACGAATTTTATTGCCCAGATTGCAACACGATATTCAACTTTTACTCTAAAACCGTCAATACGGAAAAGAGGCCGCTGTGCCCTAGGTGCGGACAAGTCCGATTAGAGCGATGGATGTCCGTATTTGCTGCTCTGAAGGCCAGGGGAGACTCAGAAGCCGATGACGAAATGCCAATGCCTGATTTAGACGAGACCAAGATGGAAAAGGCCATGGAGGTACTGGCAAAGGAGGCAGAGCACATTGATGAAGATGATCCTCGCCAGGCTGCCAATCTCATGAGGAAACTCACTGATATGACAGGGCTCAAACTGGGCCCGGGCATGGAGGAAGCTCTCAGGAGGATGGAGGCAGGGGAAGATCCCGAGCAAATTGAAGAGGAAATGGGCGATATCCTCGAAGAGGAAGACCCATTTGATTTCCAGGAAAGGAAGGCAATTAGAAGTAAAACCAGAATCCCAATCAAGGACGAAAAGCTCTATGAACTTTGATTGAAGCTAAACAAATTAAAGTAGTATCCCCTCTCACCAGCCCGTAGTCTCTTGATATTATTGGGTTACTTTTCTTTATTTAGGTCTGTTTCAAAGACGAGAGGCCTTCCGTCTTCTCTGGTGTAAATCAGAGGGATACAAGTTCTACGTCTCCCCAACATGCCATAGTTTTACCAATCGTTGCGAGGATTCCTACTACGTGATCAAACCCTGCTGCCATATTGTCAAGGTTCTGAAGGTCGCCAGGCGTCTTGATCATGTTGCATATTGCTGTAGCAGCTCCATCGGCATAGGCTGCAGAGCCCGCTATTACAGTAACTAAGTCTGCAGACCCCTCACTGTAGGAGTGCCCGAGTGTTGCAGATGATGAGCACACACTTATCGGCATCCTGCTGCTCACTATCTTGATTCCTATTCTCCTGCCAATGTGGCGATTGGCGGAGAGCATGGCGACAGTTAAATCCCTCTTTGCATTAGCATAAATATCCCCGCCGTTTTCCACCACGACCTCAGTGGTCCATTCTAGCAATCCTTCCCCCACTCTCTGGGCAATGGCCCCTGCCACACATGCCATTGGACCCACAGAAAGTTGCTGCCCCACAGTGATCATTTCTTTCACAAGAGGAGGCGCAAACGGGTCATTCGGCCAGGGAATAAGCGTCGACCTGAAAGCAGGATACTGGGATATATAAAGCTCTAATTGTGCCCTGCAATCTAGCACCAGATCACGTGCTTCTTTGCTCAGATCTCTTTTAGCACTGATCCATAGGTCCGTCTGTTTTACCGCGACCTGAAATGCCGTTAGGCCCTTCGAGTTAACGGATCTCCTGTATGTCCTCTCCATTTCGCCATTCCACACACCACTAGATAATTCCCTGCACCTCAGTTACAAAAACCTTACTCTTTATTCATCAGTATACATTTGAGTCTCCCTTGGCAGAAAAACTGTATATTCTCTTCCTGCCTCTTCAAAAAAAATCGCCTTAGCGCATATGTGGTTCTTTACATTTTTTTACTCCCAGTGCACTAGTTGGTGCTATAATATCATAAATCTGGCTCGTTGAAATATTGTTTGATCGTATTGCACTTAAAAGTGAGCAAAGGGTGAGGTGCCTTGCCCCCTACAATTGCGATATGATGTGGGTTCCGGAGGTACTGAGTACACCATGGACCAGAGGCAAAACACTTGGACCGTGAAGGACTATATTAGAGTGGGATTCTTTGGCCCGCCTCCTAACACCATAGGGGGCATTGACGTAACCTACCGTTGCAATCTTACATGCAGACACTGTTATTTCCACAAACAGGACTACCATGAAGAGCTTACAATTCAACAGTGGGCAGAACGATTCGAGGCTCTTGAACACGATGGATTCCCGTTCTTGATATGTGGATGGCTGGGCGGTGAACCCCTCTTGAGAAAAGAACTTATAGAAATCGGCAAGAGATATTTTAAGACCAACGTTATTTTTACTAATGGAACTATTCCATTGCCTGACTGGCCAGATGTTTCTTTCTCTGTTTCCATCCATGGCACAGAGCAATACTACTACCAGATGACTGGAGCGCCGGATGGTTCTTATGAAAGAGTGAAGCAAAATATAACCCGGCCAGGCCTTGACGTAGTTGTGTCCTGCTGTATCACCAGGGTAAATTACACATGCATCGAGGAAATGCTGGATGAATGGTCTGGAACTCATGTCAAAGGGGTGGCATTCGAGTTCTATACGCCAATGAAGGGAGAAGGCAAAGAGTTATGGCTGGACTGGGAGGAGAGAGATCGAATCATTGACCAGTTGATATCGCTTCGCAAGACCTATGGTGATTTTATATGGTTTACGGACAGGGCCTATAGGTTAATGAGGTCTGACAGAGCGCCTTCAATCACAGCGAATTGCCCTTTCAGGAAGATAGGGTTTGCCTGGGATCCAATGGGTCGTCCCAAGTATCCTTGTCAGCTTGGCCCCTTAGCAGACTGCTCTCGGTGCGGTTGTATATTGCCTTTTTATTCAGCTATCCTCACGAACAAGGCTCTGCTGGTGGGAGAATTTTATGACGGAGTCCTATACAGGATCAAGAGGGCTCTTCCCAATTTCTACCATCAACGTGTCTCCTAGTCCAATCTTACTCCCACTCTATCGTGCTGGGGGGCTTGGAGGAGATATCGTACACAACTCTGTTAACCCCTTGCACACTATTTATTATCCTGTTGGATATGCGAGCAAGTACCTCGTAAGGTACCATGGTCCAATTCGCTGTCATCGCATCAAGGCTGTCAACGACCCTCACCGCAATCACATGTTCATAGGTACGCTCATCACCCATAACACCCACAGTCCTGATTGGAAGAAGCACAGCAAAGGCCTGCCACACCTTTTCGTAAAGGCCCGCCCCCCTGATCTCATCCAACACGATTACATCGGCTGCACGCAATATCTCAAGCCTCTCACGGGTCACTTCCCCTAATATCCTTACGGCAAGGCCGGGACCGGGAAAGGGTTGCCTCATCACAAGATCATTGGGTAGCCCTAGCTCTCTTCCCACCTGGCGCACCTCATCTTTGAACAATTCCCGCAATGGCTCTATGAGTTTTAGATTCATAACCGAAGGAAGGCCTCCTACGTTATGATGGCTCTTGATGGTCGCAGAGGGCCCTTTAAAAGAAACACTCTCTATAACATCCGGATACAAAGTCCCCTGCGCGAGGTAGGTAACTTTACCCAGTTCTTTTGCCTTTTTTTCAAAAATCCTGATGAACTCCCGACCAATTACCTTCCTTTTCCGCTCTGGGTCTGTCACCCCTTTGAGATGGCGAAGAAAGTGATCCGAGGCGTCTACCACATGAAGATCGATACGGTACCTTTTTCCAAATAACTCCATCACCTCTTTGGTCTCTCCCCGGCGAAGCAGACCATTATCAACAAAAATGCATGATAATTGTCTACCAATGGCTTTATGCAGAAGGACGGCTGTCACAGAAGAGTCCACCCCTCCAGAGATGCCGCAGATCACCCGATCCTGTCCTATTTGTTCCCGCAGACTGCGTATGGTGCGCCGTACAAAGGAGGACATGGTCCAGGAGGGTACGCATCGGCAAATCTCAAAGAGAAAATTACTTAAGATTTTCGGTCCCTGTGGCGTATGGGCTACCTCAGGATGAAACTGCACACCGTAAAGTTTCCTCTTACGGTCTGCCATGGCAGCTATGGGACTATTCTTGCTTTGCGCTAGCACCTTAAAGCCCGGGGGCATCTTTTCTATGCGGTCTCCGTGGCTCATCCACACTGTCTGCTCCTCATCTTGGCTCAGACCGTTGAAGAGGTCCCTATCATCAAGCACCCTAATGGTTACATGTCCATACTCGCGCTCCTGGGCCCGGCCTACTTCACCACCCAGGGCATATGTCAGATACTGCATACCGTAGCATATACCGAGAACAGGCACTCCCAAGTCCAGCACTCTGGGATGGGGTAGTGGGGCACCCACCTCATATACACTCAGTGGCCCTCCTGAAAGGACTATTCCTTTTGGTGCAAATTTTTTAATATCTTCAATGGGCATGTTAAAAGGATGGATCTCACAGTATACATGGGCTTCACGAATCCTTCGCGCAATAAGCTGGGTATATTGAGACCCGAAATCCAAAATTAAAATCTTGTGTCTGTAAAGAGTAGATGCCATCTGATAAATCCCCAATTCCAATCACTTCATGAAAAGTTGTGATGGACCTTTTGCGAAGCTGTAATGCTAATCCATCCAGTAATTAGGTGCCTCCTTAGTGATGATAACATCATGGACGTGACTTTCCCTTAGCCCTGCGCTGGATATACGGATAAACCTGGGTCTGCTCTGGAGTTCCTTTATATCAGCACAACCCAAGTATCCCATACCTGCCCTGAGCCCCCCTATCAATTGGTATATCGTGTCGGCCAGAGGACCCCGATAAGGGACTCTACCCACTATGCCCTCCGGCACCAATTTATCCTCTCCTGGTGCAGCCTCCTGAAAGTATCTGTCCTTGCTACCTTCTCTCATGGCTTCGAGCGAGCCCATGCCCCTGTAAACCTTATAGGTTCTTCCCTGGAAGAGTATTGTCTCACCAGGGCTCTCTTCGGTCCCTGCAAAGAGGCTTCCTATCATAACAGTGCTTGCGCCGCCGGCCAGCGCCTTCGTGATGTCGCCTGAGTATTTGATTCCGCCATCAGCTATAATTGGGATATCATATTTGGAGGCTTCTTCGGCACAATTCATAATTGCTGTCATTTGGGGCACTCCCACCCCAGCCACGACCCGTGTAGTGCATATAGAGCCGGGCCCTACTCCTACCTTCACCGCATCCGCACCTGCCTCAATCAAAGCTCTCGTCCCTTCTGGTGTCGCCACATTTCCCGCTATACACTCAAGGTCAGGATATTTTTTCTTGATCTGTTCAACAGCCTTTATAACACCAGCAGAATGGCCGTGTGCCGTATCAACTACCACCACATCCACATCCGCCTCTTTCAGTGCTTCAACGCGTTCTGCTAGATCTGCACCTGTGCCAACTGCTGCTCCTACCCGGAGCCGCCCTAACTCGTCTTTACAGGAATTCGGATATTTCTTTATCTTTTCAATATCTTTTATTGTTATGAGGCCCTTTAGTTTACCTTCTTCATCTACCACGAGGAGTTTCTCTATCCGCCGCGCATGGAGTATTGCCTTGGATTCTTCGAGAGTTATCCCAACCTTGGCAGTAGCCAAATTCTCTTTGGTCATGACTGCCTCAACCTTCTGGTCCAGATCTGTCTCAAACCGAAGGTCGCGGTTTGTAATTATACCCACCAAGTTCCCACGTTTCACTACCGGGACGCCAGATATCCGGTATCGCTTCATTATCTCTAATACTTCCCGGATTTGTTGCTCTGGCTCTACCGTTATGGGGTCCACAATCATCCCGCTCTCAGACTTCTTCACCTTTTCTACCTCAAGGGCTTGGCGCTCTACCGTCATGTTCTTATGTATGAATCCAATGCCTCCCTGCCTAGCCATTGTAATGGCAGTTTCAGATTCAGTGACCGTATCCATTGCTGCACTCACGATCGGAATATTGAGCGCTATGTTCCTGGACAGTCTCGTCCTCACATCCACCTCAGAGGGAAGCACCGAAGAATGATCCGGCACCAATAAGAGATCATCAAAAGTCAAGCCTTCTTTCAATTCCAATCTATTCATTTCTCTCTCCTAAAAATCGAATGCACTTTCCAAATAATCCAGCAAGAGGCCTTCGAGCAAATCACTTAGGCTCACGAACAAGTAATTTTCCCTCAGGTGCTCCATGATTAACATCACACTTAGGATACCTGCAACAATGACCTCTGCCCGGTCTGGGTCAAGGCCGGGCAGTTTAACTCTAAGCGCTGATGGAATTGCTTTAATCCTATCAAAAATCCTCTCAATCTGAGAAGAATTTATTTGGGTACCATTCAGTCTTTCTGGACCTATTTCCTCAAGTGATAAATTATGGATCATGGCAGCAATTGTTGTGACAGTCCCACCAGTGCCCACGACCGTGATGGATTCTTTCTCGATATTCTTAAAGGCGCGCAACCCATTATCTAGGATTTCCCTTATAGCCCTCTGAAGCCTCTGTAGGTGCTGAGGCCCGGGAGGATCTTGCGCCAGGAAACGCCTTGTTAGCACCGCGGCGCCTAAAGGCAAAGACAAAACAGTATCCCGAGATGAACTTTCTTCCTGCCGGAACAAGAATTCGGTGGTACCTCCACCAAGGTCAAAAACGATCCACGGAGGAGTAATGCTCTTCAGGGCACTCAACACTCCTTTGGCCGTAAGCCTCGCCTCTTCGGCCCCGCTGATCAGTTTAATATCCAATCCAGTTTCTTTTCTCACCAGCTCCCAGAACTCTTCCCAATTGGATGCGTCCCTGAACACACCAGTGGCCACAGCGATTATATTGGTGGCACCAAGGTCTTTCGCGCAGGAAAAAAGTCTCCTCAGTGCTCTTATGGCCCTAGCCTGGGCAGCATTGCTCAGCAGATGCGAGCACACCATGCTCTGCTCATCGCCAACCCGCACATAAATCCGCTTGCGAGCCATTGCCCTAATCTTACCATTGTCTTGGGGTGCGGCCACAAGTAGCCTGGCCGTATAACTACCAAGGTCTACTGACGCAACAGGGCCCCTCCTCATCCCTCCTCCTTCGCATCGGAGTGAGTGCGCAGTTCTTTGGCTCTCAATATTCCAGCCAAATCTCTTATTTCGCGACACCCCATCAATCTTGCACTCACAAAATACAGAAATGCCCCTGCTGCCACCAATACGAGCACAGCCATCACCAGATGAATTGAGCCCCGGGCCATGTAGCCTGAACCCCACGTAATTTCCACTAAATACAGGCAGAGCCCCATTGTAATTGAGGCCACCGAGCTCTTGACAACGGAGCCAATAACAGGTGATAGGACCAAATGTGGTGCCTTTCGCTTCAGGCTTACAACCAACAGGATAAACTGGATCCCAGAGGCGCAGGACAACGAAAGGGCCAGGCCAGCGTGTTTCATAGGTCCCATAAGGGCCAGGCTGAGAATCAGGTTGGCAAACAGTGCGCAAACAGCTACCATGACAGGTGTTTTAGTATCTTGCATAGCATAAAAGGCTGAGACCAAAATCCTGATCCCTGAAAATGCCCAAAGACCCAATGAGTAAAAGACAAGCGCCCTATAAGTCATGAAAGAAGCATGTATGTCAAAGGCACCCCGCTGGTAAATGAGCCTGACAATGGGCTGGCCCAAAACCAGGAGGCCTACTAGGGCTGGAAACGTGATAAAAAAGACCATTCTCAGCGCGTGCTCTAGGGTCTTAGAAAATTCCGAGATATTTTCCAGCGCTGCATGTTCGGAAAGAGTTGGCAATGCCGCTGTACTTATAGCAATGCCAAAGATGCCCAGAGGAAATTGCACTATCCTATCCGCGTAATAAAGCCATGAGATACTGCCCTCAGGGAGAAACGATGCCAGCAATGTGCCTATGAACTGGTTCAATTGATAAACCGCCGATCCAAATACGGCTGGGAGCATCAATACCCCTATACGCTTTAGCGCAGGGTGCGCTGGATTCCATTTAGGCCAAAGGATCATGCCCTCCTTCTTTGCCCACGGAACCTGCAAAACAACCTGTAAGATGCCCCCAATGATAACACCCACTGCGACACCCACAATGGGTTGCGTAAGGTGCGGAGATATGAGCACCGCGCCCCCTATTATCCCCACATTCAGAAATATCGGAGCAGCAGCAGGTGCAGCAAAGCGCTTAAGAGAGTTGAGCACTCCCATAAAAAAGGCAACGATGCTGATAAGAAAAATGTAAGGAAAGGTTATCCTCGTGAGCAGCACGGTAAGGTGATACTTGGCTCCACTGCTTCCAAAACCAAAGGCCTGTATCCTTACAATCCAAGGAGCTAAAAGAATGCCAGCGATGGATACAAATACAAGGATCACCGATAATATGGTGAGGGTCACACGGGCAAGCTCAAGGGCTTCCGCCCTGCTTTTCTTATTAAGGTATTCGGTGAAAACCGGGATGAAGGCGATGGTCAGTGAACCCTCAGCAAAAAGTCTCCTTAGCAAGTTGGGAATCCTGAAGGCCACGAAAAATGCATCAGCCACCATTCCCGAGCCGAACAGGGCGGCTATAACCATATCCCTGATGAGGCCAAGGATCCGACTCAGGAACGTGAAGAACCCAACAGTCCCGGCTGCCCTTGTGACCTCCTCTGAGTGCGTTGTTGAAGGCTTGCGCTTCTTGTCATATGATGATGTTGACATTTTTCATTTCGCGTGGCAAAATAAAGCGATTCGAGGACAAGGCAGAGTACCTCGTCATAGATAACAACTTATCGTCATATCGTCAGGAGGAAACCGTTTTGGCCAATCACAAATCTGCTATCAAGCGAGCCAGACAAAATGAAGTCAGAAGACTTCGTAACAAGAGCTACAAAACTAGGATCAAGAACATATCGAAAGAGGTCAGAATTGCTGTGACGGAAAATTCCTTGCAAGAGGCCCAGGAAAAACTAAAGAAGGCGGTATCCATCATCCAAAAGACCGCATCAAAAGGTGTTATACACCGGAACACTGCCGCCAGGAAGATTTCCAGACTTCAACGTCTCGTAAATCAAGCATCCTCTCCGGCATAGCCCTTGCATAAGCTGATAACTAGATGATCTAATATAACATTCTCTTGAGAGCCTGATTTAAGCCTGGAGTCCGCCAGGCAAAGGCTCTCAAGGAAATCTCTGAGTTGTACCTCCGACCATCTACCTGCCTGAACCAAAAGCTTTCTCGCCAAAAAGGGCGGAACCCCCAATGCGGAGGGAGCCTGCTTTTGTGCACCTCCTTTTGTAAGATGCCTTGCCTTCCACAGCAACCTGAATTGCCTATTGAGCATTCCGAGGATAGGAAGGGCAGAGTTTTTGCCCCCTTGATCCAGAAGTCTGTGCAAAGCTTCCAGAGCCTTTTTGCAATCTTTTTCTGACAAATGATCCATGAGCTCGAACACACTGTATGGCCTGGTCTTGGTGGCCATCTCTTGTACCTGTTCAACACCTATCCGCCGGGACCCATAGCGCGTGGCCAGTTTTTGCAGTTCCCCATGGAGTTCCATAAGCCTGTCACCTACTATCTGACGCAAATATGCACACGCTTCCCTTGAAATATTAATGCCCATATCCCTGGCAGTAGCCAGGAGCCATGTTATAACCTGGGTTTCTTTCAGAGCTAAGAACCTCACAGCGGTCCCATACTTTCTGATTCTGGAAAACAAGGGGTGACGAAGATTGCCCTCCACCGTGAGAAAAATAAGGTATGTAGATTCTACTGGGCTGTCCAGGTATGGCAGGAACTTTTCCTGGTCAGATCTACTGAAGGCCTCAGCTCTCCTCACAACAACCACCCTGTGATCTGACATGAAAGGCAATGACCTGGCCGCCTCTATGACCTGTTCGGCTCCAGCCTCATCAGCATAAAAACTCTGGTAGTTCAGCTCAGCAGTGGCCGGATCAAGGACAAGTTTCTTGAGCTTGGCAAGGACAGTCTCTTTCAGGAACTCGCTGGGCCCATAAAAAAGGTAAAATGGGGCTAAGTTGTGATTATCCAAGTGCCTTATTATTGCTTCAGGACTCAGATCATAGCTCATTAGAATGTGTCCACCGTCTTCAAATAGACCCTTTTTGCCAGTCGCTGGGCGATTTCTCTGAGAGCAGCTTTCTCTCTGAAGTTTGTTTCGAGGGGGTCATTGCTCACACTGTAGGATGCCTTTTCTTCCATGCCCTTTTCTTCCCATATAATATGTCCAGTGTCCTCATTGACCATTTTCATGGTGAGCTTCACCTTAATGCGTCTCAGATTTGTCAGCTCGTATGAGACTGTTTCACCACGCACTGAACTCTTCTGTACATCATAACTCAAGGGCGACGTTTCAATCTTCTCTATTTCCCCCACTAGAATCGCTGAGGCCTCTTTCACCGGCACAAGGGGGATCGTAGAATGAGACAGAAATTCCTTTCTGATTATATTCGTAAAATCCGCCTCCAAACCCTCTATAGTCGCCCTGCTCGAAATCGTTGGAATGGCCAGGGACGTGACCCCGCCTCTAAGAGAAGAACCGGAAAGATTAAAGTGATATCCACAGCCCGTTATCAGCAAGCTGGCCCAAAGCATCAACATACCAATGGAAAAGACCCCATACCTCATCATACCACCACATTGACCAGTTTTTTCTTTATTACATAGACCTTCTTAATCTCTTTATCCCCGATAAATTTCCTTACTCTTTCATCAGAAAGAGCAGCCTCCTCTATCTCTTTATCATCACAGGACACAGGCAGTTGTATTCTGCTTCTCACCTTGCCGTTAACTTGCAGCACTATAAGTCGTTTGTCTTCCTCCAGAGCCTCTGAGTCATATCTTGGCCAGTTCTGGGTAAGCAAAAAATTCTTGTGGCCCAGTAGACGCCAAAGCTCTTCTGTGATGTGGGGCACCACCGGACTTAGCAAAACCACTGCCGTTTCAATTGCCTCCCGCACAACAGCCCATGATGCCTCATTTTTCTCTTCGTCACCATAAAGTAACTGATTAACCTCGTTGATCAGCTCCATGACTGCGGCTATCGCTGTATTGAAGTGGAACCGTTTTTCAATATCATTAGTGACCCTTTTTATGGTCTGGTGAGTCTTTCTGCGCAAAGATCGGAGTGTATCGGTCAGAGGGCCATTGCCATCATAAGCTTCAACTGAATCGATGTAACGTAAATTGTCGACCACCAAATGCCAGAGACGGTTAAGAAATCTGTATGCCCCTTCCACGCCCTGCTCACTCCACTCGAGGTCCTTCTCAGGAGGAGCGGCAAACAAACAGAACATCCTTACCGTGTCAGCCCCATAGGCATCAATCATGCTCTGGGGGTCTACCACGTTTTTCTTGGATTTGGACATCTTTACCGTATTGCCTGTTGTTACCGCTTTTCCACAAATACTACATTTGCCCTCTGTAACTTCTTCGGGATAAAGGTAGCCATGTTCCGGGCATTCCTGTGTTTCCTTGCACACCATACCCTGGGTCAGTAAATTGGTAAACGGTTCGCTTACTGAAACATAGCCCAAATCGCGCAGGACCTTGGTGTAAAACCGCGAATAAAGCAAATGCAAGATAGCGTGTTCTATGCCACCTATATATTGGTCAACTGGCATCCAATACTCTGCTCTCTGCCGATCAATAGGGCCCGTGTCGTAATCCGGGCAGGCATAGCGGATGAAATACCATGATGACTCAACAAATGTGTCCATGGTGTCAGTCTCACGCCTCGCCTTTCCCTTGCACTTAGGGCATGTGGTCTCATAAAATGAGGGCTCGAAGGGAAGGGGAGAGCCCCCGTTAGGCCTCATGTCAAGGTCAAGGGGTAAGATCACCGGCAGATCTTCTTCGGGTATTGGCACCACCCCACATTTTTCACAATAAACAACAGGGATAGGCGCACCCCAATAACGCTGTCTTGAAATTCCCCAGTCCCTAAGCCGATAATTCACAGTCTTGTATCCCATTCCCTTTGATTCAAGGTATTCAGCTATCTTATCGAGCGCCTCCAGATTCTTCATGCCATCAAAGGGCCCGGAATTAACCAGGATCCCTTGTTCCACGTAGGCCTCGGTCATTGTATTTTCATCCAGATCCCGATCCGGTGGCTTAATGACTACCCTTAGGGGAAGGTTGTACTTCTTAGCAAACTCAAAGTCCCTTTGATCATGGGTAGGAACAGCCATAATGGCGCCGGTGCCGTAATCGAAAAGCACGAAGTTCGCCACATAGATGGGTATCTTCTCACCCGTGACAGGGTTAAGACAATACCTCCCTGTGAATACACCCTCTTTCTCCGTATAGTCAGATGTTCTCATGTAGGAATCCATCTTGAGAGTACTTTCGATGAATTTCAACACCTCTTTTTCTTGGGGAAGTCCCTTTATTATTTCCTTGAGCATGGGATGTTCGGGTGCAAAGCAAAGAAATGTTGCGCCGAATACCGTATCCTGCCTTGTGGTAAAAACCTCTATCACCTTGTCGGAGCCCACAAGTGGGAATTTGATTATTGCACCGTAACTTTTCCCGATCCAGTTGCGTTGCATTGCCAAAACCCGTTCCGGCCAGCCAGGCAATTTATCGCAGTACTCTAAGATTTCCTCCGCATAGTCCGTTATCTTCAGAAACCAGCTATCCATTTCTTTTATGGTCACCTCCTGGTCCGTATGGCGCCAACACCGGCCGTTTTCCACTTGCTCATTGGCCAGCACACTCTGACATTTTTCGCACCAGTTGACAAAAGTCCGTTTCCTGTAAGCCAGTCCCTTTTCATACATCTTGATAAAAACCAATTGCTCCCACCTGTAATACTCGGGGTCACATGTGGCAATTTCCCTCTGCCAGTCATAGCTAAAACCCATACGCTTTAATTGCTTTTTCATGGCGGCGATATTGTCGTAGGTCCACTTGGCTGGGTGGGTGTTATTCTCAATGGCTGCATTCTCCGCTGGCAGACCAAAGGCGTCCCATCCCATGGGATGAAGCACATTCTTTCCTATCATGCGCTTGTATCTGGCCACCACGTCCCCTATGGTATAGTTTCTAACATGCCCCATATGGATTTTCCCCGAGGGATAGGGGAACATCTCTAAAAGGTAATATTTTTCCTTGTTGGGATCCTCGGTAACTCTGAACAGATTCTCCTTTTCCCACTCCTGCTGCCATTTCAATTCAATAAGTTGCGGCTGGTACTTCATCTCCTCCATCCTTCCACATTCTAAATCTTTTCCGCTTTAGTGAGCGGCTCACTAACAAGAGAAAAAGGTACAATTTTCGTGAAATACGCCTTTAGCGAGCTTTCTATCTCTTCGATACTCTCCAGGCCTGCTCGGTCAACAGAAAAGATGGCGGTGATCAGGCAGCCATCGCCTTCTTTTTCTGTTGCCACGAACGGTGGCATCATCTTCTGCACTGTTTTCCTTATCTGCTTTGGATATTGATCAACTCCAAAAAGCATCGGTATCTTCACGACGAAATTGTGGACTGAAATTGATCTGACGCTCATCGCTACTTCTGCTGCACGGTCCAGAAACATATCCAAGCTAAGCTCTTCCTTTCGCCCCAGGCCTTTCAATAAGACCTTATCTGCTTTCAGTCTGTTTTCGCCCGCAAGCAAGAGAGTCTCGCCTGGATTTGCCTCGAAGAATCCCTTTCTGTTCAAAGATCGCAAATAGGCCGAGGTTTTTCCGTCAACCCCGGCCATGTCTTGCTCTGTGACAAAGAAATCTTTGCAGATAAAACCCACCACCGCCTCACACCAAAGTGCGAAAGGGGCCCGGGATGTAAATCTCAAATCCAGCCTCATTGCACCTAACCGGCTTGCCCTTTATTATCCTCACTTATTTCAGCGACCCATGTGTTGTATATATTATCCAGGATGCCATTTATGAAGGCAGCAGAGTCATCAGATCCAAATTTCTTCCCCAACTCAACCGCCTCGTCAATGGAAACCTTAGGCGGTATATCCTCCCTGAAAAGAATCTCATAGGTCGCAAGCCTCAAAACAGACCTGTCTACTCTTGACATTCGCTCAAGCTTCCAGTTTCTTGAGGCCTTGCGTATTCGACTGTCGATCTTGTCTCTGTGTTCAATAACTCCTTTGACAAGGTCTCTGGAAAAGGGCCGGGCCGATTCGGGCGCCTCAAAATGCGAGCACACCAATTCAAATGCTTCTTCCGGTTCACCCCCGTTATATTCCATATGGAAAAGAACCTGGACCGCCAGTTCTCTGGCTCGTCTCCTCTTGCCCATCTTTCCGTTTTTCAAAAAGCACCTGATCAAAAAAAATTAAGCAATGCCTCAATAGAGGAATCTTATTGCAAAATCTCGTTGTAGATACGCCAGCGCTCCTAGAGCGCTTTAAATAGGTTGACCATTTCAATGGCGGCCATTGCAGCTTCAAAGCCCTTGTTTCCTGCCTTGGACCCTGCCCTCTCCACTGCTTGTTCCAGGGTATCGGTGGTGAGCACCCCGAATGTAACAGGTACACCTGTATCAAGCGCCACGTTGGCTATGCCTTTAGATACCTCTGCCGCAACATACTCAAAATGAGGGGTAGCACCACGTATCACTGCCCCCAAACAGATGACGGCATCATAGTCTCCACTTCGAGCGAGCCTCTTGGCCACCAGAGGAATCTCGAAGGCACCGGGAACTCTTACCAGGTGGACCTGTTCATCCTGGGCCCCATGACGGACTAACGCGTCCATGGCCCCCTCCACCAGCCTCGAGCATACAAAGTCATTAAACCTGCTGACTACCACAGCGAACCTGAAATCTCGGGCGTCCAGGCGCCCTTCAGTTGTCCTGGGCATTTTTACCCCCCTAACTCTTCTGGCGTCTTTTCCTCTAAAGTCCTCATTAGGTGCCCAAGCTTCTGGCACTTAGTCATCAAATACCTCATATTTTCTGGCCTGGGCTCGACTTCTATGGGCACCCTGCCGGTCACCTTTAAGCCATAGCCTTCAAGGCCCACGATCTTCTTGGGATTGTTTGTGAGAAGCTTCATCTTTCTCACGCCCAGTGCCACAAGTATCTGAGCACCCACTCCGTAATCCCGCAGATCAGCTTCAAAGCCTAATTCCTCGTTCGCCTCCACCGTATCCAGCCCTTTATCTTGTAATGCATAGGCCTTGAGTTTATTTGCCAACCCTATGCCTCTGCCCTCCTGCTGCAAGTACAGAAGTACACCCAAGCCCTCCCGCTGTATCATCTCCATGGCAGCTCTCAACTGCTCGCCGCAATCACAACGGTATGAGCCGAAAACATCTCCTGTTAGACACTGCGAATGAACCCTCACAAGCACATCCCTGTCTGGCGTGATCTGCCCTTTTACAAGGGCCAGGTGCTCGTAGTCGTCTATGTCGTTGACAAACGCTATAGCCCTGAACTCACCGTATGGTGTTGGCAACACAGTCTCAGCGGCCTTGTGAACGAATGACTCAGTTCGCATCCTGTATGCGATAATGTCGGCCACCGTGGCAATCTTAAGGCCATGTTTCTCTGCAAATTTTTCGAGATCCGGCAGCCTCGCCATTGTCCCATCGTCTTTCATGATTTCGCAAATCACCGCTGCTGGCTTCAGGCCTGCCAACCTGGCCAGGTCAACGGAACCTTCGGTCTGCCCTGTCCTGAAAAGCACCCCTCCCCTGCGCGCCCTCAGCGGAAACACGTGTCCGGGCTGAACCAGGTCCTCGGGTTTTGCATCATCAGCGATGGCCGTTAGAATAGTGTGTGCCCTGTCGGCAGCCGAGATCCCTGTGGTCACTCCATGCCGTGCCTCTATCGATACCGTAAAAGCAGTCTTGTAAGGGGACCGATTGTCATAAACCATCGGAGGAAGCTTAAGCTTGTCCACAATCTCGGGGGCCAACGCAAGGCATATAAGCCCCCTGCCGTATTTGGCCATAAAATTGATAGCTTCAGGGGTCACTTTTTCTGCGGCTATAGTAAGATCACCCTCATTTTCGCGGTTTTCGTCATCCACAAGGATGATCATTTTACCCTGCCGCAAGTCTTCTAGAACTTCTTCTATCTTCGCAATTGGCATTTTATTCACCAAATCCCAGGTTCTTAAACATATCGCTTTTGAGACCGCTTGACTCGGCGGCCTGATGAAAATTATTTCTCTGTCCCATAAGGCGCTCTATATATTTCCCTATCAAGTCTGTCTCCACGTTCACCTCGTCACCCACCCCTTTGCTCAAAAGAGTAGTTACCTCCCCGGTCTTGGGAATAACGTTGATCTCAACAGCATCAGCAAGGCACCTGTTGATTGTGAGGCTTATACCATCTATTGCAATGGAGCCCTTTTCTACAGTATATCTGGTCAATTCGGGAGCCATTGATATCCTGATGGTCCATGACCTCTGCCTCGGTTGTTTGCGGACGATTTTTCCTACCCCGTCCACATGTCCAAGCACTAGATGCCCGCCAAGCCTGTCCGACAGCCTGAGTGCTCTCTCCACATTTACCTTCTTGCCCTGCCTCACCGTCGCCAAAGTGGTCCGGGAGATGCTCTCTTCTGAAACATCCATGACTATGGCGCCCTGCTTTATACCCGTTATGGTCAGGCACACACCGTCAATGGACACGCTTTCTCCTATCTTGCACTCCGCACTATCAAAAGGGGGCACAATGGTAAGGATCATGTCTCTGCCCACCCTTGTTATTGTCTTTACCGTACCTATGCCTTCAACCAATCCGGTAAACATTATATCTCCGCCCGGGGCTTACTGAATCTTTCAGTCATATTGGGGATACGCAGTCACCATTATATCGTCCCCAAATCTTCGCAAGCTCGCATCACACAAGCTCAAACATCCCTGTATCTTAGCCGGGCCTTTACCAAAACTCATGGGCACACCATCGCTGGCACGGAGAAGCTTTGGGGCCAAAAAGATGATAAGCTTGTCCACTACCTCCTCTTTGAGCAAAGAATAATTGAGCCTGGCTCCACCTTCAACAAAAAGTGAAAGAATTTCTTTGCCTCCCAATATATCCATAAGCGCCCGCAAGTCAATCATCCCTTTTTTCAATGGACATCTGATAACTGAAACCCCCATCTTTTCGAGTTTTTTTACCTTTGATGCCGCCCGACATCTCGACCCGACCACCACGGCACTGGGATATTTACTTGCGGTCTTGAATATTTTAGCATTAATGGGGCTCCTTAATCTACTGTCCAACACTAGGCGCAGCGGCTGCTTTGCCGGGGATCTGGCGCCCTCGCGTGCTGTAAGCATGGGATCATCCTTGATCACTGTTCCGACCCCAACCATAACCGCATCTGAATTCTGCCTCATCTTGTGCACATAACGCCTGGCTTCAGGCCCAGTGATCCATTTCGAATGTCCTGTCCTTGTGCCCATCCATCCATCCAGCGTAAGAGCGGACTTCAATATAACAAAAGGGCACTTAGTGGTGACGAATTTTATGTATGCTTCATTGATGCGTCTGCACTGCTTCTCCAAGACCCCCACCTGGACGTCTATACCGTGCTCAGCGAGATAGGTGCAACCTCCCCCGCCTACATCGGGGTTAGGATCTCTCATCCCAACAACAACCCGCGTGACTCCTGCGCGCACAATGGCATGAGTGCAAGGTGGGGTCCGTCCATAGTGGTTGCAGGGCTCAAGGGTGACGTAAAGGGTGCTACCTGGCGCGTTGTAATCTATTTTTTCTAGCGCCGCTACCTCTGCATGAGGCGCCCCTGCCTTCCTGTGGTATCCCTTACTAAGCACCTTTCCATTGAACACAACAACCGCACCCACTGCAGGATTGGGAGAAGTCTTCCCTATGCCTTTTTTGGCCTCCGCAAGGGCGAGCCTCATAAATTTGTTGTCAAGATCCGAAATCATAATATAAAATTTTCACAGAATGGTAGAGAACTCCACCAGATAAAGCTTCTACGAGCACATCAGTGCTCTTTTTTTTCTTTTCTTGCCCTCAAAATCTCTTCCAGCTCTGCCATAAACTCATTTATATCCTTAAACTGCCTATACACGGATGCAAAGCGCACGTAAGCCACCTCATCCCATTCCCTCAATGTCTGGATCACTCTTTCGCCTATCTCAGTGCTTCCAATCTCCTTCTTCCCCTGATCCTGGAAATAAGACTCCAATGAGTCCACGAATTCCTCAATCTGTGTCATACTTATGGGTCTTTTCTGGCACGCTTTCCTGATTCCCGAGATAATCTTGTCACGATTAAAGGGTTCTCTTCTTCCATCCCTTTTCACCACCATGGGCAGCATCTCTTCCAGCTTTTCATAGGTAGTGAATCTTCGTCCGCACTCGAGGCATTCCCTGCGCCTACGGATCATCCTGCCGTCTTTGCTCAACCGAGAGTCTATCACCCGGTTATTAATTTTAGAGCAGTATGGACATCTCACTGTTTCACCCTCACTAGTTCTATTCCTGCCTCCTCGAGCATCCGGGCTGCCAGAGGGTCGTCATATCCTTCTTCATAGTATATCTTTTTAATGCCAGCATTGATTAACATCTTGGAGCATATCACGCATGGTCGGTTGGTACAGTAAAGTATAGACCCTGCTATAGAGATTCCATGATACGCCGCCTGGATAATGGCATTCTGCTCTGCATGAAGGCCCCTGCATAATTCATGATGAGTACCCGAGGGTATGGAGGCCTCTTTTCTGAGGCACCCAGTCTCCTCGCAGTGCCTCAACCCTGCCGGTGCACCATTATATCCGGTAGCGAGAATTCTTTTATCTTTTACGATTATGGCCCCTACATGTCTCCGCAGACATGTGGAGCGCTGTGCTACCATTCTGGCTATTGCCATAAAATATTCGTCCCATGATGGTCTGGGCAATTGTTCCCTCTGCTAATTCTCCCGCGCATCCATCCAGAGCCCCCGGCCTGACCGAACTTAAAAGGAAAAAGGCCCCATACGGTTGCGCACAAAGCAATGTTTGAAAATTCCGTTGTTCGTAGCGTAATTATGGGGTATCGAGGGAGGTATAAATTGGGTGAGATTTGCAGATATCTGCTACGTCGGCCTTCGCGCTCTTAAGAGTCTTCTCATTGTGGGGATTGTCCAAGACCCTCTTTATGATACCTGCAATTCGCCTCATCTCTCCCTCAGTTAACCCCCTGGTCGTCAGAGCAGGAGTTCCCAACCTCAAGCCACTGGTCACTTTAGGGCCTCTTTTATCGAAAGGGACCGCGTTCTTGTTTGCAACAATCCCCACCTCACCAAGCGCTTTCTCCGCCTCCAGCCCTGAAACGCCGAAATTTGTCAAATCCACCAGGACCAGATGATTGTCAGTTCCCCCTGTCACCAGATCGAAACCAAGCGCTTTCAACTCCTCGGCCAGGGCCACGGAATTTCTAAGGACCTGCTGCTGGTATTTTGCGAACCCCGGTTCCAGAGCTTCGCCAAACGCTACAGCCTTGGCTGCTATGACATGCATCAGAGGGCCACCCTGGATACCAGGGAATATCCCCTTATCAATCCTGCTCCCGTATTGTTCCTCTGCAATGATAATGCCTCCCCGGGGGCCCCTCAGCGTTTTGTGAGTGGTGCTGGTTATAAAGTCAGCGACTCCCACAGGGCTTGGATGCAGCCCTGTAGCCACGAGCCCTGCAATATGGGCCATGTCCACCATCAGGAAACACCCGCACTCGCTCGCAATATCTCTAAAACGATAGAAATCAATGATCCTGGGATACGCACTGGCCCCTGCAATTATGATTTTCGGCTTATGAATTCTGGCCAAATCCCTGACCTGGTCATAGTCAATAAGGTGGGTATCGCGTCTCACGCCGTAACTTACTGAATTGAAAATACGGCCAGAAAAACTGACCTGACTGCCATGGGTAAGGTGCCCCCCATGGGACAGTTCCATGCCGAGGATCGTATCGCCCGGCTCCAAAAAGCTGAAGTAAACTGCCATATTTGCCTGCGAACCAGAATGGGGCTGAACATTGACATATTGCGCATGAAAGAGTTTTCTGGCCCTTTCTATGGCAAGTCGCTCCACTACGTCTACATAATCGCACCCACCATAATACCTGGAACCCGGATATCCCTCGGCGTATTTGTTGGTCATTACGCTGGCCTGAGCTTCCATTACAGCCTTGCTGGCGTAATTTTCTGAGGCGATCATGACGAGGGTACTCATTTCCCTTTTCAATTCTGACTGGATCGCGCTGTAGACTTCTATATCCGATTCTTTTAAAGGTATTTCCACACCTGTGCTCCAATCAATCTATCTGCTTAATTCGCCTTTCATGCCGACCGCCCTCAAATGAGGTTGCCAAGAATTCGCGCGTCATTTCCTCAGCTAATGTCACACCAATAAGCCGACCACCCATTGCCAGGATATTTGCATTATTGTGCTGCCGACTTAACCTTGCAGTCAGTATGTCATGGCACAGCGCCGCCCGGACTCCTTTGTACCTGTTCGCGACAATACTCATGCCTATGCCGGTCCCGCAAATAAGTATCCCAAACGGATATCTCCCTGCTGCTATGTCTTTTGCGAGTCGATGAGCTACAAGGGGATAATCGGCCGAATCTCTGCCATAGACACCAATATCCTCCACCTCGTGGCCTAAATCCTCTCTCAAAAACAACTTGATCTCTTCTTTCAGATCAAAACCGGCATGATCAGAACCAATGACAACTTTCATGAAAGAATCCTAAAATGTCTAACTCACGTTATCTGCCAGCTTCCACGGTTTGCACAAGCTTTATCCTTTAATCATGGCTGTGAACTTCTTAGGGTTCATAGGCCTTAAAGACCAAGCACGCATTGGTCCCCCCGAAACCAAATGAATTGGATATGGCTACCCTGACGTCAGCCTTTCGTGCTTTGTTGGGCACATAATCAAGGTCACACTCCGGGTCCGGAGTCTCGTAGTTGATCGTGGGGGGAATTATCCCATGTTTAATGGTCAGTGCAGTAAAGGCTGCCTCGAGGCCTCCTGCTGCTCCTAGTAGGTGTCCTGTCATGGACTTGGTGGAACTGATGGCAAGCTTGTAAGCATGATCGCCGAAAACTGCCTTGATGGCCTTGTTCTCGGATAGGTCGTTCAATTTGGTGGAGGTCCCATGGGCATTGATGTAGTCCACATCCGTGGCCTTTAGGCCTCCGTATTCCAGGGCCATCTTCATGCAACTTATGGCACCTTCTCCTTCAGGATCAGGTGCAGAGACATGGTATGCATCTGCTGACATACCATAGCCCACCACCTCGGCATAAATCTTGGCTCCACGTTCAAGGGCATGTTCCAGTTCTTCGACGATCAACACTGCCGCCCCTTCTCCCATGACAAATCCATCCCGATTTGCCTCAAATGGCCTGGATGCCTTCTCAGGTTCGTCATTGCGGGTGGACAGGGCTCGCATAGAGCAAAATCCACCAAGTGCCAAAGGAGTCACCACTGCTTCGGCACCACCAGTGAGCATTGCATCGGCGATACCTTCACGGATCATCCTAAATGACTCACCCACTGCATGAGCGCTCGCCGCGCACGCCGTCTCGATGGAAATGTTCGGTCCTTTTACCCCGAATTCTATTGCGATCTGTCCAGGAGCCATGTTCGCTATCATACCAGGGATGAAAAATGGACTAATCCTTCGTGGGCCCCTATCCAGCAGAACCTTGTGGTAGTGCTCGAGCATCTCAAGACCACCGAGCCCCGAGCCCATCACGCATCCCACGCGATTGCTATTGTTCGAGTCAATCTTCAGTCCTGAATCTTCCATTGCCATCCTTGCGGCTGCCACCGCATAGTGAATGAAAATGTCAAAGTGGCGTATTTGTTTTTTGTCCATGAAGTCTTCGGAGTGAAAATCCTTCACCTCACCCGCAATCCTCGTGGTAAAAGGTGATGCGTCGAATTTGGTGATGGGACCAATCCCTGACTTACCCTGGCAGGCCATCTGCCAGTTTTTCTCAGTTCCTACCCCCAGAGGGGATACCATACCAAGGCCTGTTATAACCACTCTTCGGGGCATGATATTGCTCCTTTCTCCACAAGCCTTCCTTGCATTTGCTTCATTTTAGCCCAGGGCCTTTTTTATATATTCAATAGCGTCTTTAACCGTTGCGATCTTTTCTGCATCCTCGTCGGGAATTGAAATATCAAATTCCTCTTCCATTGCCATAATTAACTCCACCTGGTCCAGGGAATCTGCTCCTAGATCATCCACAAAGGAAGCCTCTGGGACCACATCTTCCTCGGCTACGTCTAACTGTTCGCAAATAATCTTTTTTACTTTTTCTTCGATCTCTCCCATTCCTACGTTACCTCCTCACTGTTTTTTGTTCTTTTCCAAAGCCTTACCCGCTTTTCACAAATTCACATGCTACATATAAAGCCCACCATTTACATGTATCACCTGGCCCGTGAGATAACTTGAGCCTTCTGAGCAAAGCCAATAAACCACCTCGGCAACTTCCTCAGGCTTTCCCATTCTACCAAGTGGAATTTGCTCCAAAAACTTCTCTCTCACTTTATCGGGTAGGGAAGCCGTCATGTCAGTTTCAATAAAACCCGGCGCCACCGCATTCACCCTGATTCCACGTCCTGCTACCTCTCTCGCCACCGTTTTGGTAAAACCCATTATCCCGGCCTTAGAGGCAGAATAGTTGGCCTGTCCAATATTTCCAATCTGGCCCACGACCGAAGAGATATTCACAATCCACCCAGAGCGCTGCTTTATCATAGGCCGAATAACCGCATGCGTGCAGTTGAACACACTCTTAAGGTTTACATTGATTACCGCGTCCCAGTCCTTCTCCTCCATTCTCATTAGCAGCGTATCACGTGTGATACCCGCATTATTCACAAGAACATCCACCCTGCCATAGTCCTCCATTACCTGGCTGAAAAACTCATCAACCTGAGCAAAAGAGGATACGTCTATCTTTCGAGTTTCGGCCTGCACTCCCCTTTCTTTTAACATACCAAGGGTCTGTTGTGCACTGGACTCATCGGGGTCATAATGGACTAGAACGATCTTGGCCTTTTCTTCAGAGAACTTGAGCGCAACACGCCGTCCGATACCTTTTGATCCCCCTGTAATTACAACCACTCTCGAAGAACTTTCCTCCATAGCCACCTCCCGGCACATCGGGCTTCCACAGTTGCTTAGCCCATTAAACGCTCCAATTCCGCGGACATCTTCTCCACTAGCCTCTTCGCAGCATAATCAGAAGCGAGTTTGATAGCATTCTTTATCGCCCTTGGGGTGGACTCACCATGACAGATTATGCTTATGCCGTTTATCCCCAGCAGAGGTGCGCCCCCGTACATCTCATAATCAAGTTTGTCCTCGAAGGCCTTAAGGCCTTTCTTCCCAAGAGCGGATGCGATCCGGCCCAAAACAGAGGACTTCAAGTCCTCCTTGAGCATCCTTCTAACTGCCTCAGCCATGCCCTCACTTAGTTTAAGGGCTACGTTGCCTACAAACCCGTCACAAACAATAATATGGACATCCCCTCCAAAGATGTCTCCACCCTCTACGTTTCCTATGAAATTGAGCCTGCTGTTTTCAAATAGTTCCCTGGCCAGCTTCACCTGCTCATTGCCTTTTATCCCCTCTTCGCCTATACTCAATAGGCCAATTTTTGGGTTATCAATTCCAAGGCATGAACTGGCAAAAGCCTTAGCCATCACACCAAACTGAAACAGGTGAGAAGGCCTGCAATCTACATTTGCTCCAACATCTATAAGCACAACAGGAGTGCTTTCTCTAGGAAACACCCCAGCAATAGCAGGCCTGTCAACCCCTCTCAATTTTCCCAAAATCAGTATACCTGCCGTGACAGTTGCCCCGGAGTTCCCCGCACTCACAAGGGCCTGGGCTTTTCCATCTCTAAGTAAATCAAAGGCCACCCGAATGGAGGCCCTTTTCTTCTTGCGAACCGCCCTGCTCGGCGGCTCATCCATTCCTATTACCTCTTCGCTGTGTGCCGTCAATATTCTGTCTTTAATCCGTTGCCGCCCAAGTGTCCTTTTGAGACGTTCCTCGTCCCCCACTAGAATGACGGAGACCCCATAGTCTGTGACGGCCTCTACTGCGCCCTTAACCACCACTTCTGGAGCGAAGTCTCCGCCCATGGCGTCCACGGCCACATACATATCAACTCTCTTCAGTAGCGATTACTGTCTTCCCTTTATATGTTCCACATTCTGGACAAACGCGATGGGGTAGCACAGGCTCATGGCACTGCGGGCAATAAGATACGTTTGGCATTTTTAAATGATCATGAGCCCTTCTCATATTTCTCTTAGATTTTGATTT
>CAZAKC010000002.1:52881-83740 GCA_964485655.1 uncultured Desulfobacteraceae bacterium
ATTTCTTTTTCTTTGGTACAGCCATCTCTCTAACCCGTTCTCCTCATAAAAGATTTTTCAACACCTGAAATGCCGGGTGCCCTGCCCTGACATGACAGTTGCACAGTCCCTCGTTGAGATTCGCTCCACAAGTGGGACAAAGACCCCGGCAATCATCTCTGCACAATATTTTCATTGGAAGGGAAAGATAAACTTGTTCTTTTACAATGTTTTCAAGATCTACCTCCTGGGCGGGCAGCAGATCGATACTCATCTCGTCTTCAGCCAATTCAATATCTTCTTCAGTTTCTACTGGCGCAGTCTGTGGTTCCAGGAATAGCTGGAACTTTCCCCTCAAGTCTTTTGGAAATAACTGCAGGCATCTGTCACATTGGAGCATCAATACCGTATTGAGGTCTCCGTTGACTATGAACCTCTTTCCTATCCTTTCTATCGTGAGGCTGGCCACTACCGGCCTATACAAACCCTGGACCTGGTCGTTTGGCAGATCTGCCTTCCACCACTCCTCGGGTAAGTGAAGGTGATAGGTCTTGGGTCTGTCTTGAATTTGTGAAAGATCAATTATCATAGCCAATCCATCCGCTGATGATTAAGCTTCGGAGATGCCGAATAAAGCATCTACTATAAGCCAAGTTGTCCATATGTCAAGCTCTTTCAATAGTAACCTTTCTCCCTCGAAGACATCTCCCCCAGCCAAAACCCCTCGGGATCCTCATAGCGTTGTCCCCTTAGCCCCAACATGGGATCGGCTGATAGAATTATCTTTATTTAGCAAAACTTCTCTTTTTTGATTGACAATTAGTCTCTATTTTCGCTATTATTTAAGCGATTTGCGGCATAGACAAAAAGAAAGCGGATCAAAGAAATCTTATGGTGCCATCTGACTGCGGTGAGCTTAGGATTGCAGCTTCGAGGGGTTGGAGATGTGGAAATACAGAGAAAGGCTTTCCTACTACGAGAAACTCCGTAGGTCCTTATATGAGGTACTTCGTGATAACCTGGAAAGGCGCCTTATGAAGGTATCCCTCATAGACTCCTTTTATAATTACCTGAATGAGGGGGTGGAGTATAGCTTTCTTGAAAAGAGTGAGCTCAAACCCTTGTCAAAGAAAATGGAGAAGGAATCAGCCCTATTCAACACTTTCATAGTGATTTTCTGCGAAGGAGTCATCAGTCCCCAATTAAAAAACTACATACGTTTCTTTCCCGAAAACGCTGTAGTTAAGAAGAACTTGCAGTATTTAGCAAATTTTACCCTGTATGAAAGATTCAATTTAAACTTGAGATACTTTGAGAGCCCGAGGTTTCTGGATTTTCTGGAGCAACTCCTTAATGTGGACTATGCCCTCTTAATCCAGCAAGACCCTACTATCAAGAAGAGAAACCGCTATGCCCTTACACACTTTCACGTGAAGGTGGATTGGCCCATCGCTGATGCTGCAGAGGATCTCGCTAAACATCTCAGGTACATCCGTGACAACCTTTACGAGCACGGCGATAGGGTGGCCAGGATCCTTCAGAACAAGCTGTTTGAATACTACGGATGTCACCATAGCGTAGGTGGCCGCAGAACCGCTGGCCTTATAGCAGCTCAATTGCTCCGTAGGCTCGATTCCATCTCAACTGTTTTCGTATCTAGTTCGGAATCTCGTTCCATGTACAAGTATTCAGAACGTGGTGTCTCCAAATTTTTCCTGATTCAACTCAACGACGACCAGATTTCCGCCCTTGCTGAAAGGGAAGGAATGAGTGAGGATCTTTTTAAGACGAGATACCTTTATCAGGCAGAAGATTATTATGTGGGGATCACTGAAGCCACTTACAGGCATACTGTGCATTCCAAACCACCCGAAGACGGTAAGCTAAGGAAGCTGAAACCCGCCTATAGTTGGTTGAGGCTGCGTGATGAATTCCTCCACCCGAGGGTTAACGCTCTGAACTGCAGACCCATCAGCTACAAATGGATATATGCCTCTTCCTCTGAGCAAACACAGCAAAAAGCGGCCGTACAGTAGCATTCCACGTAATCTGCTTTCCTTAGCACGAGACATCGTAGGCCCCTAACGAACACACCTTTACTTAGTGTTTTCCCAGCCTGGGAAAGGTTTGGACCATAAGCCACACATCAAAGGTCCTGTGCCATTTTAACAGGTATACCTTTCCATCATCTGCTACCACCTTGAAGTAATCGTGCTCTAACCCATACCATCGATCAATCACATTTATTACCTGATTTTTCTCTCCCTCGAGGAAAAAGTACAAAGGCCGTTCGTTGGCCTTGTAACCTGAATAAGCAACCACTTTTATCTTTTTCGCTTGGCCCGACTCTTCCATTGCCCGAAGCCCCCCGTAAGTGCAGCAACAGCTTTTGGGGTCACAGACCCGTAAATGTCACGACAATTGTGTTTACTCTAGAATCCTTTTGATATCATCAAGAATTAGATAACCACAGGGTATAACTATTAACGTGATTCCGGTGGCAAATAGCACTCCAAAGCCAAGGCTCACGGCCATCGGGATCAAAAATTTGGCCTGAAAGCTTTTCTCCATAATCAAAGGCATGAGCCCGGCAAATGTAGTAATGGAGGTCAGGATTATGGCCCTGAATCTCAAGGCGCCCCCGTTGATTACGGCATCCCAAATCGCCATCCCGTCCGCCCGGAGTCTATTTATGGCATCAACAAGCACCAGAGAGTCATTCACAGCAACACCTGCAAGCCCTACCATTCCGAAGAGACTCAGCAAACTCAAATTAAAACCCATGAGCAAATGTCCCAGAACAGCCCCCACCAAGCTAAAGGGGATAGCCAGCATAATTATAAATGGCTGTGAAAATGACCGCAGCGGAATTGCCAGCAAGGCATAAATCGCGAAAAGGGCAATCACAAAACCTTTTATAACATCCGAAAGGGATTCCTTTTCCTCTTTTCCTGCCCCTTCCATGGAATACCTTAATCCCGGATAAAGATTCTTCAGCGCCGGGAGATAGGTCTTTTGCAGGTAAGACCTTATCTCATGTGCATTTGCCACTTGCTCGTCAACATCCGCTATCACCTTTATAACCCTTCTACGCTGTGCGCGTTCAATGGAAGAATACCCTCTAGTGAATTTCACTTGGGCAATCTCGCCCAAAGGCACTTCATAGCCTAGGGGAGAGCGAAGCCGCATGTTAATGAGCGAGGATTCAAGACTTCTCAAGTTCTCCGGATACCGGACCATAACCTTCACCTCGTCCTCGTCGCGCTCAAATCTAAGGGCCTCAGCGCCGTAAAAAGCAAAACGCACCTGTTGAGCCACGTCCGCAAGCCTAAACCCTAGATCTGCTCCCTCTTTTTTAAGCCTTAGCCTGATTTCCATCTTACCCGGTATAAAGCTGTCGTTGATATCATAAACGCCACTGTGCTGACTGAGTTCGCGTTTCAGATCTTCTGCAGCACGCTTCAGCATCTGTTCGTTATCCAGTGATAGATGCACTTCAATGGGATTTCCCGGGCTAAAGAATTCCGCTCTGTAGGTCAGCGACTCAGCCTCGGTTATTGGGCCCGCTTTTTTTCTCCACAGATTAAGCAGCTTGGTGGCGCTAATATTTCTCTTCTCCTCTCCCAAGAGTTGAATAAAGATCTGTGCCAAGTTTCCCCCGGTATCGGACGATCCCGCCCGGGGGCCGTGGCCTGCCATCTGGGCCCCAATCAAAGAAGCCATATATCTCATGAGCGGTGGAGAACCCTTTGCTCGGCCTTTTTCTGCTTCCTCAAGAGCCGAGATTGCCGAGTCTTCCAGATACTTCACTATCCGTTGTGTCTTGTCCAAGGGTGTTCCCGCCGGCATAGTCAAGTTGCACATCAATACATCACTTTCCACCCTTGGAAATAACGTAAATTTTATTATCCTGCCTGTCCATAACCCCCCTGCCATAAGCAACATGGCAAGGGATGCTGATGCTGATGCATAGCGCCACCTTAGGCAGAACTTTAATATTGTTCTATAAGGCCTTGATATAAACCAGTTTAAGGCCTTAGCTATAATTTTTTTCTCCATTTTTACCTTTTCAGCACTCACCTTAAGTTTGGACCTTGCCAAATGGGCAGGAAGAATGAGGAGCGCCTCTGTAAGTGATCCCAATAGGACCACTATCACCACTATAGGAATGTTCCGCATGAACTTTCCCATGATTCCACTGCCAAGGAGAAGGGGCCAGAAGGCTGCTACGGTGGTCAGCACGGAAAAAATGACTGGCCTTCCCACTTCCAGTGTGCCTTCGATCGAGGCCTTAAGCGGATCAGCTATTGTCTGGCGTTTACGAAATACGTTTTCCCCAATAACTATAGCGTCATCAACCACAATGCCCAGCACCATTATAAATGCGAAAAGAGAGATCATGTTGATGGAGACATCCAGCTTAGGAAAACACATGAGACCTGCGGAAAATGCCACAGGGATACCCAGTGCCACCCAAAAGGCGAGCCTTAGATTGAGGAAAAGGCCCAGCAATGTGCCTACAAGGATCAGGCCTATAGACATGTTCTTGAGCAGTAGACGTATCCTTGCCCATAGTATCTCTGAGCGGTCCTGATAAAGATCAATTTTTACACCGACAGGCAATGAGGGCCTGATCTGGTTGACATATCTTTTTACTGCCGCGGCCACCTTAAGTGCGCTTTGAGCCGCAACCCGATAGACCAGTATAATGGCAGCGGGTTTACCCTGGAAACGAGTTCGAAGGTCTTGATCTTCAAACCCATCTCTTATCTCCGCTATTTGGCCCAATGTCACCCTGGTCCCATCAGGTCTTGACAGCACCACTATGTTGCGAAATTCCGAGGCGTGGTATTTACGTCCTTTGGTCCTCACCAGTATTTCCCTTCCCCTTTCCTTTATCCTGCCAGCCGGCAGATCCAGGCTTGACCTTCTTACGATTTCTGAAATCTTAGCCAGCGTCAGCCCATATTCTCTCAGAGTACGCTCGGGTATTTCTATCTGAATCTCTGGGTTTCTTACACCATAAACCTCCGCTTGAGTTACACCGGGCAGATTAGTAATGTCATCCCGAACCTGGTCGGCGAGATACTTTAGAGTGGACTCCGGCACATCGCCGTAAATTGCTACGTCGATAACCTGGGTCTTTCTGGTTACTTCTCTCACCACTGGATCTTCGGCTTCCTCGGGAAATGTGTTGATTCGATCAACCTCGGCCTTTACTTCATCAAGTAGTTTGGTAATGTCCCATCCCTCAACCACCTCTACGGTTATTATCCCATAGCCCTCTTTTGCTGTAGAATCTATTCTTTTGATTCCCGCTAGCCCGGCAATCTGGTCTTCAATTTTTCGAACTACCCCTTCTTCCACCTCAGATGGTGAGGCGCCCGGATATTCCACTGTGATGGCAATCTTGTCTAGAGTCGCCTCGGGCATAATCTCCAGTTTGATTGTGAAGGCTGTAACTACCCCTGAAATGATAATGAAGAGCATTAAGAGGTTGGCTGCCACATGGTTTTCCGCAAACCATGAGATTATGGCTCTCATTATGAATCTCCTTCCCGAGCCACCTCTACCCTGACCCGCATCCCATTGGTGACTACCCGGTGCTCGGAAACCACGACCAGATCTCCGTTGTTTAATCCGCTCGTAATGAGCGCCACATCGTTATCCAACCGAGCCACATCGACTTTTCTGAAAAACAACCTACCTTGCTTTACTATCCAGACCTGGTTCATCCCTCTGAGGGCCCAGGCAGGTATCATCGCAACATGGGGGAGGGTTCTGCCTTTAATCACCACGTCGACGAACAGGCCCACTACCAGAGGGGGTCTTGTCGCGTAAGGACCATTTACTCTCACTATGACGTGAATCATTCGGCTATTTTCGTCCACCTTTCCCGAGGAACGCACCACCCTCCCCTTCCACCTCAAGGCCTTTGCTCCAAACCTCGCTGTTACGATAGCTACAGGGCCCGGACCACGTCCAGGTGAGAGTCCAGGCACGTAAAACCACTGGATGGTTTTTCGCTCAAGAGGAACGGAGATCTCCACTGCCTCGGTCGAATACAACGTGGCTAATGTCTCACCCGGCCTCACATACTGCCCGATACCCACTTTTTCACTTGAGACCCTTCCGTCAAAAGGCGCAACAAGCTCCGTTCTTTTCAGGTCGAGGTATGCCTTTGTCAAACTGGCTCTGGCTGCCTCGAGTTGTGCCTCGGTAGCAGCAATTTGGGGCTCTTTCACCAGGAGGGGCGGTGGCTGCTTAGCCACGGCAGGCTCATCAGAATGATTCATTTCCCACTCCGACCGGGCCTCTTCTGCTTCCTCTGTTAACAACTTAAGATTACTCTGCAGTTCCTTAATCTTTGATGTGGCAAGGGTGACTGCCAGTTGGTAATCAGCCGGATCAATTTTTACCAGGATCTGGCCCTTCTTGAATTCTCCACCATCAACTAGTGATGGGGATACATAGACCACCCTTCCTGCTACCTCAGGCACCATGCTTACTTCCCTTATTGGATGCACCGTACCCTGACCTTTCACATCCATCTGCCTAGGAGCTACCCTGATCTTTATCGCGCGTACAACCGGCAAGGCCACTACTGGCCTTTTACGTTCGATCTTTGGCTTGCTGCCTGTAAGTTTCAGGAACCCCACAGCCCCAACTGCGACTATTAGAGCCACGAGTACCGCGTGAACTATTCGTCTCATAACATTTCCTCTAGGCACCTAATTCCACCCTCCGCCAAGCGCACGCACAAGAGTTACCCTGTTGGTAAGGATAGCTAAGTCCACAAGGGCAAGGGCATCTTCTGCTTCAAACCTGGTACGATGTGCATCGAGCAGGTTGAGATAATCAATCAGGCCCTTACGATAACGCCTTAGGGCCAGAGATTCTCCAGCCCTCGCTTCTTCCAGAAATGCCAGAATCCTCTTTCTGCGCCGCATTTCTTCTTTGCGTGCCACAAGTGCATTTTCAACCTCAAGAAAGGCTTTCAGAACTGCCTTCCCGTATTCAGCCACACCCTGCTTATACCTGGCAACTGCGGCTCTCTCTGCTGCTTTCAGCTTCCCTGCGTTAAAGATGGGCTGGACAATCCCCGCCGCCATGCTCCATAGCTTGCTCCCCGGCCCTATGAGAACCTTTAGTTCACTGCTGCTGTAACCATAGGTACCTGTGAGGCTGAAACTTGGGAACCTGTTGGCACGGGCCACACCTATCTTTGCATTAAGGGCACGGAGTCTGCTTTCAGCAGACCTAACATCGGGGCGGCGCAACAAGAGCTGGGACGGAAGCCCAGGGGGTACTTTAGGTAGCCTCTCCACATATCCAGGGCCGATAGTGTTTATGTTCCGCACCTCCGGGTAATGGCCCAGAAGATAAGACAATTCCTGCCCAGCCTGGGTCATGTCTTTCCGTAATGCTGGAATTTCGGCACGCGCCTGGGCCAGTGCACCGGATGCCTTCTTGAGATCAAGCAGCGAGGCCAAGCCTCTCTTATATCGGGCCTCTACAACTCTCACGATCTTTTCCTGGTTCCTTATCCTCTCCTGTGCAATTTCGACCCTGCGTTTCAGGATTGCTAATTTTACGCATTGAGTCACCACCTCAGCCTCAACCGTCAACTCCACTGTATGGCGGTTTTGCTCTGCTTCCATTGCCTCGGCCCAGGCAGCTTCATCGGCCCTTGCCAGCTTTCCCCAGAGGTCTAATTCGTACGATGCAGCAGCAGATAGCACGAATGTATCAGCGCTCGTAGAAAAGGTTCTCCCCGGGATTATTCCGATTACGGGCCTGTGCTGGCGTTGTGCGCTTCCATTCGCCTGTAGCTGAGGGAATCTCTCGGATCTGGTCTCGCTCACATGTAATCTCGCCTCTATGACCTTCTGTGTGGCAATTCTCACATCCCAATTACCTCTCCTTGCTTCCTGGACCATTTTTTTCAGGCCCAGGCCCGGAAACAGATCATCCCATCTCAAGTGGCTTAAAGATCCCTTTCTTCCACCCCTTCCTGAGATATTTCTAAATGTGGCAGGACTGTTAACTCCAATATCCGGCCGATGGTAGTTGGGGCCCACCTTGAAGCACCCGCTCGGGGCAAGCACACTTAGTAAAACACATATCATAAGCCGCCACATTACAGGCCGCTTTAACATCTCCTCGCCCTCCAATGAGCTCTGTAGAATACCGCGATGCGGTTGCAGTCATCTCTCGCTACAAGGTTATAAGGTGTAACAATGGATTGGTTCGTCGTCAATTAAAACTCCTCTTTGCTTGGTGTCAAGTTGCCCAATAAGGCAAAAAGGCTAGTGTACGGCAGAAATTTCTTTATGTCTCGATCCAGATGGATTAGACTAACCAAAAATCTAGGAGGCTATTATGCAAAAATTTATTGGACTGGCGGTATTGGTCACTGCAACGCTATTCGTTTTTGGCGTCCTGTGGGATAGCCCGGTGCACTCGGCCCAGGGCAAAATAGTCAGAGATTATATCGCCATAGTAAACGGAAAAAAAATCAGCAAAGAAAAATACGAGAGGGAATTTGCGAACCTAAAAAGGAGAATTGCTGCCTCTGGAAGACGACTCACCCCAATACAGGAGCTTGAACTGAAGAAAAATCTGCTCGAAAGTCTGATCAACCGCGAGTTGTTGTACCAACAAAGCCAGAAAGTGGGAATCACTGTTGGTCAAGAGCAGATTGAGAAACAGCTCGTGGCAGTGAAGAAGCACTATCCTGACGATGCCACGTTCAAAAAGGCATTGGAGAAGGCACATTACACAGAGTCAGGTATAAAGGATCAACTGAGGCGCGCTATTGCCATAGAAAAATTCATCGATCAGGAACTTAAGTCCAAGATCCAAATCACTGACAAAGATGTCCGGGATTATTATGACAACCACAAGGATCTGTTCCGCAGACCTGCTCAAATAAGAGCAAGCCATATCCTTGTCAAATTGGGGCCTAATCCAACTAAGGAGGAGAAAGAAAAGGCACTCAAGAAGATAAAGAAAATTCAGGAAAGGCTGAAAAAAGGCGACAATTTTGCGGAGTTGGCGAAAAAATATTCTGAAGGACCAAGCGCAAAAAAAGGAGGCGACTTGGGGTACTTCTCTCGGGGGCAGATGGTAAAACCTTTTGAGGATGCGGCTTTTGCACTTGACAAGGGACAGGTCAGCGATGTGGTGCAGACGGTCTTTGGGTATCATTTGATAAAAGTGACGGACAAGCGGCCCGAGACCACCTTGCCATTTGAGAAGGTGAAAGACAGATTGAAACAGTATCTGGTAGAGCAAAAATTGCAGAAAATGGTAAGGAATTATGCAGAAAACTTAAAGAAAAAGGCTAAAGTCGAGCGCTTTGCTTCTGACCTGCCCTAGATCCTGCGCACAGGGAAGTGCATTGCACGCGCCACTTTAGATTATATAGACCGGCTCACGGAGGATTAACTCTATGGACTTGAGCGCTGTGTCTGCCAAGTCTGAGTGGGTATCCTTGAGACTCGCAACCTGGCGCAGGTGATCTGCTGTCCTCATAATGAGGGATGCGAGATCCCCCTCGTCCACGGCTACAAAGGACAGCAGTTGATCCCATGAAACTCCCTTTGCCCAGAGGTATAATGCTGCCGCAGGCCAAAAGACCAGGGGAGGGCTGTCAAACCCCCTCCTGGCCTTTAGAGTTCTCATAGCGGAAATCGAGTTTATTACTCTTCCGAATATCTCCTCCATACCGCTGAGATCCAGACCCTCGCGCACAGTCATCTCTATCTCTTGAACCCTGTCCCATACAAATGGCGCTATAGCCCCGGCAAGCAGTTCCGGTAAGAGGCCCTGAAATGCCCCTTTCCTTATGGCCTCGGCTATCAATAGCGGCTGGTCTAGCCTTAACTTAGAGGCCCACACTCCATCACTGGTCAGAGAATCCATCTCATCCACGAAACCGGTTTCTTTCAAGAATCTCAAGTGCCTCTTGAAACTCAGCCATAAGCCCCCTTCTATCCTGTCCAATTCCATCGCCAAGTCCCTGAATTCTTTTAACAGCCGCCTAAGAGCCCCCTTGCGCGCATAATGGCAGGTGCGATAATGCTCGCACGCCTCACAAGGCATTTTCGCGAGCCCGCTGGTCGCGTTACTTAAGAGTTCCCGCCCCTGGCTCTCTGGATCAGTTCCGCTATCCGCAGTCACCTCTAAAGGTTCAAGAGATTCTCGATCAATCGTTTCAAAAATCGACCGAAGCTTGTCTTTTGAAAGCTCGTTAGACACCTCAACCCTTTGATCAAAAATGTATTTTATCTGATTTATGTCCACACGGCGCAGCCTGAGGCTTTTCTTTCTGACGGTTTTTGTTTTACCCAGGTTGTAGGCCAGGCACATGAATCTCCCATCCTCAGGCATCGTATCATACAACGCATACAGGCTACCGTTCTTGTGTAAGAACAGTCGGCCTCGTATGAGATATGGTCTAAGGGTCTGGAACTTTCGCTCATAGCGCAGAGCCCTGTCCAGTTGCCTTGTTTCTCGAAGGATATCCGATCTTCTCTGAATATTCTCGATGATCTCATAGGGGTCCGCTGTGTCACATCGCCCCTTGGGAAGGATATTCCTGAGCTCATTTATCAGCCTTTCCCACTGATCCTTGAGATATGAGCCGTAGCGTCTTTGCTGATATGTGGCAAAGGATTGTTCCAGAAGCGCTTTTATCTCCTTAGGCTTATGGGAGAGCAGAAGGTTGAGCACCATCGAAAAGTTGATATGGATCTGGCTGTTTATAGGTTCAGGCGGGGAATCCTTGAGCTCAAATATCAACTGAGGATCCTGATGGAGGCCTGGGACAACCAGGGCAAATCCTATCTGGTCCTTCCCTCTTCTGCCGGCCCTTCCAATCATTTGGTGCAGATCAGTTGCACTGAGTTCTACAAACTCCCTGCCATTGTACCTATCACTTTGCACTAAAACAACTGTCCTTGCAGGGAAATTCACGCCCGCTGCCACTGTGGAGGTTGAAAAGATGGCCTCTAGGTAGCCCTTGTTCATCATTTTTTCAACAAGGACCTTCCAATACGGCAATTGCCCACCATGGTGGGAGGCCACCAGGGACTCCAGCAGGTATTTCATCTGTCTGTGTCTCTGGAGATGGGGATAACTTTTCAAAAACGATCTTACCTCATTGCCCAGTATTTCCTTGATATCTTCCTTTCCTTTCACCGCAGGGCAACTCAACAATGCCCTGTCGCACTCCATTCTGGACTTGAGGAAAAAGATGGCAGGTAACAGATCAAACTGCCTCAATATCTTCACTATTCCCCCCAGGTCCACCTTGCGTGAGGATCTTCTCCACTTACTGCCTCCGGAGGCAATAAATTTCTTTACCTTTGGGTTTAATCCCTTCTTGCCCCCCAGCGGAGTAATCAAACCATCTGGGAAAAGAAATAGCATCTCAAGAGGCACTGGCCTATCCTCGGCTCGCACCACTTTTGCCTCTGTGCCCCGTATTTGTTTGAGCCAGTCTGCTATCTCCTCTGCATTGGAAATGGTGGCAGAAAGAAGTAGGAGCCTGACACGAGAGGGCAGATATATCAGCACCTCTTCCCACACTACGCCGCGATCGGGGTCGCTGAGATAATGAGCTTCATCCATCACGACCATATCAGTAGCAATGCTCACGCCTTCGTGCATCGAGTCATAAAGCTGATTGCGAAGGATCTCTGTGGTGCCAACGATCACAGGAGCGTCGGGATTTTCTTTTCTGTCGCCGGTTATGATGCCGCAATATGAATGCCCGAATTCGTGGCAGAAGTCCTGATAAATGGAATTCGACAGTGCTTTTAGGGGAGAGGCATACCAGACCCGTTTATCTCTGGACAGCATCTTGTGAATCGCCTGGATCGCAATCCAGGTCTTGCCGGACCCTGTTGGGGCGCTGACCAGGACATCATAGGACTGGCACAACTCAAGCGCTTGCAGTTGGAAAGGATCTGGTTGGAAAGGGCTCTGCTCCGGGACCCCGATCTTCCGAAGTGCCGGCTTTAGAGCAGAGTCTATGCGGGGGTTATCGTATAAGCGTTTTCTGGTCCGGCTATGTTTCCTTCTCGTAATCGCCAAATTCTAAGCCACCAACTCTGCTGCAACCAGGTTCATGTCAGATAGTGTCCCTTCGTAAGATGTTGCCCCGCTAAGTTCCTTCAATGCAGTGCCAACCGTGTTGAGAGGCTCCCCACATCCAAAGGCTATTTTCATCCCGTTTGTATAAACCTTTTCTGCTGCTTCACGGGCAAAAAGTCTTGCTGATGCCTTCATAAACTCCACCGAACGGTCTTGTTCTCCCTGGTATGTCGATGCCTTTCGCGCAAAGGCATCGGCTACCTCACACCATGTCATCATGTCAGCCAGTAAGAACATCACATATTGCTGCTTGGTTAATTTAGCCTTTCGCACTGCAAATATTACATCATTCGTGGTAGCGGTAGCCAGTGAGATTAGTCCTCCCCCACAGTCCTCTGGGAGCTTGGCAGCTCTTTCGGCCATCTCGGAGTAATAGGCACCTTTTGACCTTACCGACTCTCTCATACGGAAGACTGATATAATATTTCTCTGGATCTCACTTGTCCCCTCATAGATGGTGAGGATCTTTACATCCCGCTTGATTTTCTCAACCTCGTACTCCCTCATGTACCCGTATCCACCAAAGGCCTGTATGCCGTCGTTCGCCATGGCATCTGCTGCCTCAGTGGTAAAATATTTGGCTATTGATCCTTCCACCTCCCGGCTTTCCTCACCGCTGTCAAGGCATTCTGCTACAAATTCTATGTACGATCGAGCCGCTTCTAACTGCACCGCGTGGGGGACAAGCAGCTTATGGGTATAGCCCTGTTTTTCAGCCAATGTTGTGCCAAATTGGACTCTCTCTTTTGAATACTTAATGGCCCTTTCAAGCGATGCCATCCCTCCGCCTAGGCCCAGTGTCGCTACCATGAGCCTTGTGTAGCCGAATACCTTATTGGCCTGCTTGAGCCCCTGGCCTTCCACCCCTCCCACCAGGTTTTCAGCAGGTACGAAAAGGTCTTCCAGTGACAGGGCGCAGGTATTCGAGGCCCTGATGCCGTGCTTGTCTTCGTGCTTGCCTGGCACGAGGCCATCCCAATCTCTTTCAACTATGAAGAAAGAAGGCCCCTGCGGGGTATTAGCCAAGATGGTGTACAGGTCTGCGACACCGCCATTGGTAATAAATTGTTTCTGACCATTAAGCTTGTAGCCTTTGAGGTTCCCATTGTCCATTACGCGATCAGCCCGGCTCTTAAGGGCCTGAACATTGGAACCGGCATTGGGCTCTGTTACACCGTAGGCCACAATAAGACCCTCTTCAGCAATCCGGCGTATATACTTTTCTTTTTGTTCCGAAGTCCCTCCCACCCTTATAGGATCCATTCCAAGACAAATCCCGAGAAAAGAGGTTGCAATCCCCAGATCGGCTTTGGCCATCCTTTCAGAGATGATGGCGATCTCCTTGGCTCCTGCCCCTAGCCCTCCATACTCGGAGGGAATAAAGATCAAATGTAGGGCCATTTCTGGGCCAAGCATGAAGCGGATGAGTTGCTCAGGGAAATCACCCGTCCGATCCATTTCAAGCTTGGCCTCGAGCGTCAATCTGTCGTGCTCGAGCTTATCGAACGTACCTAAGATCATATTCAAAGTTTCAGCATCCATCTTTTCCCGCCCTATCATTAATTATCCTCCTTTGATAACCAATATCCTATTACCCTAATGCTCTGTTATGTGAACGTTTTTAGATAACATAGTCTTCATTGTCGGTCCACAACAATTTAATCATCCTACAGGCTCGCAAATTCAGAAAACAAGTCTTTTCTTGCTTGACTTAGATCGTTTTATCTGCATTTTTGACACTGAGTTAATAAATAACCCCGAGGTGTATGAATATGCTTAAGCAGGGGCTGGTTCAGGCCTATCTCCTCCCTTCTGAAAGATCTAATTTTATATCCTTTGGCCTCGCCCTCAGAGCCGCCGGTAGGGAGCTAAAAAACTTAATCATAAGTTTTTCCAATAATCGGCTAAAGGACGCCTGTGATATGGCTTCTAGATACCTGGCCCCTTTTCTTAATTTCCAGGCCCTCGACATATCGCAATATACTGGCCAATCGGAAGCCGTGGTGCCACCTGTGCAACATCCATTGCGCCATCTGCAGAAAAGTCTAAAAGAAAATTTTGACCTCGTTCACATATTGAACATAGAGAAAGTCCTTAATTCCGGCCTTGTCAAAGTGGAAGAACTGTTAAAACTTTGCAATGAAAGACCAAGCCATGTAGAGCTTATTTTATCTGGCTCCACTGTGCCTCCACCTGTTTTAGAAATAGCTGAATTGGTAACGGGTGTGGTCATGGAGAATCGCTCCAGCCCCGAATTGGTGGATCGTCTAAATTCAGGAGCCGTGGAAGTAGTAACCGGCAACGGAAAGGGAAAAACAACTTATTGTCTTGGTAAGTCACTCTTGGCTGCAGCCAATGGTATGTCGTGCTTGTTTTTGCAATTTATCAAATCTCCCATGCGATATGGGGAGACAATAGCTGCAGATAAAGTCCCAAACATGACAATAAGGACAATGGGAAAGGGATTCATTTTTCAAAAAAACGGAAAGATACCCTCCGTGCACCGGGAAGCGGCACGAGAGGCATGGGATGAGTTCCGCCGACAACTCAACTCGGGAAAATACCAACTAATAGTCCTGGATGAAATAAATATCGCTCTTTATTACGATTTTATCCAGGCAGAGGAAGTCGCCCGTGCCATCCGTGAAAAGCCACCAGAGACATTGCTGATTCTCAGTGGGAGGAATGCTCATCCTGACATATCGAGAATGGCCACAACGGTCATAGAAATGCAGGAAATAAAACATCCATTTCACAAAGGAATAAAGGCAAGAAAAGGTATAGAATTCTAGCCTCCCCTTGCCTTCGCATTTTCTTTGTCCAGTGTAACTACCAGCGTTTATTACGGTAATGCGATTTTGAAGGCCTACGTTCCTTGGCCGCATCGACCTTCAATACGCGCCCATCCAGCTCAGTTCCATTGAGCTCCGCGATGGCCTTATCGGCCTGCTCTGGGTCCATCTCCACGAAACCAAAACCCCTGGATCTCCCAGTGACATAATCAGTGACAAGCTTGACTGAATGTACTTGGCCATACTGAGAAAAAAGCTCATGAATTTTGGCCTCAGAGGTACGAAATGCCAGATTACCGATATAAATCTTTTTCATTATCCTATTGTCCTTCTTTTAGTGTCGTGCCAGGCCTTAAATGTTGCCTGGGAAAATATTCTGACGCTACTGCACTATTTCCATCAGCTCCACATCGAATATTAGTGTCTGCCCCGCCAAAGGGTGGTTGGCATCGAGCGTTACCGTGTCTTCATTCATTTCTGTCACCACCAGATCAATGATTGCACCATTAGGTTGCCTGACTTGCAATTGCTGTCCCACGGTGGGATTGATGTGCTCTGGAAACTCACTCTTATTCACGAACAGGACCAGATCCTCCCTTCTGGGGCCATAGGCATCCTCCGGGGGAATTGATAGGACCTTGGTGGAGCCAACAGACATCCCTACTATGCCCTTCTCAAAGCCTTCAATAACTTCGCCTCCTCCAATGGTAAATTCAAGAGGGGCCCTGTCCCGCGAACTATCGAATATAGTTCCATCTTCCAGTTTACCGGTGTAATGCACCCTTACCGTATCACCGTTTTTCGCTTCACTCATGTTTTCCTCCTTTAATTGATTATAATACTATGGCTCACCCATGCTTTGCCGATCACCTAACTTTGCTAAGCAGGGCTTTACCCTTAAGAAATGTCTTAACAACGGAGAGAGAACCAGACGGAAATGAGCATACCCACTTTCAAGAAACCGACGGGTTTTGTGAACACGAAGAAGGTCAATCCAGTGACCTCTCGAGGCTGTTAAGATGGGTTTAAAAGAACTTTATCTCGCTCCTCTTGCTGACCATGTTAAATTCTACGGCATAACAAACTAATAATCAACGATTTTCATAAATTTTGGGCCGACCATTATTTCTTGATTAAATTTCGTCTATACTGAAAATACGCATCCCGCACTGCAACGTAAGGGTCCAGAGCCGCTTTTTTCAGGGATTCATATTCTCCGATCGTCAGTGAGGTGCTGTTTACCTTGTCGTAACCTTTCACTGCTATCCTGTATTTGGTCCTCGTTACAGCGTAATTAACAGGGTCAAGGAAAAAATCTCCAATCATACCAACTGTATCCCTTAAACTTGAAGGGCCAAATATGGGCCAATTGATATAAATTCCTGGACCCAATCCATAAACGCCCAGGCTCTGCCCCAGATCTTCTTCATGAACCTCTAAGTGCCCCTCATTCTTCGCCACGTCTTGAACACCCAGAAAGCCCACCGTAGAATTTATAATAAATCTGATGGTCTCAGTCCCTGCGGCCTTTAACTTCCCTTGCAGAAGGCAGTTGATCAGTCGTATCGGCATCAATAGATTAGAAAAAAAATTCCTGATCCCTACCCTGGCTGGCTCTGGAACCACTTTTCCGTATCCCTTGGCGATGGGCTTGAGCAGCCAAAAGTAGAGCTTGTCATTGAACGTAAAAAAGATACGGTTGATGGGTTCCAGTGGATCAGCGATGGTCTCGTATTGCTCCTGTTCCTGAGGTTCGGGAGGAATTATCGACTCATCACCCCACCCAGAGTCACCCTTGCCCTCGGTGTTATTCGCCACCACCATGATGGCTGACCGTACAGGCCCCTGGGACTGTTCCGCAGCTTTTGTCACATCCACAGAGTCCGGAATCAAAGCAAAGTTAGTCTTTTGTTCTGCAGCTTGCAACGGCGAAACAAAGTCAACAACCATGACAGCAAAGGAAAAAACAAATAAAAACACTAGCACCTTCCGCATCAACTCCTCCACGCAATCAGACTGCTAGATCAGTCTCATGGCTCCTCCACTTTCGCTTTCAACTTCTCAATCAACCTCTTGAAAGATGAACGAACCAGTATGTTGTTAAATTGAGTTCGGTAATTATTTATTAAACTCACTCCCTCAATAGAAATGTCGTATACTAACCATTTTCGGTTCCTTCTTCTCATCCTGTAAAGAACGCGGATCTCTCTGTCCTGCTTCGTAATTATCTTTACTTTTACAATTGCATAGTCTCCCTCTGCTCTGTCACCCAGATATACTACCTTTTCGCCTGAATAGCCTTCAACCTTATCCAGATAAGTTCTTTCGAGAAGTTTGCCAAATAGATACACAAACTCCTTTCTCTGCGATTTGGAGATTTTCCTCCAATGCCATCCAAGGGTCCTCTTGGCCATCTCATCCCAGTCAAAAACTTCATCCACTGCCTTCCTGATAAGCCGCCTTCTCTCCGGTTCCTTTTCGGGGGCCTTCAAAGCGGGATTTTTCACGATATCTATTATTTTATCTGTAGTCTTTCTGATCTGGTCTGTGGGCTCACCAGCATAAGCTAGATAAATCCCAAAAAACGCTAACATAGCCAGCACAGTCACCGCCGCGATAGCATTTTTTTTCATCTTCGAGCCTCCCTGTCTCCAATAAATTTTCCGGTTTCTACCCTTCGCCCCATTCGAGGAAATATCGACTACAACTTCCCAAATACGAAGCTAGAAATCAGTTGTTCCAGGTCGATTGCAGGTTGTGTGTCCCTTATCCTATCCCCAGGCTTTAAGATTACATCTGAGGCGCCCGGAGTTATTTCAACATATTTTTCCCCTATAAGCCCTTTTGTTTTTATGGAGGCAATGGCGTCATCCTGAATTTTAACGTTACTTGGTAGAACTAATACCACCTTCGCCTGATAATCCTCCAGACTTATACTCTTTACTCTTCCCACCTCTACACCTGATATAACTACTGAAGCCCCGGTTTTCAAGCCACCCGAGTTTGAGAATATGGCCTGAAGCTCATAACCACCGCCACCTATAACCTCCATTTTCCCAAGCTTTACGGATAGATACCCCAGGCACAAAATACCAGCCAGCACAAAAAGCCCAACTGCGAATTCTATGTCAAATCGCCTCATTTCTGTCCCTCATCTTATAAATGCCTCACTTTTTAATATCTCGATCCTGGCTCTACTTCCCCAAAAAAGCCTTTACCACGGGATCCTCTGACCGCATCATCTCATCGGGAGGTGAATTCACCCTCAACTTTCCTTCATAGATCATCAACACCCTGTCCACAAATGGAAAGATCCTGGGAATCTCATGGGTTACAATTATGCCAGTAAATGATATTCTCTTATGGCAAGAATCGATCAACTCCAGAATGGATTGCCCTATGACGGGATCCAGCCCCGTAGTGGGCTCATCGAATAACATGATCTCAGGATCCAGAACGAGCGAGCGGGCAAGTGCTGCCCTTTTTACCATACCACCGCTTATCTGGGATGGATACTTGTCCTCCGCACCTTTCAGACCAACCAATTCAAGCTCTCTCATAACTTTCTTGCGGATTTCATTTTCTTTCATCTTAGTCTTTTCCCGCAAGGGAAACGCTACATTTTCATAAACTGTCATGGAGTCAAACAGCGCGCCCCCCTGGAAAAGAAATCCCAATCGATCTCTCAGCTTACGCAACTCGGCCCCTCGCACACTTCCAACATCGACACCGTCTATGGTGACCCTGCCGCCGTCAGGGTGCATAAGCCCTACCATATGCTTTAACAGGACACTCTTGCCACCACCGCTGCCTCCGATAAGCGCCACAACCTCGCCCCTGGCGACCTCAAAGGAAATACCGTCAAGCACAACGTGACCATCAAATGATTTTCGTAACTCTTCAACTCTTATCATAGGTTCATCATCAAAAGAGTGCGGAAGTCATAAAGTAATCCCAGACAAGAATAAGCACTGAAGTAAGAACCACCGCCTGCGTGGTGGCCTTACTTACTCCTTCTGCTCCAAACCCGGTCAGGATCCCTGTATAATATCCTTTAAACGTGGATACCCACGCAATGAGCACACCAAAGCTCAGGGACTTGTAGATGCCCTCTAGTACGTCAGCCATCTCAACATAGTGGCTCATTTCGCCAAAGTACACACCTGAACTGACCCCCAACAGCTTGACACCTATCAAATACCCTCCAAAGATACCCAGCACATCGAACATCGCTGTGAGCAAGGGCATAGATATTAAAGCGGCCAGGAAATTGGGTACTATTAGATATCGATATGGATTAAGCCCCATGAGTTCGAGAGCGTCAATTTGCTCGCTTATCCGCATGATTCCTATCTCGGCGGCGACAGCAGAGCCAGCCCTTCCCGTGACCATCAACGCTGAAAGAACAGGACCAAGCTCCTTTATAAGTGCCAGGCCAACCATGGGACCAAGAAACGCATCAGAACCAAACCTGCTCAGGCTATAATAGCCCTGAAAACCCAGAACCATGCCAGCAAATAGCCCTGTCAGAAGAATAACCACCATAGACTGGAGGCCTATGAAATGAACCTGCTTAACAATCCTGCTAAATTTTATGGGTGGGACAATCGTGTAAATAAATGCCTTTACCAGGAATATGCCCATCAGTCCCATTCGCCTGACGGTCCGCAGCGTAACAGCACCTATTTTCCGTATCCATTCAACAATCATATAATCGCTAGCCTAATATAGTAAGTTATAAACTCGACACATTTCCTCTTCTCGATTACTAATTTTAGTAATCACTCTATCTGCTTTAGTTTCAAGTTACAAAGGCACGCATCGCAGGCCCTGTCCATTTCACTCAGACACTCCACCAGTTTATCCAGGTAAGAAGCCTGCTTTATAGGAATTTTTTCGCTCCCCACCCGTTCGATTGCCTGCAATATCCTGGCTATAGTTATATTATCCGGGTCCAGTGCTGGCTGGAAGTAATCACCCTTTCTACCTTCCACACTCACTTGCGAAATCACCCCTGCCTTGAGAAGTTCACCCAAGATTTCCCGGACGCACCGAATAGGGATGCCTAACCGAGTTGATATCTTATTCGCTTCTTGGGGGCCTTCACCATTGCTAAAGGCCTTCACCAAATGGTGAGTAACAGCAAGTGCGAGGATCTTCTTTCGGTAATAGCTTATCCGCGACCATTCTTTTTCATATTCAAAGGTACTGACGTTTTGATGCGCAAAGGACATTTCTGCCCCGTAAAGCACTATAAGCCAACTCCAATTCAACCAGATAAGGAACAGAGGAAGCGCTGCAAAGCTCCCGTAAATGGCATTGTACCTTGCAACTCCAATCTGAAAGTTAATGTATACCCATTGGAATAGTTGAAAAAGTGTGCCAGCAATTATCCCTCCAAAGATGGCTGACCTGCTCCTGACTTTGGTATTCGGCATAAAGCTATACATAAATATGAACAGCAGCCACAATACCGCATAGGGAGCGAACTTCAGTGGATAAATAACCGCGGGTCCAAGTGCCTGCACAATACCGAAACGCTGCGCAATACCTTTGATCTTGCCAGTAACCACAACTGTCAAGGTCCCTGATATAACCACGAGAAAAGGTCCAATAACAGTCAGGGCAAGGTAGTCAACTAGTTTTCGCGAAACAGTTCTTGCCTTCTTTACTCCCCATATCTCATTAAAGGCATCTTCAATATTGGACAAGACATTCAATGTAGTCCAAAAAAGAAAAAGGAGCCCCGCTCCTACCATCAACCCTCCACGGGTATTCTCAAGTAGCGTAGTGGCAAAGGTAATAACGCGGCTAATTACCTCTTCCTGGGCCTCAAGATTCTGGATCAACTGCTTTTGGAGAAGCTTCTCAATCCCAAAGCCCTTTGCCACACCAAAAAGCATGGCAAGTACCGGCACAAGGGAAAGCAAGGAATAAAACGTGAGAGCAGACGCCCTCAACTTGCATTTATCCTCAAATAGCCCCCTAAATGACAGTAGGAGTATGCGGGCTTGGCGTACGAGGAACGCTTTAGGTTTCGCCAGTTCAGTATCCTGAATCTGCCAAATATCAGTTCTCAAAAAATGGACAATTCGGCGACCCTTCACCCCAATCCCCGGAACCCACTTGCATATATAGGCGTCAGGGCATGGTATACACGCCGACAGGGCCTTTGGTCAAGGAAAACAGTATCTTCATAGATACAAAAATGCCAACCAGCCGTAATTCTGGTTGGCAGTCTCCGCGACCTATGGCTCTTTAAGATGCTCTCTCCTCCCTATCCATTAGATCTTCCCATCGCTTCTCTGTTTGCGCTTGTACCCGGTCGATTGTTTCATCGCTCATCTGTCGAAACCTACCCTGCGCCATTAGATAGTCCTTAACAGGAATCGTCCTTGAGGGCCTAACAGTCACCCTCGTCTGTCCTTCATGAACCTCGTATAATGGGAACACCCTGCTCATTGTGGCCATGCGTGCAATCTGTATTGACTTGGCCGAGTCAATCCTCCACCCTGGCGGACACGGCGAGAGGATATGGATAAACCTTGTGCCTCTTATTGCCTTGGCTTTCTTGAATTTTTTTATAAAATCATCGGGATAGGCCACAGATGCTGTTGCAACGTAAGGAACTCCATGGGCAAGCATGATGTTTTCTATATCTTTCTTTGGCTCTTCCTTAAGCGATCCTTCGGGGGTGGTTGTGGTCCATGCGCCAACTGGTGTTGCACTGGACCTCTGTATCCCGGTATTCATGTACGCCTCATTGTCGTAGCAGACATACAGGATATCTTCGTTTCTTTCTGCTGCACCCGATAGGGACTGAAGCCCTATATCAAAGGTTCCCCCGTCACCTGCCCACGCCATAACGGTCACATCACTTTGTCCTCTTATTTCCAGGCCCGCTTTTAGTCCTGAAGCCGCAACCGCGGCGGTCTCAAATGGCACATGGATCACCGGGACATTGAGCACTGAGTACGGATAGACCCCAACGATGATGCTCCAACAACACGCCGGAATCACTACCACTGTCCTATCCCCCAGCGCCTTAAGTGCCAGCTTCATGGCAAGTGCGGTTCCGCATCCCTGACAGGACAGGAGCCCCGGCATCATCAACTCAGGGCCTTGCCTCATTTCCTTGCCCAGATCAAATATTTTTTGCATTTGTAGCTCCTGTTGAAAGGTCCTTACTAAAATCCCTTTTCCTTCAGTCCCCAAAAAATAGGCCTGTCCACTTGAGCTTTTCCTGCTACCACCTTTTCCACTATGCCAAGAACATCCGATGGTGTCACATCGCGCCCTCCCAGACCAGCTATGGCAGAATAAACAAAGGGCCTTTTGTCCAGGGGGAACAGGGCAGAGCGAATTTCACTAGCGAACGCTCCTCCAAGACCGCCTATCAGGTTCCGGTCGATCACAATGACCTTGTCCGCCTGTCCCAGGATTTGCCTCCAATACTGATACGGTACGGGCCGGAAAAGCCTCAATTTCATGAGACCGAGTCTGATTCCTTTCTCCCTCGCTTTTTCGACAGCAATCCTCGTCACGGAGCTGATAGTTCCCGCTGTTACAACGATTATCTCCGCGTCTTCCACCTTGTAAGGCTCAGCCAATCTGTAGCTTCTGCCAAAGCTGCGTTCGAATTCATCGCATACCCCTGAATAGGTATCAATCGCAGCCATCGAGTCCCTGTAAATGCGATATCTTTCTTCGTAGTAAATCTCCGGGCCTATCATTCCACCAAACATCTTCGGGTTGCTGATATCTATTTGGTAAGGGGGAGTGAACGGGGGGAGAAATTTATCTACAGCCTCCTGATCAGGAATGTCCACTACCTCTGAGGTGTGGCTCAAGAAAAAGGCGTCATAAGTGATCATGACAGGCAAAAGAAGTTGTTCTGCTAGCTTGTAGGCCATAATGATACTGTCAAGGACTTCCTGGTTTGACTCGCAGTAAATCTGAATCCACCCTGTGTCCCTCTGGGAGATGGAGTCAGTTTGATCTGCCCAGATGTTCCAGCCCGCACCTACAGCCCTGTTCACATTAGCCAGCACGATGGGCAGTCTTGCCCCACAGACCCAGTGAAGAACCTCGTGCATCAGCAACAGGCCCTGGCTGCTGGTCGCAGTAAAAGAGCGCACACCAGCAGTAGCAGAGCCCACTAAAGCTGCAAGTGCTGAATGCTCACTTTCTACTTTAATGAACTTGGCCGCCAAAGCCCCAGTTGCACACATCTCTGAGAGTTCCTCTACTATGGTCGTCTGGGGCGTTATCGGATAGGCAGAGATGACCTTCACCCTGCTCAGCCTCACCCCATGAGACACTGCATGATTACCTTTTATAACCTGTCTCAATTATTCCTCCTTGATCTCCGCCTCTTCATCAATCATGGTAATGGCATTTCTGGGGCACTCAGAAAAGCATATGCCACATCCCTTACAATAATCATAATCATATTTGTAGCCGAACTGACTTTCCGGCTCCACAAGTATAGAGACATCAGGGCAAAAAATGAGGCAGTTGTCACATTCTATACACCTGCCGCAGTGAATACACCTAGTGAACTCAGAAAGGGCTTCATGGTCTTCCAATGTGGCCAGATATGGTTTAAAATTCCTTACCCTTTCCTCTGGCCTTTTCGGTACAGCGCTCACTCTTGCGGCCTTTTCAAAATAGTCGTAGACAATGTTCTCCCTGGTTACCACTTTGCGCCAATCCTGTCTCACCGGGTTCAAGGGCTGAAGGCCCAGGTAACGTGAAAAGCTGAGCCCTGTGCCATCGCCCACACAAATATCTTTCTCTACTGCCTCAAACGCCAACCCTTTCCTATCACAGTCCATGGCAATAGCAGCCCTTTTCCCCGATGCTACGGCATGCACCACCGTATGGGGTATGGCTGTCAGATCTCCACCTGCATATACCTTCGCCGCTCCCTTGAATGGCTGGCATACAAAATGGCCCCTATCCACCTGTGCGGGCAATTCATTACGCTCTAAAAGTTCGACCAGTGGTGGGAAAAAAGGGTCCTCGCCTATGGCAACTATGGCCGTATCGGTTGATACCTGGAATTCTGCTCCCTCTTTTTTCACTGGACTTCTTCTTCCGCTTTCATCCGGAGGCCCGAGTTCCATTTCCACACATTGCAAATTGATGCTACCATCCCCCCTAATATCTATCCTTTCTGGGGCCGCAAGAAACTGAAACCTTACCCCTTCTTCTCTGGCCTCACGTACTTCGTCTGGGTGCGCTGGCATCTCCGCTTCTGTTCGCCGGTATAGAACTGTAACTTCCTGAGCTCCAAGCCTAACAGCAGTCCTTGCAGCGTCAATGGCGGTGTTTCCCCCTCCTACCACTGTCACGTGCTTACCCAGATCAGGGGTGGAACCAAGGGCCACTTCTGTCAAGAACCTCAGTCCAGGTATCACCCTGGCACTTAACTCTTCTCCCTTCAGTCCCAGCCTTCTGCTTTGGTGGGCACCCGCCCCAAGGAAAATATAGTCATGCTCCCGGCAAAGTTTTTCAAGTGAAAGGTCTTTGCCAATCCTGATGCCTGTTTTCAATTCTATACCCATCTTACGAAGTAATTCGAACTCAGATAACAGTACCTCGCGAGGCAGCCTGTAAGCGGGTATACCAATTCTCAGAATTCCTCCTAGGACGCTATAGGCCTCATACACCGTCACCTTGAATCCAAGCAGCCTTGCAAAATAGGCTACGGACATTCCGCTGGGTCCTGATCCTACCACCCCGAGGCTCTTGCCATTTAATGCTGGGGTATCCGGAAGGATACCCTGGCTAAGACCTTTATCCCCTATGTATCTTTCCAACTCCCGGATAGAAATCGCTTCATCCAGACCAGCCCTGTTACATTCAGTCTCGCAGAACCTGAAACACACTCGTCCAAGAACCGAGGGAAATGGCTGCTCTCGCTTGAGAAAAAGAAATGCCTCATCCACCTTCCCCCCTTGAGCCAGCTTGATCCACGCCTCTACGTCATTCGCGCATGGGCAGGCATTCTGACACGCTGGGGTCTTATCTTCATAAATGGGCTTGATAAATCGCCAGCTTCCCGTATGGTTGTGCAACATGTTCCCCAGCGAAACATTCATCGGGGGAAAGTCCTCCCATCCCATTATCTCAACCTTTTTGGCCGCTCCAGCTCTTCTGTTGCCTTGCATCTGTAGTCTCTCCCCGCAGGTAAAAGTCTGGTTATATTTCTACTGCCTTTTCAAATGCAGCGCGCGCGGCGAGCCGATTTTGTTCCTGTTTGACAGGGACATACTGGGCTATTGCCCTTTCGACTGCCTCAATGGATACTAACCCACTGGCCCTTGCAAATGCACCTAGGATCGCTGTATTCACTATAGGGTTGGTAACGGAGCCCAGCCCGTGTTCCACAGCTATTGCTCCAGCATCCACCAAAAATAACCTGTAGGCGGAGTCAATTCTCTTCCGGTAATATCCGGCAGACCTTCTCCCATTTACCACTATGATCCCGCCTGTCTTTAAACCGGCCATCACATCCACAGTTTCGATGAGTGAAGAGTCAAGCACGACAACGTGGTCAGGTTCGTATATCTGGTTTCGGAGGTTAATAGGTTTATCATCGACCCTGCAAAAGGCCATTACTGGGGCTCCCCTTCGCTCTACTCCAAAGGCCGGAAACGCCTGCACGTACTTACCCTCTATAAAGAAAGCATGAGCCAGTGTTTCGGAACCAATAACAGCACCCTGGCCACCGCGGCCGTGGAATCTTATTTCATACATATTCTCTTCCCCATAATCGTCCGAATCCTTCAATCTATTCGGGAGAATAAATTACTGCCAGCACCTTAGCAGGCCTTCCATTCAGTCCCCTCAAGGCGTGGGGAATCTCTGAATCAAAGTATAGGCTGTCACCGGGTCTCAGGGCTACAACCCTGTCACCCCCCCTGAACTCAAGCTCCCCCTCCATAACGAAAAGGAATTCTTCCCCCTTGTGATTGTAAAAGATCGCAGCATCCTCGTCCCTGGGCTCAATTTCCACGATAAATGGCTCCATCTTCTTGCTAACCAAGTGGTGAGCCAGAGACTCGTAGCGATAACCGATCCTGTGTGCTTCTCTTTGCATGCGCCTAATCGACTCTCGGCGTTCCTCAGCACGAACGACTGAAATTCTGTCTGTAACCGGGGCTTCGTCCTGAAAAAAATCAGCTATGTGTTGTCCAAGGGCACGAGAGATCTTCAGTAACGTGGCTATTGGGGGAATGGTCACTTGGTTTTCAATCTGAGAAAGGGTAGCTTTGGATAGTCCAGTGAGTTCAGATACTTCTTGAAGGGTCAACCCACGCTTGCGGCGAATTTCCCTAATCTTTTGACCAAGATTCAGTGCCTTTGCCTCATCTGTCATTGGCAAGTCTCTTTTTGAGCTTTTAGGGAAAGATAGGATATTTGTTTGGTAATGTCAAACAATTTTTGTTTTTGCTAAACAATGCAGCAATTATAATTGCTAGCGCTGAATCCTTTTGTTAGAGTGCTTGAACTCATTGCGGAAGATTATGTAGCTGAAAATTTCCGAGCGGGATTGCGAAGTCTGTGGTGGTGAACAACGCACACAGGAGTAGTGCTTTGGCAAACAAGCCCAGAGATAGACTCAACCCCAAAGAGCGGCAAATCCTCGTAGTCACATGCTTTGGCCACTTCTTGACCCATTTTAATATGCTCGTCTTTCCCGCTTTACTGCTTCCACTCGCCTCACGGCTCTCCATGTCCATGGCTGACACCCTCGGGCTATCTTTCTTGATGTACCTGCTCTTTGGAGTTACCGCTCTTCCCTGGGGCTTTGTTGGAGATAGGATAGGTGCCAAGCCACTGATGCTCACTTTCTATGTGGGGGCAGGCGTGAGTGGACTGTGTGCGGCTTTATTCCTTGACCACCCCCTGCACCTTACCCTGGCCCTCGCAGGCATTGGCCTTTTCTCCGGAATCTACCATCCCATAGGCCTGGGCCTCATCTCCAAGGAAATAGAGAGGGTCAGCATCGCTATGGGTTATAATGGTATGTTTGGAAGCCTGGGGTTGGCATCAGCGCCCCTTCTGGCTGGTCTGCTCAATTGGCTTTTGGGCGTAAGAAGTGCCTATGCCATTGTAGGAGCCATGAACCTGACTGGGGTGGTACTCACACTATCCATATCCACAAAATCAAAGGCTGTAACCCCCAGACGGCAGCAGAATGAGGCCAACCATAGTGTAACCCCTTTTCTTATACTTCTGGTTGCCATGATGCTTGGGGGAATCGCTTACAGAGGGGCAACAGTAATATTACCAGCGTACTTTGAGCTAAAAACTCCTGCCCTATTCAAGTTTCTCTCGGGGGCGCTTAGCAGCAACCTTTCCACCAATCTGGTGGCTACTTCCATCAGCGCGTTCATATATTTTATGGGCATCCTGGGCCAATACAGCGGTGGCAGGGTTGCCGAGAGATATGAGCCAAAATATTGTTACTTTGTTTATCACGCCACCATCATTCCCATAGCATTCCTGATTTCCGTCTCTTCGAACTTACAGCTTGTCTCCCTCACCATGGTATATTTCTTTTTTCTCCTTGGGATGCAGCCAATTGAAAATACGCTTGTCGCGCAGTTTACCCCCAGAAGATTACACCATTCTGCATTTGGAATGAAGTTCCTTCTTACCTTTGGAGTCGGTTCCATTTCTGTGAAGCTATTACAATATATTGAGAATCACTGGGGAATAGAGGCCACATTCAAGTCCCTCGGAGTAGTATCCATTGTACTGGTCGCAACTATCGTGGTAATGCTGCTATTTACCAGGAACACCAACGAATCTATGCACAAGTCATGAGCAACAAAAAACCATCATTCTCTTTGGTTTCCCTTTGAGAATGATGGCCCATTGGGAATATCAAATTGCCTAATCAGAATTAGCCTGCCTTAACCTCAATCTTTCTCGGCCTTGCAGCTTCGGCCTTGGGCAGAATCACCTTCAATACGCCGTTTTTCATGCTCGCCTCTATCTTGTCTTGATCTATCACATTAGAGAGGGTAAAGCTGCGATAGTAATCACCAGAGCGATACTCCGTATAGATAGGACTAAGGCCAGATGGCTCGTTGGCAACTTTACCTCTGATTGTGAGTTCGCTATCTTCCAGATGAATTTCCACCCCATCATTACTCACCCCTGGCATATCGGCAAGGAGTACCAGTGCGTCATTCGTCTCGTATATATCTACTGGAGGAACAAATACCGGCCGAGTTTGCGTAGTTTCAGACTTTGTTTGTAATTCCTGTTTGTCTTTAGCCTGTAGCTGTTTGCTATCCATCCCCATCACCTCCTTTCACCCTACCTTTATCTCAATCTTCTTGGGTTTGGCCTCCTCAGCCTTTGGCAGTGTAAGGGTGAGCACTCCGTCCTTTACTTTCGCACTGGCCTTATCTGCTACGATCCGAGTGGGAAGGGTGATGGTCCTGCTGAATGATCCACCCTCTCTCTCGCGGCGGTGATAGCTTATGTCCTCCCCTTCATCCTCAAGCTTTCTTTCGCCCTTGATGACCACACTATCCTCTTCCACTGTCAGATCTATATCTTTTGGATCGATTCCGGGTAATTCCGCTGTTATATATAGATTGTTGTCGTCTTCCGCTACGTTTACAGCAGGAAATACACCTGCTCCAGAGAGCAACGAGCGCCTGCCAAAGAATCGGTCAAAGAGCAGATTCATTTCTTCCTGCAACCTGTTCAGTTCACTCAAGGCTGTCCTCTCAAACGGGTCCCTCCATCTGAGTAGCACCATTGTATCACCTCCCATGCTAAACAAATTCAGCAATGACAATAGGTTATATGCCTGTTTTGGTTGCTCTATAAATAATGCAGGATCGGAACTTGTCAAGGGCTGGAAATGTATTGGTAGAGTCGGAAATAGAAATGCCGATAGAGACAGGCAAGTGAAAAACCTCCGAGTATATCGAAAAACAGGTCCATTGCGCTCGCATCCCTGCCTGGAACGAACGCCTGGTGAAGTTCATCTAAGGTGCCATAGGCTGCAACCACTGTAATAGTTATTGCTACTGTCACCCAGCTTGGCCCCTTGTCCCGGGACCTCAGTGCGCCTGATACGAGGATCCCAAACACGCCATACACCAAAAAATGCTCCACCTTGTCCTGGAATGAGAATAAATCAGGGCCTGGGATATCAGGTAAAGAGGACAGCCAGAAGATCATTGCCATCCATATAAGTGCAAAGGCCCCGCACATAGCTCGACTGAATAATACTCTTAGGGTTCTTTTCATACTTGCCCGACTAGATATACCCCTTCTGTCCAAGGAACAGGAGAATTTCCTGCGCAGCCTCCTCTGGTGTGAGCTCTGTAGTATCGATACGCACTTCTGGATTTTGCGGCTCCTCGTATGGGTCATCCACGCCCGTAAAGCCCCTTATGAGTCCCGCCCTGGCCTTTGCATACATTCCTTTGCGATCCCTCTGCTCACATACCTCGATGGGAGTGGCCACATGGACTTCGACAAATCCACCATATCCCTCTATCGCTGATCTCACCTCAGCCCTTGTAGCAGCATACGGTGCTATAGGCGCACAAATGGCAATCCCCCGATTCTTGGTGATCTCGCTCGCCACAAAGCCTATCCTGCGCACATTTATATCTCTGTGCTCTTTCGAAAATCCCAGTTCGCTTGACAGATTGCGCCTCACTATATCTCCGTCCAGCAATGTTACTGGCCTGTCACCCATCTCCAGAAATTTGGAGTACAGAACCTTTGCAATAGTGGACTTCCCTGCCCCAGACAGCCCAGTCAGGAAAACCGTAAAACCTTGTTTCCTGGGTGGGGGATATGTCCTGGCAAGCTCCTCAACAACTTCAGGAAAAGTTGCCCAATCCGGGATCCTCCGCCCCTCTCGAACCCTATGCCTTATCTCCGATCCGGATAAGGAAACGGTCTGTGTCCCATCAGGTATCTCATCAGTGGTCCTGAATTCATCCTCAAAAGGCAAATAAACCATTTCTTCGAAGCTCACGGGCGAAATACCCAATTCCTCGGAATGTCGCTCGATCGCCTCTTGGGCGGCGTATTTCTCGTAAAACGGCCTCCCGTTTGAATCAGTCCCTGGACTTCCGTGATCTCTGCCAACTATCAGGTGTGTGCAGCCAAAATTCTTGCTAATAATGGCGTGTAGCAGTGCCTCCCTAGGGCCGGCCATTCGGGCAGCCATAGGAAGAAGATTCAGGACAAAGGATTCAGGGGGGTAGTATTTTGACACTGCCCTGTAACAGCGTACTCTAGTGTAATGATCAAAGTCCCCCGGACTTGTCATCCCCACCAGCGGCAAGATCAGGAGATTTGCCTTTGCTCGCCTCATAGCACGGAGTGTCATTTCGAACTGAGGTCGATGAATGGGGTTGCGGGTCTGGTAGGCGATCACCCTGTGCCAGCCGAGTTTTCTATACAGCTCGCGCACCTCTGAGGGGGTCCTCCGTATCTGCCTGAAGTCAAAGTGTATTGGGAGACTGAGTATCTCCACCTTTCCCCCAACATAATAATCTCCCCCTACATCCATCACATATTTAACCCCGGGATGCCTCTTATCAAGCGTACTGAATACCTGCTCACATTCCCTTTCTTTGTCAACTGGCCAGATGTCATCCACGTGCATGACAGCCAGAAGGAAGCCTTCTGGGTCCCTAAGCGCCAGAGACTGGCCTGCTTCGAGCGGTTCGGCTTGGACCTTGCTTATGTCAAGGCAGATGGGAAGGGGCCACAAAAGCCCATCCTGGAGCCGCATCCTATCCAGAACTGATTCGTAATCCGGCCGGGTTAAGAAACCTCTCAATGGTGACAGAACTCCTGTCCCTAATAGTTCCAAGTCGCACATTTGCCTCTCATTCATTATGACCTCGGGGAGATTCAGGGCCAGT
>CAZAKC010000003.1:0-66389 GCA_964485655.1 uncultured Desulfobacteraceae bacterium
CCTTGGTTGAAATTTTATACAAAACTTCATTTAATCACCAGCCAAAAAGATTGTCAAGGCAAATAAAAATTTTACCGATTTTAAAACAAGATTACAATAGGATATGAAAGGAGAGCAGGATGCTTTTAGACCCAATTTTAGGCTGGTTCTCAAATGATCTGGCCATAGATCTGGGGACCGCCAACACTCTTGTTTATATGAAAGGCAAAGGTATCGTCCTTAGCGAGCCATCAGTTGTGGCTGTGAGAAAAAACGGCAGGGGAGCGAACAAAGTGCTGGCCGTTGGTAAAGAGGCCAAGATGATGCTGGGTCGGACCCCTGGAAACATAGTGGCCATAAGACCTATGAAAGATGGCGTAATAGCTGACTTCGAGATAACAGAGGCTATGCTTCGTCACTTCATACGCAAGGTCCACAATAGGCGTACCCTGGTACGACCCAGAATAATAATCTGCGTGCCCAGTGGTATTACTCAGGTGGAGAAGCGGGCAGTAAGAGAGTCCGCAGAGTCAGCAGGTGCAAGGGAGGTTTTCCTAATTGAGGAGCCTATGGCTGCCGCCATAGGAGCTGGGCTGCCTATAACCGAACCCACCAGTAACATGGTAGTAGATATAGGAGGTGGGACTACTGAGGTAGCGGTTATTTCCCTTGCGGGTATCGTTTACAGCAAGTCCGTAAGGGTAGGGGGAGATAAGATGGATGAGGCCATCCTTCAGCATATAAAAAGGAAATACAACCTCCTTATTGGGATCAGGACTGCAGAGATAATAAAGACCACTATTGGCAATGCATATCCAAGTGATCAAATTGAAACAATTGAAGTAAAAGGCCGGGACCTTGTTACAGGGATCCCGAAGATCTTGACCATTGACTCAGAGGAGATTCGCAAGGCCATCTCTGAGCAGGTTGAAACCATCGTGGAAACCGTGCGTATAGCCCTTGAGCAGACCCCCCCAGAGCTTGCCGCGGATATTGTAGATAAGGGGATCGTACTCACGGGAGGAGGGTCACTGCTCAAAAACCTGGATGTTTTGCTGCGCGAGGAGACCAAGCTGCCAATCTCCATAACTGATGATCCTCTGTCCACGGTAGTGCTTGGTTCGGGGAAGGCTCTTGACAATATGGATATACTCAAGGAAGTGGCCATAAGCTGAGATTGCCATGATTACACCAGAGAAATAACGAGGCATGAGATCAATCGTTGAGAGATTCTACGCCCTTTAGGAAGGCCTGGATATGGGCAGCGCTTGTCATAATTGCCCTCCTCTTGCTGTCCTCTGGTTCAGGGTCAAGCCGTCAGTGGAGCTTACTTGACAAGATAGTAGTGGAGAGCACCGGCCCGCTTCAGAAGCTTTTTACCTACACAGTTAATACGGTCGAGAATTTTTGGCTGCAATATTTTTATCTTGTTGGGGTCCGGCGGGAGAATAAAGAGCTCCGTAAACAGGTCCAACGTCTAATGCTTGAGAACACCCGTTACAGGGAGCTTCTTTCCACGTACCAGAGGCTTCAGGCCCTGCTTAAATTCAAGCAAACGTTCAACCAGCCCGCGGTGGCTGGCCGCGTTATAGGGAGGGACCCCAGCGGATGGTTCCGTTCGATTATCGTGGACAAGGGCCAGCAGGATGGTATCGCTATGGATATGCCGGTGGTAAATGCGCAGGGCGTGGTGGGAAGAATAGTGTCGACTTCCCCCCATTATTCCAAGGTATTGTTGATAATAGATCAAAACAGTTCAGTGGATTGCCTCATCCAGAGGTCGAGGTACAGAGGGATGGTCAAGGGGGTTTCTGAAGATCTTTGCAAGGTAGCTTATATCGTAAAATCAAGTGACGTCAGGCAAGGAGATGTGGTTGTTACCTCCGGACTGGGGGGAGTGTTCCCGAAAGGCCTTCCGCTGGGAACAGTTACAAAAGTTGAGGAAAGAGCAGGGGAATTATTCAAGGAGGTGGAGATGAGGCCTGCTGTAGACTTTTCCAGACTGGAAGAGGTATTGATAATCCTGAAAAAGCACACTGCTTTTGAACAACACCAATGAGCGCCAGGCGTACCTTCATATTCTATAGCATTATATGGATGTCGGGATTGGTTTTTTCCCTGACCAAGGGCAAGCTGGCTGGCAGTGTATCGCCGGTGGTTGCGGGGGCAGATTTGATTATCGTCTTGAGCGCATACCTCTTCCTGAGAGGCGGGGTATACCAGGCAGGTGTTTTCGCCTTTGTCCAGGGATTGTGTATGGATGTATATTCTGCTGGCTTCGAGGGGCTGTTTGTGTTTCTCTATTTGTGTAGCCTGGGGGTGGTCGCCATTGCATCTGGATTTATACATTTGGGCAATCCTCGGGGCCAGGTTCTCATAGTTGCAATGGCGTGGATAGCCAAGGAAGCCCTTTTTTTTGTTGCAGTGGCCACACTAGCGGGCCAATTGGCTTTTAGCTCCGCACAGCCGAGGACTCTTGCGCTATCCTTTATATTAAGTGTTGTGTTGGCTCCTGTTGTGTTTTATTTTCTTGATCGCCTGCGGTTGTCCATTGGGCTTGCAAAGTCCCACAATGGCATTCTGCAAGGACATTAGGTGGCAGGGTCAGGAGAGCTTTGAAGACTTCCATCCTCGATCCCATTTCCATAGAGGTCCTGAACAGGCAAGTCCGCAAGGCCATCATACTAGTCTTGATAGCCTTTGCAATCCTGGTCCTAAAACTGTGGTCCTTGCAGATTTTAAGCGGACCTCAGTATCGGATCAAATCTGAGAATAACAGAATAAGGATTCAGGATATACCCCCATACAGAGGCCTTGTATATGATCGGAATGGCACGCTTCTGGTGACCAACAGGCCGTCATATGATCTTTGCGTGGTCCCCGAAGACGTCAGGGATTCAGCGGCACTATTAAAAAGACTGGAGAACCTGGTATCTTTGGATCCGGATCAGGCTCGTGAGTTGGTACTCAAGACTAAGAGGGTCAAGCCATTTCAGGCTGTCTGTATCAAGAGGGGATTGAGTAGGGATGAGCTCGCACTGGTGGAGACCCACAGGTTCAACCTTCCAGGAGTCCTGATCAGGGTGGCTCCCCAGCGGCGATATCTCTTTGGAAATTTTGCCTCCCATGTCTTGGGGTACCTTGGAGAAGTAACAGAGAGAGACCTGAAGACCGGACGATACTTCGGTGCCAGAGTAGGCGACCTGGTGGGTAAGGCAGGCGTGGAGCTGAGGTGGCAAAGAACCCTTGGTGGAATAAGAGGAGGCGAACAAGTGGAGGTTGACGCGGCCGGGAGACAAATCCGTGTGATATCCAGCCAGCCCCCACATCCAGGGGCCAATGTATACCTTACAATAGACACGGATCTCCAGCGCGTAGCCGAGGAAGCCCTTGGCGACAAGAGCGGGGCAGTTGTTGCCCTTGACCCGAACAATGGGCAGGTCCTGGCCATGGTAAGTAAACCATCCTTTGACCCCAATCTTTTTGTGGGAGGTATTGATCCAGCAGTCTGGAAAGATATGGTTACCAGCAGGAAATACCCCCTTCAGAATCGAGCCATTGCCGGGCTTTATTCGCCCGGCTCCACGTTCAAGATGGTTGTGGCTTTGGCTGCACTGGAGGAAGGGGTTGTGGATCCAGAGGAAGAGATATGGTGCCCGGGCTGGATGCGCCTGGGTAACAGGACTTTCCGCTGTTGGAAAAAGGCGGGCCATGGGAAGGTAAAACTGCATCGGGCCATAGTGGAGTCTTGCGATGTGTATTTTTACACACTTGGCAAGAGGCTTGGAGTAGACAAGATTGCGGCTTATGCGAGGAAAATGGGCTTAGGCAGCAGGACCGGATTTGATCTTGGCTTTGAAAGATCAGGGCTCGTGCCTACTCGTACATGGAAGTTGAAAAAATGGGGAGTCCCTTGGCAGATGGGTGAGACCTTATCCTTTGCAATAGGACAGAGCTATTTGCTTGTGACCCCCATCCAGATGGCTTGTCTTATATCCTCAATTTTTAACGGGGGATACCTCTATGAGCCCCAGGTCAGCAAACTTGTCAAAGATACCGATGGGAAAGTGCTCTATGCATTCCGGCCAAAGATCAAGGGGCAGCTAAACTTTTCCGAAGAACATATGCAGATAGTAAGGGATGCGCTGATAGGAGTAGTAAACGAGCGACATGGCACAGGAAGGAGGGCAGCTATTGAGGGAATCAAGGTGGCGGGGAAGACGGGAACCGCACAGGTGGTTGGGCTAAAGAAAGGTGAGAAAGGCAAGTCCGAGGAGGAGAGGTTCAGGGATCATGCGTGGTTCGTATGTATCGCACCTGCCGAAGATCCCCGGATAGCAGTCAGCGTCCTGGTGGAGCACGGGGGCCATGGTGGAAGCGGAGCCGCTCCTATCGCAAAGCAGGTAATAGAGCACTACTTACAGGAGGAGGGGATGCTCCCCTGCGGGGTTTCCTCTGAACATTAACACTGCACAAGCAGGCGTAGGATATGTTTGATCGCAGACTTCTGCAGAATTTCGACTGGCTCATTATTGTAGTCCTGTTGGGGATTGCCGCTGCCAGCATCCTTAATCTTTACAGTGCTACATTCCCCGTGAGACAACATGGGACCTCTCACGTATTTATCAGACAGATATACTGGTACGGTTTGGGCTTTGCCGCCTTTCTGCTCATGACCACTTTTAACTACTTCCGCCTTGAGCGCCTGGCCTATCCTGCATACTTTTTTTCCCTGGCACTCCTGGTGGCGGTGCTGATCATCGGGAGGATATCTTCTGGCTCCCAGAGGTGGTTGACGTTAGGTCCCATTTCTTTCCAGCCCTCTGAGCTGGTGAAAATAACCGTAGTCCTTGCCCTGGCGCGATTTTTTAGCGAGAAAAAGGAATTCAAGGAATATAAACTAAGAGATTTATGGATACCTTTCGCTCTTACAGTGGGGCCCTTTGTACTGGTAGTGAAGGAGCCTGATCTGGGTACCGCACTCTTGCTGGTTCTTCTGGGGGCTTCCGTGATATTTTTGGCAAAAATACACTGGAAATCCATTCTAATACTTGTCCTTTCTGTTATGATTGTGGCTCCATTTGTCTGGGTTCACCTGAAGCCTTATCAGCAGCGCCGGATACTTACATTTTTGAGACCGAACATGGACCCCCTTGGGGCCGGGTACCATATAAATCAATCCAAGATCGCCATTGGCAGCGGGCTAGTTTGGGGAAAGGGATTCTTGAAGGGGACTCAGACCAGACTTCACTTTCTGCCAGAACAACACACGGACTTCGCTTTTTCTGTATGGGCTGAGGAGTGGGGATTTGTGGGGTCAATTTTTCTCTTGGCCCTTTATTTTCTCATCATCCTTTGGGGCATATATATTGCAAAGAACTCAAAAGACAAATTTGGAGCCCTACTAGCCATGGGGATAACCGCGATAATATTTTGGCAGGTAGTGATCAATGTAGGTATGGTAACAGGGCTTCTCCCTGTGGTGGGGATACCATTGGTCCTATTTAGCTATGGGGGGTCTTCGTTGGTTACCACCATGGCAGCACTTGGGATACTTATGAATATCAGGATGAGGCGGTTCATGTTCCAGTAACATTTGTACCTGAACTTGTACTTGAAATGGTCTTGGTTTTGGAAATGAGACCCCGGGTCTAAATTGATAGATTAGTGACTAAAACTCCCTCATATTTGTTTGTTTTTAAGACTTTGTGATTTTTCTTGCAAAATTTGAAAGCTTATGGTAAAGAGCCGAAACCGGTAAAGGGGTGCTGTCATGAAGAAGACCAAGGAAGAAATGAACGCGTTTTTGGGCGAGGGCACTGAGTTTGAAGGAAAACTGTCCTTTACCGGTTCGGTGCGCCTTGATGGGCGCTTCAAAGGTGAAATCTTCAGCGAGGGTACATTGGTCGTCGGCGATTCGGCTTCCATTGAGGGGGATATCGATGTGTCCGAGATCATAGTGAGTGGAGAAGTGAAGGGCACGATCTCTGCGTCAAAGCGTATAGAGATTCACGCTCCGGGCAAAGTCTTCGGGAACATTCAGTCCCCTGTGGTTATAATCGATGAGGGCGTGATCTTCGAAGGTACTTGCAAGATGCAGTCGCTGGATGAGAAAGACGAGAAAAAAGTGGCGATCATCTCTTAGTTTCTTCAGAAAAATTCCACCCCTGAAAAAAAGTTTTGACAAGGTTATTATTTTTTTGTAAAAGGCGTTACCCGTTGAGGCTTGAACCTATTGGATTAGTTTAGAAAAGGAACTGTTTGCCATGTTAAAGATTGACATTTCGCTAATCTACCAAATCATCAATTTCCTGGTGCTATTGTTTATCCTGAACATCGTTCTTTACAGGCCGATCCGCGGTATCATTCAAAAAAGAAAACAGGAAATGGAAGGGTTGGAAAAGGCCATCCAGGATTTCCAAAGCAAAGCGGAGGAGAACGCCAGAAGTATTGAGCAGGGGATGATCCTTGCCAGAAAAGAAGGCTTCCGCGAGAAAGAGGCCATTAAAGAGCAAGGGGTGGAGGAGGAAAAATCTATTCTCTCCGAGGCTATGGCCAAGGCTGGGGACAAGGTACAGCAAGCCAAGAGAGAAATTGAGGCTAAGGCGGAAGAAGTACGAAAAGAACTTGAAACACAGATTGCCAATTTTTCCGCCGAGCTTGTTCAGAAGATACTGGGGAGGAGTATTCAATGAGCCGGAAGAGGGGCTTATTTAGGATATTAAGACAGGTGCTTGTTGTTTCGGGCACTGTGGCGCTGGTGTGGATACCTTCAGGGTTCCTGTGGGCCGCGGAGCACGGGGCAGAGGGAGCCGCCCATCAGGGAGGCGGTGAGTTCAAGGATCTGATTTCAAGGTTTATAAACTTTGCCTTAATGGTCATTATCCTTTTTATCGTGATCCGAAAGAGTTCCATGAAGGATTTCTTCTCTTCCAGGAGGGAGGAAATAAAGCGTAAGCTGGAAGAACTTAGGAAAGGTAAGAGTGAGGCCGAGGCGAAGGTCAAGGAACTTGAGCAAAAGCTAAATAAATTTGAGCAGGAGAAGAAAAAGATTCTGGAGGAGTTCAAGGCAGAGGGCCTTGCGGAAAAAGAGCGGATTATAAAAGAAGCCAAAGAAAGGGCAGATCAGATTCTCCAGCAGGCGGAATTTACAATTCAGAGAGAAATGGAGGCTGCCAGGACCCGGCTGAGGGAAGAGGTGGCTGAATTAGCCACGAAAAAGGCCGAGGAAATCATCAAGAATCAGATAACTGACAAAGACCAAGAGCATCTGGTTAAAGAATTCATAGAAAGAGTGGAGAGGTTACATTGATTAGCTCTAAGATTTCCAGAAGATATGCAAAGGCGCTGTTCGGCATCGGTCTAGAAGACGGTAATTACAAGGCCTATGGGGAGTGCTTGAAGGAGTTCGCTCGGTTTTGTGAAGAAAATGAGGCATTTTTTAAGACAGTGTCTAGCAAGATATTTTCCACTGAAGAGCGGGCTAGGGTTCTGAATGCAGTCCTTGCCAAGTCAGATTTTCCAGATGTTGTTAAGAACTTCTTGAGAGTTCTTGTTGACAAGGACAGGATGGTAGCCGTGGGGGCCATTTCTGAATACTATACAAAGCTTACCGACGAAGTGTCCAATATAACACGGGCAAATATAATAACAGCTCGGCCCCTGAGAGACGAGGCCCTCGACAAGCTCAGACAGGGTCTGGAGAAACTCACCGGAAAAACGGTGGAGGCTGAAGTAACACAGGACGACTCTCTCATAGGGGGGGTCGTGGTTAAGATTGGCGATATGGTGTTGGACGGCAGTGTAAGGGCCCAGTTGCAGGGTCTAAAAGAATCATTAAAAAGGGGTGAATATAGCTAATGGAGATCAGAGCAGAAGAAATAAGTCAGGTTATAAGGGATCAGATTAAGGATTATGAAAAAAGGGTAGAGGTCAGCGAGACTGGGGTGGTACTGTCCGTCGGCGATGGAATAGCCCGGGTATACGGCGTGGAGAAGGCTATGGCCATGGAGATGCTGGAGTTCCCGGGGGGAATCTACGGGTTGTGCCTCAACCTGGAAGAGGACAATGTTGGTGTGGCCATCATGGGCGATGACTCACAGATCAAAGAGGGTGACCTAGTTAAGCGTACTGGAAGAATCGCCCAGATCCCAGTAGGAGAGGCGGTGCTGGGGCGAGTTATCGATGCAGTGGGACAGCCTCTTGATGGCAAAGGCCCCATTAATGCCACAGAATACCGGAGGATCGAAATGGTGGCCCCTGGTGTTGTGGCGAGACAACCTGTCAAAGAACCTATGTACACGGGCATTAAGGCTATTGACGCCATGACGCCTATTGGACGGGGACAGCGCGAATTAATTATTGGCGACCGTCAGATAGGCAAGACGGCCATCTGCGTTGACGCCATAATTAATCAAAAGGATACGGATATCTATTGTATATATGTGGCTATCGGGCAGAAGAAGTCTACGGTGGCCCAGGTTGTGGATACCTTGCAGCGTCACGGCGCTATGGAATACACCACAGTAGTTGCAGCCTGTGCCAGTGACCCCGCTACCCAGCAATTCATTGCACCATATTCAGGATGTGCGATTGGCGAATATTACCGGGACAGCGGCAGGCACGCCCTGATAATTTACGATGACCTCTCAAAGCAGGCTGCGGCTTATCGACAGGTCTCCCTTCTCTTACGGCGTCCGCCCGGACGGGAGGCCTTTCCTGGCGATATCTTCTATAACCACTCCAGATTGCTGGAACGTGCCGCAAAGCTGAATGACGAGTTGGGTGGGGGTTCCTTGACTGCTCTGCCTATCATCGAGACCCAGGCTGGCGACGTATCCGCATACATTCCCACAAATGTGATCTCTATTACCGACGGGCAGGTATACCTGGAACCTGGATTGTTTTTCTCGGGTGTTCGCCCGGCCATCAATGTAGGGCTGTCCGTATCCCGGGTGGGTGGATCAGCCCAGACCAAAGCGATGAAAAAGGTAGCAGGTACGCTGCGTCTTGATATGGCCCAATACAGGGAGCTTGAGGCCTTTGCTCAATTTGGCAGCGACCTTGACAAGGCAACTCAGCAGCAACTGGCCAGGGGTCAGAGACTGGTTGAAGTTCTTAAACAACCCCAGTATCAGCCAATGCGTCCTGAGAAAGAGGTGGTTATCCTGTTTGCAGGCGCTCATGGTTATCTGGATGAATGGCCCGTACAATCTATTGCAGATTATGAAAAACAGATGCTTGAGTTTATGGACAGTAAGCACCCCGAGCTTCTCCAGGAGATAAAAGAGAAAAACGACATCTCGGAGGAACTGGAAGGAAAGTTGAAGGCTGCGCTGGATGAGTTCAAGGGGATCTTTCAGCCAGCATCATAATCACGTGCGGAATCCACCGATGTCTTAGTTAAAAACCCTGAGCTTGGAAAGTAAAGAGATGTTCCTATGGCAACACTAAGAGATATTTTGCGGAAGATTGGCGCGGTAAAGAAGACTCGCCAGATTACCAAGGCCATGAATATGGTGGCGGCGGCCAAGTTACGCAATACCCAGACCCGGATGGAGAGTTTTGATCCTTACGCTCGGAAGTTTGCAGAGGTACTTGGTCATTTGGCGAGTCGCCTGGAACCTGACGTGCATCCATTACTTGTAAAGCGGGAGCAGATCAAGAAAGTTGAATTATTACACTTTTCTGCTGACAGGGGTCTTTGTGGGGCCTTCAACACGCACCTGATCGCCCAGGGCGAAAAGTGGGTGCAGGATCAAGAGGCCCTTGGCAGGCATTGCACCCTGACCCTGGTGGGCAAGAAGGGTAAAGACTATTTTACCAAGAGGGATTTTGATGTTCGGATTGCCCACACGCATATTTACGGAAAGGTGGATATATCCTTTGTAAATCAGATGGCAAAAGAGCTGATAGACAGGTACCTCAAGGGTGAGGTGGATGAAGTCTATATGATGTACAGCAGGTTTGTGAGTATGATAAAGCAGGAACCCACCTTGGTTAAACTCATACCAATCGAGCCACCGGGGGTAGAAGAGAGAGAAGAGAGATCCGGAGCCAGGGAGTATTTGATAGAGCCGAGTGCTGAGGAACTTCTTATAGAGCTTCTCCCAAAACATTTGAGTGTGCAAATCTACAATGCGTTCTTGCAAAATGAGACGAGTGAGCATGCTGCCCGGATGACAGCAATGGACAATGCGTCCAAGAACTGTTCGGAAATGATAGATAATCTGACTCTGGTTTACAATAAGGCAAGGCAAGCAGCGATTACCGCCGAGCTAATGGATATTGTTGGTGGGGCGGAGGCACTTAGAAAGGCATAATGGCAAAAAGGAGGCATTATTTAATATGAATGAGGGCAAAGTCATACAAGTCATTGGACCAGTTGTAGACGTGGAATTTCCCGAAGGGGAACTCCCCGCGCTTCTGACAGCACTGACCATTAGCAACCCCGCAATAGACGATACCGAGGATAATCTGGTTATTGAAGTTGCCCAGCATCTGGGTGACAGGGTAGTGAGATGTATCGCAATGGACATCACTGACGGCCTAGTTCGGGGTATGAAGGTAAAGAATACTGGCAAGCCAATTATGATGCCTGTAGGTGATGCATGTCTCGGCAGAGTGCTGAATGTGGTGGGGAGACCTGTTGATGGTCTGGGTCCAGTTAATGCCACGGAGTTTTACCCTATACACCGACATGCTCCGGCCTTTGAAGATCAGGATACTTCGGTAAGGGTCCTGGAGACAGGGGTGAAGGTTATCGACCTCCTGGTACCCTTTCCCAGAGGTGGAAAAATGGGGATGTTCGGTGGAGCTGGTGTGGGGAAAACAGTGGTCATGATGGAGATGATCCATAATATCGCCATGCAGCACGGTGGTATAAGTGTTTTTGCAGGTGTGGGGGAGAGGACCAGGGAAGGAAACGACCTCTACCTCGAGATGAAAGAGTCCGGTGTTATTCAAAAGGCTGCTCTTATCTATGGCCAAATGACTGAGCCTCCGGGGGCAAGGGCACGAGTGGCCTTATCGGCACTGACCGCAGCCGAATATTACCGTGATGAACGAGGGCAAGACGTCCTTCTTTTTATTGATAATATATTTCGGTTTACTCAGGCGGGGTCTGAGGTCTCCGCTTTGCTAGGTCGCATTCCTTCTGCGGTGGGTTATCAGCCCACACTTGGTACTGACCTTGGTGAGTTGCAGGAAAGGATCACATCGACCAAGAAAGGATCAATTACATCCGTTCAGTGCGTGTATGTGCCCGCTGACGACCTTACTGACCCTGCTCCTGCTACTACATTCGCTCACCTGGATGGTACGGTGGTGCTTTCAAGGCCTATAGCAGAGTTGGGAATTTATCCGGCCGTGGACCCGCTGGATTCTACCTCCAGGATATTGGACCCCAATTACCTCGGAGAAGAACACTATATGGTGGCGCGGCAGGTACAGCAAATTCTCCAAAAATACAAGGACTTACAAGATATTATTGCAATCTTGGGTATGGATGAGCTTTCCGAAGAAGATAAGCTCACAGTGGCTCGGGCAAGAAGAATTCAGCGGTTCCTGTCCCAGCCTTTCCACGTGGCCGAGCAGTTTACTGGTACTCCGGGCAAGTATGTGCCGGTAAAAGAGACCATAAGGGGTTTCAAGGAGATTATTGAAGGAAAACACGATGACCTACCAGAAGCAGCATTTTATATGGTTGGGGGCATTGATGAGGCAATAGAGAAGGCCGAAAAGATGGCCGCTGCGAATAAGTAAAGGGTGGATCTATGGGTAACCTCTTCTTAGAAATTGTAACACCCGAAAGGGTAGTTGTTAGCCAGCAAGTTGACATTGTAGTGGCACCAGGTTCCCTTGGAGAGTTTGGCGTGCTTCAGGGCCACGTCCCGTTCCTCACTGGGATCTTGCCGGGTGAGTTGCGGTATAGTGCGGATGGCAAGACTGAGTACCTGGCGGTTACCACCGGATTTGCAGAGGTCTCGGACAACAAGGTTTCGGTACTGGTCGATGCGGCAGAAAAGGCCACTGAGATAGATGTGGAGCGGGCCCGAAGGGCGATGGAGAGGGCCAAAGAGAGGCTGGCCAAGGATCGGGGGAGCCCGGATCTTGACTTTCACAGGGCAGAAATGGCCTTAAAACGAGCTATGGCAAGGATCAAGGTTGCGGAGAAAGTAATGTAACCGCTGAAAATAGCAGGAATATTTTGTGGAGGCAGGTCGAGGCGACCTGCCTTTTTTATTGACGTTTTCAACCTCGCGGGCTAATATTGGCCTAAATTCATAATAAGGTGGTAATGACAATGGATAGTATGGGAGATATTGAGCAATTTGAGCTTTTGGAGCAGAAGGTTGACTCACTACTGGAGCTTTTAGAAAATTTAAAAAAGGAAAAGGAGGCGTTAACCGAGAGGATTCAGATACAGGAAGAAAAGATTGCAGATCTGAATGCTCAACTGGAGGCGTTGAAATCAGGGAGAGACAAGGCAAAGCAGAAGATTTTGCATCTGCTGGAAAAACTAGAGCGCATTGAGTTGTAATAACCCGCATACGGGGGCAGCCTTTGAAAGAAAAAGTTACCGTCAGGATACTTGACCAGGAATACCAGCTACTGAGCGAAGAAACTAGCGAGCATGTAAAGAGGGTTGCAGATTTTGTAGATAAGAGGTTGAGAGAAATAAGAGAACAGGGCCCGACGTTAAGTGAGAAAAAATTAGCTATTCTGGCTGCCTTTCATATTGCGAGCGACTATTTTCAACTCTTGGAAAAGCACGAGGCACTCTTGGACGTGATACGCTCTAGAACCGAGGCGATGCTGAGGAGAATCGGTTCCAATGTCTAGATGTACATGAGGCGCGATCCAGGGCTGGACAGCGCACGGGTAGGAGACTGTGGGCTTGAAATAAATCATGGAGTTTCTCGACGTATATATGATTATTTCCTCCAATGGGACCAGTGGTTGTCTCTTGGGATCATTTTTTTTAATTGGCAAGATTTACAAGAGAGTGGAAAATACCAGCGAGGAATTTGCCCTTTACAGCCTGACATCTCTGGCGTTAAAACCAGAGGCTGGGATAGGCAGGACAAGATAAGTATAGAATCTGATTCATATATACCTTTCGCATATCCTAACATTCCCACCCGTCTCCTTCGCCAGCATAACCGCAGCGCTTGTTTTAGCCTGGGCTCATTATACTGTCATGTTGCCCGATGATGGGGCAGAAAGACGAGTGCCTGTCGCGCAGGAGTTCAAAGCAAAAGGAGTAAAAATACGCCATGAGCTATATATACGCATCAATTATCGGTCTTGTGGCCCTTGTTGTGGGCGTCATGATCGGCTTCTTCGTTCGAAAGAGGCTGACCGAGTCCAGGGTCGAATCCATCGAAAAATACGCAAAAAAGGTTCTGGCAGACGCCCAGAAAGAGGCCAAAACGATCAAAAAGGAGGCCCATCTTCAGGCAAAGGATACCCTTTACCAGATGAAGGTGGCGTTCGAGAAGGAGACCCGGGAGAAAAAGGAGCAGCTCCTGATTCAAGAAAAAAGGCTCTTCCACAAGGAGGAAAATCTTGATCGCAAACAGGAACAGCTTGAAAAGAGGGAATCACGGGTTGCAGAAAGGGAGCGCAGCCTGGACAGGGCCGAAAGGCAACTGAAGGAAAAAGAACAAGAATACTTGCAGCTTATAGAGGAAGGCAGAAAAGAGCTGGAAAAAATAGCGGGAATGTCCAGCGATGATGCAAAGAAGCTGCTGATCCAATCTATGGAATCAGAAGCGCGTCATGAAGCTGCAAAGCTTATCAGAAGGATCGAGAATGAGGCTCGCGAGGAGGCTGACAAGAAGGCTCAGGAGATACTTGCACTGGCCGTGAAACGCTATGCGGGAGACTATGTGGCAGAGAAGACAGTATCTGTGGTTAACTTGCCCAATGAAGAAATGAAGGGTAGGATTATTGGAAGAGAAGGCCGAAACATTCGTGCCATCGAGGCTGCCACTGGAGTTGACGTAATTATAGATGATACGCCTGAGGCTGTGATCCTTTCGGGCTTCAACCCGGTGAGACGTGAAGTTGCAAAGGTGGCCCTTGAAAGGCTGATAGATGATGGCCGTATTCACCCGGCCAGGATAGAAGATGTTGTTGCCAAGGTGAATAAGGAGATCGAGGCCAGCATCCGTGAAGCAGGCGAACAGGCCACGTTTGATTTAGGAGTGCATGGGATAGATCCTGAATTAGTGAAGCTTCTGGGACGATTGAAATATCGGTCAAGTTATGCACAAAATGTCTTGCAGCACTCAATAGAGGTGGGCTTCTTGTGAGGGATAATGGCCGCAGAACTGGGAATAAACGTAAAAGAGGCAAAGAGGGCAGGACTGCTCCACGATATAGGAAAAGCTGTAGACCACGAAGTGGAAGGGCCCCATGCAGCCATTGGGGCGGACTTGGCGCGCAGATACGGGGAGTCCAAGGAAGTCGTTCATGCCATTGCAGCACATCATGAAGAGGTTCCACCCGAAACAGTTCTGGCTGTGCTGGTTCAGGCGGCTGATACGTTGTCGGGGGCGCGACCAGGTGCACGCCAGGAGATGCTTGAGTCCTATGTTAAGCGGCTTGAGGATCTGGAGAAGATCGCAACATCTTTTAAGGGAGTGGAAAAATCTTATGCTATACAGGCTGGCAGAGAGATTAGGATAATGGTGGAAAGCAAGATTGTTGATGATGATCAGGCATTTATGCTATGTAAAGAAATCGCCAAGAAGATAGAGCAAGATATGACATATCCCGGGCAAATTAAGGTTACTGTTATAAGGGAAACCAGGGCTGTGGAATATGCCAAGTAAGCCTGGAATTGGACGGGAAAATAACCAAATGCTTTGGCATTGAAGGCCGCCAGTCGTGCAACCCGAACCCAAGAAGGAGACGGTTTACTTAATTGATGGTAGCTCCTACCTGCACCGGGCATACCATGCCATAGGGAATCTGTCTAACTCGAAGGGCTTCCCCACCAACGTCGTCCTGGGTTTTACCAGGATGCTCTTGAAGTTACTCAATGAAAAGAAACCAAAGTATGTTGCTGTGGTCTTTGATGCCAAGGGCCCTACGTTTCGGCACGAGCTGTATAAAGACTATAAGGCTAACAGGCCTCCAATGCCTGAGGACATGGCCGTACAGATCCCGGTGGTCAAAAAGGTCGTGGATGCGCTGAACATAAAGAGGGTGGAACTTGAGGGTTACGAGGCTGATGACGTAATTGGGACTCTGGCCAAGAAATGCCAAGAACTGGGCTATAATGTCGTTATGGTGACAGGAGACAAGGATTTCCGCCAACTTCTCACCCCTATGACCATAATGTGGGATACAATGAAGGATAAGGTTACGGACTACTATACGCTGAAGCAAACCCATGGTCTGGAGCCTGAACAGTTTATCGATGTAATGGGTCTTTCCGGCGACACCAGTGATAATATCCCAGGGGTGCCCGGAGTTGGAGAGAAAACAGCGATCAAACTTATCAGACAATATGGGTCACTGGAAAATGTTCTGGCGAAAATCGACCAGATAAAGGGTAAGAAGCTGAAGGAGAACTTGCGCCAATGGGCAGATGCTGCCCGATTGAGCAAAGAACTGGTGAGTATAAATTGCAACGTTCCATTAGATATCGACATAGAGGACCTTAAGATCGGAGAGCCGGAGAAGGCGGAACTTTCTGAGCTATTCAGGGAGCTGGAGTTCCGGGGACTGTGGGACGAGTTTGCAGAGCGAAAGGAAATCGCCAAAGACTACCGCCTCTGCATGGATAGAAAAGAGTTGTTAGATCTTGTCTCACATATCAAGGCCAAAGGACTGGTGTGCGTGGATACAGAGACAACGAGCGAGGATCCGTTCAAGGCCAGACTGGTGGGTATTTCTTTTTGCGTTGAAGAAGGCAGGGCCTACTATCTCCCTCTAGGACACAAATATAAGGATGCTCCGGAGCAATTGCCGTTGAATGAGGTGCGGATTATATTGAAGCCGTTGCTGGAGGATGAGCGAGTAGCCAAGGTGGGGCAAAATATAAAATATGATGCCGAAGTGTTGCACTTCCACGAGATAGAACTCAAGGGTCTGCAATTTGACACCATGGTGGCTTCTTACGTTATAAATCCCGGCCTGAGACAACACAACCTTGAAGTGCTTGCCCAGCAATACCTGAATCACAGGATGATAAGCTACAGCGATGTGGTGGGCAAGGGCAAGAAGGCCAAAAACTTTGCGCAAGTTAAAATAGAAGAGGCGGCCGAGTACTCGTGCGAGGATGCGGACATTACCTTTAGGCTGATGAAGGTATTGGCCCAGATCCTTAAGGCGGAAGGGAATGAGGATCTTTTTTATGGCCTGGAGATGAAATTGATTCCTGTCCTGATGAAAATGGAACTGAATGGAATAAAGATTGATGTCCCATTTCTGGAATCCCTATCCGCGAAAATGGCTCGCGAACTCGAGCAACTGGAACGCGAAATTTACAAAGAGGCGGGGATGGAATTTAACATAAATTCTCCGCAACAGCTAGGGTATGTACTTTTCGAGAAGCTCCAGTTGCCCGCCCAAAGGAAAACTGCAAAGACCAAACGTTTCTCCACTGACGTGAAGGTATTGAAGAGACTTGCCGCCTTTCCCAACCGAGTTCCGAAACTGGTCCTTCGTTACCGTACTCTGGCAAAGCTGAAGTCGACATATCTGGACACACTGGTAAAAATGGTCGACCCATCCACGGGAAGACTTCACACCTCTTTCAATCAAACAGTTACTGCCACGGGTAGGTTGAGCAGCAGCAACCCTAACTTACAGAACATTCCCATAAGAGGGCCAGAGGGTAAGGAAATTCGCAAGGGGTTTATTGCGGAAAAAGGCTTTAAGCTTGTATCGGCGGATTACAGTCAGATCGAGCTTAGGGTGTTCGCTCACTATTCGGGGGATCCAGCGTTTCGGGAGGCATTTGAAAAAGGGGAGGACGTCCATAGCAAGACAGCTTCGGAGATTATGGGGGTGAGCGCTGATGAGGTTACCCCCGATATGAGGAGGATAGCCAAGGCGATAAATTTCGGAATAATTTACGGAATGGGGCCACAGAAGCTGAGTGAGGAACTGGAGATTGATCTTTCCTCAGCAAAACAGTATATTGCGGCTTACTATGATCGGTACAAGGGTGTACTGGCTTATAAAGAAAAAATGATAAAGGAGGCGAGAGAAAAGGGATTCGTTACAACTCTCTTTAATAGGAGAAGATATGTACCAGACATAGATCATCCAAAACAGGTAATCCGCGCAGAGGCCGAGCGGGTAGCAGTTAATACACCTATCCAAGGTACTGCGGCAGATTTGATCAAGAAGGCGATGATAAACCTCCATAACCGTCTCGAAAGGGAAGGCTACAGGGCGAAGATGCTTTTGCAGGTCCACGATGAGTTACTATTCGAAGTGCCCAAGGAGGAGTTGGGACCAATTGTTCCCGTGATCAAGGAAGAGATGGAGAATGTTTACTTGCTTGATGTTCCTTTGAAGGTTGATATTGGAGTCGGGGATAATTGGTCTGAGGCCCATTGATGGGATTTACGCAAAAGGTGTAGAGTACGGGGTAAGGGAATTTTAACCCTGGAATTCCCTTTCCAGTCTGTCTGGAGCTCAGGGATGATAATTGGCTGTGGAACTTAGATTGAGACAAGGAGTGGCAACATGGCAAAGAACTTGTACGTAGGCGTTGATGCTGGCTCGGTTAGCCTCAATTGTGTGGTGATGGATGAAGCAAAGGAGTTGCTCTATGAGGCACCTTATAAGAGGCATCTGGGAAAGGTTGAGGAGGAGGCCTTGGAGTTGCTTGAGGAAATCATAGAGCGCTTTGGTGCTGAATCCATCCGGTGCATCTCATTTACTGGAAACCACGGTAAAAAACTGAGTGAGAAGCTTGATGCGTTCTATGAATTTGAAACAATAAGCCAGGTTTTGGGGTCCCTATACGTAAAGCCGGACGTGAGGACTATTATCAGCATGGGAGGGCAAGACACGGCCCTTTTCCAAATAAGGCATTACGGCGGCGGATGGGATCTCGAGCATTTTGCCACAAATGGCCCCTGCGCCTCCGGAACTGGATCATTCATTGATCAGCAGGCTCAAAGGCTCGCCACTTCCATGTATTCTAATGATGTTGATCTGTCCCAGCGCCATATAGATGAAATCCTGAAGGACTTTATCGAACTAGGGCTGAGGAGCGAAAGGGCAGCCAACGTGGCTTGCAGGTGTACCGTGTTCACTAAATCAGACATGATCCACCTGCAAAACAGGGGAGAGCGCCTAGAAGACATAATTCATGGCCTACATGTCGGCAATGCTAGAAATTATATGAGCACGATAGTTAATAATCGAAAACTGGCTGAACCCATAATATTTATTGGGGGCCTGTCCAAGAATCAGCTCCAGGTAAATGCGTTCAGGGAATACTTCCCCAACCTAGTGGTTCCCCCGTTTAATACCTCTATAGGGGCGATCGGGGTCGCGCTGCAGGCAATCGAGATGGGACAGGAAAATGATGTGGATCTATCAGGGCTACGAAAATCCACCAAGTTGCAGGGCATGTCGCTGCCCATAGGAAGACGCCTTGAACTTAAGAAAACAAACTTCCCTGAGTCCAATGAAGTGGAGAAGAGCTTTATTCCCGAAGGGACAAGAGTCTATTTGGGGATAGATATAGGTTCTACCACTACAAAGTATGCCCTTATCAACCAAAACCGGGAGATTGTCCATAAATGCTACGTTCCCACCCAGGGAAAACCAATCGAGGTAACACAGCGACTATTGCGAAATATCCTCGACGAAGTAGGGAACAGAATTGAGATAGTGGGTACGGCAACCACTGGGTCTGGCCGAAATGTGGTAGGAGATTTTTTGAATGTAGATTTGATCATTGATGAGATAACTGCACACGCGCGGGGGGCGGTGGAGATTGATCCCACTGTGGACACTATTTTTGAGATAGGAGGGCAGGACTCCAAATATATTTTTATTGCAAACACCTATCCGCTTGATTTCGATATGAATAAAGTGTGCGCTGCTGGAACAGGCAGTTTCCTTCATGAGCTGGCAAATAAATATGGTATCAATATTGTGGGTGAGTTTCAGGAAATCGCTCTTTCCTCCGAAACTCCTGTGAAACTGGCAGAGCGCTGTACCGTTTTCATGGAGTCAGATCTCGTCTCATATCTCCAAAAGGGCGTGCCGCAGACGGACCTCATAGCGGGACTGTGCTATGCTATTGTTCACAACTACCTGAACAGAGTTGTGGGCAAGAGAAAGATAGGTAAGAAGGTTATGTTCCTGGGGGGGCCTTCCCTGAATAAAGGGGTGGTTGCTGCATTTGAAAACGTGCTGGGGCGTGGTTTGATTGTGCCTAAACACAGGGAAGTACTCGGAGCATATGGCGCTGCCGTGAGTGTGCTTGAGAGGATGGAGGCCGAAGGTAAGCAGGAGAGCAGATTTCGGGGCCTTGAAAGTGCTATCAATGACAGGATGGAATACAAGGAAAAGATATGTCATGCTGACCCGACCTGTCATAACCAGTGCAAATTAAAAATTTATGACTTTGATGGGCGTCGCAGTGTGTGGGGAGGAGAATGCGGTCGGTATGATGTGACCCGCGCAAAGGGAAAGAAAAAGGAAAATTATTTCTTACTCCGACAAAAGGTTTGGCAGAAATACATGGAGGGGGTTTATGAGGAACTAGGTGATAAACCCGTGTTGGAGGTAAACGGCCGACCCACAGTGGGAATGCAGAGGGCACTTTATACCCACCAGACTGCAGTATTATGGGCCCACTTCTTTGATATTCTGGGCTATAGGGTGGTTCTCACGCCTTCTACCAATCCACAGATAGCAAAGGAGGGCATTGAGACTATGGTGGCCGAGACATGCTTCCCGGTCAAGGTCTCCCATGGCCATGTAAGAATCCTAGCAGGGAAAACACGATTCCTGTTCTTACCCTCCATTATTACGATGCCCACGCCCACAGAAACAGAGGTGGGATTTTATTGTCCCATGGTACAAAGTAATTCCTATATGATTAGAACTGCCCTTGGGCTTGATCCAGAAAATATATTGAGTCCCACCCTGCACCTTAAACTTGATCCCGATACCCTGGCTGTAGAGATTTCAGAGCAGATCTCCAAGAAACTGCACGTGGGAAGGAAAAAAATTCGTGAAGCTGTGTACGGGGGGCTGGAAAAGCATAATGCCTTTATAAGGGAGCTTCAAGAAATTGGCAGAAGGATAATCGAAGAGCATCCGGATGACGAACCAATAGTTGTTGTTACTGGAAGGCCATATAACCTCTACGACGAGAGGGTGAACCTGAGGCTTGGCCAGAACCTGGCAAAGATAGGTGTTACAGGGCTGCCAATGGATTTTATTGACGTATCTGATATCGATCTATCTGACTTTCCAAATATGTACTGGGGCCTTGGGTCTCAGATAATGCGGACTGCGAAGCTGGTGAAAAAGACTCCTCAGATGTTTGGGCTCCATCTCACGAATTTCAGTTGTGGAGCAGATTCATTCCTTGAGCATTTTTACAGACATGTAATGAACGACAAGGCATATCTCATTCTCGAATTGGATGAGCACAGTGCCGTTGCTGGGGTGATGACGAGGCTTGAGGCTTATAAGAATGTTATTGAGAACACTATGCAAAAGGAAGGATTAATCCGGCAGAAAACAAGAAAGGTGGCGAGTTAAATGGAATCGGCAAAAGTCATAAGCTTTGAGACCCTTACGGAAAATGTGGGAAGGTTTAACGTGAAAAATAAGACCTTCCTTATTCCGCAGATGAACAGGATCGGTGGGCACCTCTTGGCCGCGACATTTCGGGGGTTCGGCATTAAGGCCAGGGTCATGGAGACATTTAAAGGCATGGATCTTGGCAAGGAATATACCTCGGGGAAGGAATGCTACCCCTGCCAGATTACCACCGGTGACATACTGTATTTCCTGAAAACCGAAAAGGACAGACTGGGCGATGCCTTCAATCCTGAGGACTACGTTTACTTCATGCCCGAATCTGACGGCCCCTGTCGTTTTGGGATGTACAACAAGTACCAGCGAATAGTCCTGGACTCTTTCCCCGAGTTCAAAAGGATTCGAATAGGTGCCCTGACCACGAGAGACGGCTATTCTCTTGAGGGCATCATAGATGAAGAGATGGTGAGTGACCTGAGGAAGGCCTCGTACTTCTCTGTAGTGGTTGCAGACATACTTGACAGATTGTTATGGCGGATCAGACCTTACGAGAAAGAAAAGGGGATGGCAGATGATTTTATTGAAAAGTCCATGCATTTAATGGAGGAGGTCTTCGAGACCTATGGACCGAAAAAGGACTTTGACAGGATCCTTGATAAGCTGGACGAGATAATCCAGGAGGGCAAAGAAATCATTGATCCTTCCATCCCTCCAAAGCCTCTTATCGGAATTGTTGGGGAGATTTATGTAAGGAGCCATGTGTACGCCAATCAAGACCTTATCAGGCTGCTGGAAAAGTATGGAGGAGAGGCTGTAAATGCCTCAATAGCTGAATGGATGAACTACACGAGTTATGACAGGTTGAGAGATGCAAAGATAGGGATGAGACTGAAGCTGAAGCAACTGCGCTTAGGAGCTGTTAAAGAGTATGTAAAAAAGATGCTGGATTTCGCAGGAGACTTGTATTACCAGCAGTTCCGCCAGAAGCAGGTGTACAAGAGAGTGAAGAAACTAATTGATATTCCCGATGACCACAAAGTCGGGCATCTTGAAAAGATCTTGAAAAAGAAGGACCTGTTTACCTTTGATGTGGGCACCGAGGCATGTTTGAGCATAGCCGGGATCGTAGAATATGCGCGTGAAGGATTCAATGGGGTTGTGAATGCATATCCTTTCACTTGCATGCCCAGTACGACGACATCAGCCATTGTTAAGCCTCTCATGGATAAGCTAGGTGTGCCGTATCTGGACACACCATATGACTCCAGTTACCAACCCGGCAGAGAGGCTGCCATAAGAACTTTTATGTACCAGGCCTACCAACATTTTAAACGGCACGGGAGAAGACACTGAGCAGGCTGACCCTTTATCATACCATGTACGGCTTTTACTCCCGCATATGCTGTAGTAAAGGAAGTATAAGATAATCAGTGGCTAAGGCAGCGGTGCGGCGTAAGGGGATGAGTTGTCGGGGAGCGGTAGCAGTGGCGGTTGAGAAAAGGGTATAGAGAACAGTATGACAACCAAAATGCTAATAAATGCGGTGGAGGCCGAGGAGGCGAGGGTAGCCATAGTCAAGGACGGTGTACTTGAGGATTTCTATATTGAGACACTTGGGGAGGAGGAAAAGGTAGGCAATATTTATAAGGGGGTAATAGAAAAGGTGGAGCCAAGTCTGCAGGCGTGTTTTGTTGATATTGGACTTGAGAAGAATGGTTTTCTTCCTTTTAATGAAATACATCCGGAGTACTTTGCAAGGCCCCAGGACCCGGATCGGCCACAGCCCCTACAATCGCTCCTAAAGGAAGGGCAGGAGGTGCTGGTACAAGTTACCAAAGAGATGCCAGGAAGAAAAGGGCATCACCTTACCACCTATTTGTCTATCGCAAGCAGGTTCCTGGTACTGACCCCCGGAAGAGAAAGTGGAGGCATATCCAAGAAGATAGAAGACGAGGCAGAGCGGGCCCGCATTAAAAGGATTATGAGCCAGTTCAAGTTCCCCGAGGGTGTGGGCTACATCGTAAGAACAGCGGCAGAAGGGCAGAGCAAACGGGAGCTGTCCAAGGATCTGAGGCGTCTCCTAAGGGTTTGGACGGATATCAAAAAGAGGGTGAAAAAGGCCCCGCCCCTAACCCTGATCCACGAGGAGCAGGATGTGTGTTTGCGTGTGCTGAGAGATCATTTCTCAGCAGAGATAAGTGAGGTCCTGGTGGATGACAAGGAAACGTATGCCAAGGTGAAAAATTACATGAAGATCATTTCACCCAGGTACCAGAGGAGAGTTAAGCTTTACAAAGACAAGATCCCTATCTTTGACCGTTTTGACGTTGAGCGGCAGATTGAGAGAATTTTCAGTAATAGGGTAAACTTGAAATCAGGCGGCTACATCACCATTGATCCGACAGAGGCGTTAATATCAATCGACGTAAATTCTGGAAAAGGTATGCTGGGCAAGGATATTGAGACTATGGCCTACCGGACAAATATCGAAGCAGCACGGGAGGTAGCGAGGCAACTGCGCTTGCGTGACTTGGGAGGTCTCATAGTGGTGGATTTCATTGATATGAAGGATAAGAGACACATCAGGGAACTGGAAAAAGTCCTTAGGGAAGAATTTAAGAAGGATAAAGCAAAGATAGATATGTCCAGGGTCTCAAAGTTCGGACTCGTGGAAATATCACGCCAGCGTATAAGGCCACCCATAGAGTCGCGAAGGTACCATGTATGCCAGTACTGCCATGGGAGAGGCCTAGTGCAATCGGTTGAATCCGCCGCAGTATCGGTACTGAGAAGGATATCCATGGGGCTTTCTAGAGAGGGAATAGGGGCAGTGGAGGGCCGGCTGCCGGTTGAGGTGGCTAATTACCTGCAGAACAGGAAAAGAAAAGAACTGGCTGAACTGGAATCCCGTTACGGCGTTGAAATAACACTGAAGGCCGAATCGTCTCTTGCCCCAGGAGAGGCAGAGCTTGAATTCCTTAGACAGGAAGCTGCATAAACACGTGGCTTACTAAACCGTGCTGACGGCTCTACGTAAAGATGTTCAATAATATCATCTACTTCATTATTGTACTGCTCATTTTCTCCATAGGCAGTAGCGAATTGACCCCACCTTTTCCCTTCCCTTTTTTCCTGTTGAGTCTGACTGTTTGCTGGATATTGTTTGCGCTGATTTGTTTTCTGCGCTTCAGGAATTTGAGACAGGCCATAGAGGCAAGCGGAGGCGTGGAAGGCTGGCTCACCAGATCCTACCATAGTTCGGTTACCAAGTTATCGATCGCGGCCATAGTGCTATTTGCTGTGGATGTTTATGTCTTTAATATTAAATACTGGCTAAACCGCATCCCGCTGTTCAGCCATTCGTCCTTGCTACAGGGTTTAATGGCCTTGGGCATATTCTTCCTATACCTTGCCACAGTCTGGTTTTTTTCTTATGCATGTTATAAGGAATTGTTCGTATCCCCCCTATCAAGGCGGTCATATGTGCTGGGGCAGATACGTTTCAATTTCCCCATTCTTCTGCCATGGATTGCATTATCTTTCCTCTATGATGTCGCCGAGCTGTCAGGCTTTGGGGCCTTCAAATCAGTTTTTGACACCCCTGGGGGGCAGATTGTCTTCTTCAGTATTTTTCTTGCAGTCTTGATGACTTTTATGCCCCGATGGGTCCAGTTCCTGTGGGGCTGCGAACGCCTTGAAGAAGACGAGAAGGTGATTGCGCTTAGGAAATTTCTTGCTGAGCACCATTTCAAATACCGCGATATTCTTCGATGGCCTGTTTTTGAGGGGCGAATGCTAACAGCAGGTATAATGGGTATGGTCGGGAGATACAGGTACATCCTGGTTACCGATGCATTATTGGAGCTTCTTACTGTAGATGAACTCAAGGCAGTGCTTGCTCATGAGATGGGCCATGCAAAATACAAGCACCTGGTGTTCTATGTTATCTTTTTTGTTGGGTTCATTGCCATGTCTTTAGGCCTGTTTGACATTTTTTATTATGTTGTTGCGTCCCAGCCTTTTTTCCTCAAGATGCTGAGCGGGAACAGCGGTTCCTCAATAAATCTGTTTTATCTTGTACTCAGTATTCCTATGCTTGCTACCCTTGTGGTGTACTTCAGGTATGTGATGGGCTTTTTTATGAGAAATTTCGAGCGACAGGCAGATCTGTATTCGGCGAAATTGATGGGAACACCAAGATACACGATAGATTCTCTGGAAAAAATCGCACTATGGAGCGGGAAGAGTCGCGATGTCCCGAGCTGGCATCATTACAGTATCAGGGAGAGGGTAGACTGCCTTCGTAAGATAACGGCAGACACCTCATTACCCAGGCGGCACAACCGTTTTGTCCTGGTAGCATTTGCGATCTATCTTTTGTGTGTTGGGGGTTTGAGTTACGAACTTAATTTTAGTGGCGCTACAGATCGATTGTCCTACGATTACTTGGCCAAAGTGCTGGAAAAGAACATCTCAAATAACCCGTCAAATGTGGCAGCTTGGGAAGCCCTTGCAATGCTATACCACAAGAAGGGGGACATCAAGAAAGCCACAGAGGCCTATAGGCGAGTTCTCGCTATACAACCTGGAAACACGGTGGCACTTAATAACCTTGCATGGATCCTTGCCACTGAGCCTCGGAGTACTGATCAGGAAAGGCACAAAGCAATCTTACTGGCTCAGCGTGCAGTAGCCAGAGAGAAAAATTCTACATATCTGGACACTCTGGCAGAGGCGTATTTTGTAAATGGGCAATATCCAATGGCAATCCAGACGGAAACAGAGGCTCTTAATCTGGCAAAGGGCAATAAGGAGTATTATCTCAGGCAGCTTAAGAAATTCCGCGCTCGCCTTAACAGTTCTAGATAATCATTTTCCTTCTGTGGCCCTTTCCGTATTAGTGAATAATACGTTCTTTACGTACTTTTTTGCCTTGATGAAAACATATCTTGCGAAAATATAGATGCCAAGGGAAGGGCCGATGAAGTTAATGTGATAGCCTCCTGCCCACGTGGGAAGCATAAAGAATGTCATTTCACCAAACCTCGCATTTAACCACGCTGCGGCAAAAAAGGCAGGCCACAACGAGCCCATACCCATGGCCATAATAGAAAAGAAAGATTTGCCGAATTCCTCATTGGCGAGCCAATTGATTTTGCTATAGGCCTTCTCATCGCCAGCGGCCTTTGCCTTCATGGATTGCTCGTGGTAGTAGTCCGTCTTCTGAAGTAAGCTCCTTATGTATTTCTTGTTCACCTGGAAGACAAACAGGATTGTAATGTCGCCGAGCAACACCGCCCAGAGACAGAGGATAAAAGTCCCTACTGCCCATCCGAGAAGTGGGTTGCTGAACCACCGGTAAGGAGCTATCAAGATTGGATCGATCGCGGCTAACCACCCAACGACAGGGTCCATATCCCGTTCCTTTCGCCCAAGAAAGTGAAGGAGTGCTGGACTTCCATTATTCCAACTAATCGAATTCCATGTCAAACTATGAGTTGGAGATTTGAGAAGGTGCATTTGTGGCCCCAGCCTTTGCGTCGGGGCCACAAATTCCAAGGAGATGTCAAGCAGTAATAATTAGAACGGAGGCACTATGCTTCTGCCTATGAAGCCCTTTGTTGTGTAACGGAGCCCTACATAGAAGGCCAAAATGATGAAAATGAGCCTTAAAACCTTATCAGGTATATATTTGGATGTGCGAGGACCAAGCATGGAGCCAATAAAAATTCCAATTAATTCAGCTCCGATCAAGCCCCACGATACGATGACCCCTTTGCCGACCATATAGGTGAAGATGGAAACGATCATTCCAATCAGTACAACTAGGGCTGAGGTCCCGGCCACAAGAAACATAGGCAGTCCTGCGACAGAAGTCAGGAATGGAACATATAGAAATCCACCGCCGATACCCAAAAACGCTGCTATTGCAGCAATAAATATACCTCCCAGCATAGGTACCCAGGCAGTGAAGCTAAATTCCTGACCGTAAAAGGTAAATTTAATCTTGCCGATGAAGAAAGTAAGCAACCAACCAATTATCAGCAGAATATATGCTACCCATCTTGCGCCACCAATCAAGTTGGCCCATAGTGCCGAGGCAACAACGCAGGCAACCGCAATTATCATGAAAGTCCACGAGCCCTCAACGATGCGGACGCCTTTCTCCCTGGTGTCTGCCTTTTCCTTTACTGCCTTTTGGTAGGCTTCTGCAGCGGCTTGACCTTCCTTTTTCTTCGCTGCCCAGGCCGGTGTCAACTGATAAATTAGATATGCGCCTATGACAAACACAGCAATTCCGAACCACCCTAGATAGGCCTTGAGGGAAATCTTGCCCGCCGTTATTACGGGGATAAGCCAGGATCCACCAATTCCTCCAATGGCAAGACAGAGTCCGAGTGGCGCCACAAGCCTGCCCATCCGGTAGTAGTTGGTAGAAGATATTAAACCCGAGAGGCCAACCAGCCACTGGTTAGAGACACGGATGGAATCAGTAATGAGTTTATTTACCGGATTGCCCTTGCCGAAGGACTTGGCGTAGTCGCCCAGACCGAATATGGTGATATGACCAACTCCGGCCATGATACCGCCAAATGCTCCAACGCTTGAGAATATCCATCCTACCCATATTGCCCACAGTAAACCTACCAGCAAGTTAGGTCTCGGCGCCCCCGGTATGCCCAGGTATCCAGGCTTTTCTCCCGGCTTTATCACCTGCTTGGTCTTGGCCGCGGACTTATCGTTTTGTAAGCTTTTTTGTATAGCGGCCTTCATCTTTGCAGGCATGTTGGGTGGGGTCAGGGAAGGAGTCCCCTGGGCCATAGCCAAGGCTACAAAGGATAATAGGATGAGAAGAGCTGTTCCTAACAAAAAACGGCGATTTTTCATTTCTAACCTCCTTTTTTATAGTTAGAAATTACCCCCATGTTGTGCGACATACTTTATCGTTCTTGGCTGGATGGCAATGTAAGTTATTATATTGGTATAGTCAAGAATAAATCACTGAAAGGGCTCAGCATGGCTTGAATTGCTAGACATGGTTGGGTGTTGATGTTATAAAAACACGCTGGTTTATTTGAGAGCGAGACGGCTGGGTGGGATGCAAGGACAATTGGCAATGCTGGATAAGACATACAATAAAGACGGGCTTATAACATCAATAGATAGATTTGCGCAGGCCCGCATCCTAGTAGTAGGTGATATCATACTCGATGAGTATATATGGGGAAAGGTATCCAGGATATCCCCCGAGGCGCCTGTACCTGTGGTGGAGGTACACAGAGAAACCAGGATGCTGGGTGGTGCGGCAAATGTGGCGAGCAATCTTGCCAGGCTTGGGGCGACGACGGTGCTTTGCGGTGTCATTGGCGCGGACCAGGCCGGAAAAGAGATCCTGAAGATGATAAAGGATCTGGGCCTTGCCACTGAAGCGGTGATTTCGGACCGGCTAAGGCCTACTAGCATAAAGACAAGGGTAATTGCGCATAATCAGCAGGTGGTACGATTTGACAAAGAAAGCAGAGAACCACTAGGTAATGAAAATCTGGGCAGGATCCTGCAATATGTTTCTGGTGTTCTTGCGGAAACAGACGTTATCCTTATCTCTGATTATGGCAAAGGCGTGGTATCCAGAGGCCTAATGGAAGGGATCATGAGGCTGGCCAGGGATAGGAACATCCCCATAGCAGTGGATCCGAAGACCGGTAATTTCCCTTGTTACGTGGGCGCTGATATTATAACTCCTAATCATGAAGAAGCAGGCTCTTATTGCCGATTTGTGATTGAGGATGATAAATCGCTTATGCAAGCGGGTCAGATGTTGCTGGCTGACCTTTCGTGTGCAGCGGTGCTTATCACTCAGGGAAAAGATGGAATGACGCTTTTTGAAAAAGCAGGGAAGGTTACCCATATACCTGCAGTCGCAAAGGAAGTATACGATGTAACGGGCGCTGGGGATACCGTGATAGCTACGTTGTGTCTGGGGATGGCAGCGGGCCTAGACCTTGCTTCTTCTGCCCTTCTGGCAAATTTTGCAGGAGGTATCGTGGTGGGGAAGGTGGGCACGTCTACCGTTAGCCCGGATGAGCTGAAGGCTGCTATCACTGAATACGTGTGAAAAGCTGCGGAGGTCTTCGTTTATGAACATATGTATGGTTGGCGTTGGATACGTCGGATTGGTCTCCGGAACCTGCTTTGCAGAGTTCGGCAATCGAGTAATATGTGTTGATACGGATGAAAAGAAGATCAGGTCACTGGAAGGAGGCCAAATACCATTTTTTGAGCCTGGGTTGGAAGAGATCCTCAAGAGAAACAGGGCCGCAGGAAGGATTTCATTTACCACAAATCTCGAAGAGGCACTGGATGACAGCCTGGTCGTGTTCATTGCAGTCGGTACGCCATCGTGTGATGACGGTGCTGCTGACCTCAGTTATGTATTCAATGTTGCTTCTGAAATTGGAAAATACATGAAGGGTTACAAGGTGGTGGTTACGAAAAGCACCGTGCCGGTTGGAACCGCAAAAAAGATAAAGGAAATCATTAAGAAGAGTCAGGAAAGAGAAATCCCCTTTGATGTGGTATCGAACCCCGAGTTCCTGAGAGAGGGATCTGCTGTTGAGGATTTCATGAGGCCGAATCGTATCGTTATAGGATCTGATAGCGAGCAAGCTGCGGCAATCATGAAAGATCTTTATTCTCCCCTCTATCTGATTGAGACACCTTTTGTCCTGACAAATCCAGAAACCGCAGAAATGATAAAGTACGCCTCCAATGCCTTTTTGGCCACCAAGATATCGTTCATCAATGAGATGGCCAACATGTGTGAGCTTGTTGGCGCAGATGTACACCACGTGGCCAAAGCGATGGGCCTTGACAGAAGAATAGGGCCAAAGTTTCTGCATCCTGGACCGGGTTTTGGCGGGTCATGCTTCCCAAAAGACACAAAGGCAATAGCCCACCTGGGGGCATCTTTGGGATATAGATTGAAGATTATTGAATCGGTAATTGAGGTAAATGAGGCCCAGGTTACCAGGATGGTGGAGAAGATGGATAAGGCGCTTAGCGGCCTCAAGGGAAAGACAGTAGCTGTACTGGGGCTGACTTTCAAGCCCAATACAGATGATATTAGGGAATCTCCGGCCATCAAGATCGTACAAGAGCTTTTAAAAAGAGGGGCTCAGGTCTCTGCGTATGACCCAGCGGGAATGGATGCAGCCAGGAAAATTCTTGGGACTGTCAAGTATGTGCCCGATGTCTTCGAGGCGGCCAGGGATGCAAATGCCCTTGCCATCATTACAGAATGGAACGAGTTTCGGCATCTTGATTGGGATAGAGTGAAGCAATTACTGAGGGAGCCAGTGGTTTTTGATCTGCGCAATATTTACGAGCCTGACAAAATGAGGGCGAAAGGCTTCGAGTATCATTGTGTTGGAAGAGGATATGAGCGAACCACGTGAACCAGATCCTGTAAAGCTCATAGCCAGCATTTTCTCCCCGAAAGAGGAATTAATTCAGGAGGTCATAAATAGACTGTCCCTCCGCTATGGCCCTACGGACTGGCAAAGCCAGCCCATGTTTTTTGATAGGACAAGGTACTATGAAAGGGAGATGGGCTGGCCTCTGCACAGGCGGTTTATTTCATTTGAGCACCTTATTGCACCGGAAGATCTGGTAGAGGTAAAACTTGAAACTAATGGCCTTGAAAACCGCTACCTGCAAAGGGGTAGCAGGCTTGTTAATATTGATCCAGGGTATATTGGCCTTGAGCGCCTGGTCCTGGCTACTGGAAAAAACTACGTCCATAGGATTTATCTGGGAAAAGGCATTTACGCGGATCTGACTCTTGTATTTAAGAAGGGCTCCTACAGGCCCCTAGAGTGGACTTACCGGGACTACGCAGACCCGAAACTGATCGAAATGTTTAACGAAATCAGGCAGCGGTATGCAGAACAGCTAAGGGAACTCAAGAAACTGAAAAAGGAGTAGATATATCTTGATCAAAAGCATGACGGCATACGGCAGGGCTGAGTTGGAGCAGCGCGGGAAGAGGTTTGAATGCGAGGTAAAAACCGTAAATCACCGCTTCAGAGATATCCACCTCCGCCTGCCCCGAAATTTCCAACCCCTGGAAGAAGAGCTCAAGGCAGTGCTTGCGTCAAGGATTAGCCGTGGACGTATTGAGGCCACTATTCAGGTGGATTCTGGACAGGACATGTTGCCCTATCAACTACAGATAAATGAGCCGCTCGCAGAGTCTTACAAGAGTGTTTTTAAGGATCTTGCCGAGAAGTTTGGGGTGAGAGCTGAAGTCAGTCTTGATACCCTGTGTCAGCTAAAAGACATCCTTATTTTTGAGACCGAGACGCCTGATATTGAAGGACTCAAGCCGGTGTTGCTGAAGCTCCTGGGGGAAGCGGTTGAATCCCTTGATGAAATGCGACTCAGAGAAGGGGAAAATCTCTTTCGGGACTTTTTAGAGAGATTGGAACACATTGAGGGTTATTTGGGCGAAATAGAGGGTATGGCATCTCAGATAGTGGAAGATTACAGGGTCAGATTAAAAGATAAGATTTCCCGGCTGGTTGAGGAAATAGAGGTGGACGAGGTGAGGTTAGCACAGGAGGTTGCATTTTTTGCAGAAAGGGCTGACATCGCGGAAGAAATTGTGCGATTGAAAAGCCATATTATGCAGTTTCGAAAGTATCTGTCCGCAGAGGAGCCTGTGGGACGGAGGCTCGACTTCCTGATTCAAGAGATGAACAGAGAGGTGAACACACTGAGCACGAAGGCCTCCAATGCCACAGTGTCAAAGCTGGCAGTAGAGGTGAAGGGAGAACTTGAGAGGCTGAGGGAGCAGGCGCAAAACGTTGAGTGAAAGGAGATGGTGAGATGAGTCCAAAATTGGTGAATATAGGTTTCGGAAATTCAGTGGTTTCCAACAGGGTCATTGCCATCATTTCTCCCAATGCGGCCCCAATAAAGAGATTGCGGGATGAGGCAAGACAGGAGAGGCGACTGATTGACGCAACTCAGGGCAGGCGAACCCGCTCCGTAATAATCACTGACAGCAACCATGTAATTCTCTCTGCAATTCAATCCGAGACAATTGCTCAGCGATTCAGTCCGAATTGTACGATTTCTAAAGAAGATCTGGAGTAATCACTGTTGATGCAAAGGGCTGGAAGGTGAAAGGGCAGATTATTGTTATCTCAGCTCCTTCAGGGGCAGGCAAGACCACTATCATACGCGAGGTAAGAGCTAGGATACGTGCTTTGGGCTACTCAATTTCCCATACAAGCCGCAAACCCAGGGCAGGCGAGCAGGACGGTGTACATTACTACTTTGTCAGCCGTGAGGGGTTCCAGGAAATGATCGAGCGGGGACAGTTCGTAGAATGGGCAGAAGTTTATGGAAATTACTATGGCACCTCCAAGCAGGTCCTGGACAGTGAGCTTCAGAAAGGTCTTGATGTTTTAATGGACGTAGATACAGTGGGTGCGAGGAATATAAAGGGAAAATACCCTGACGCTATTCTCATCTTCGTGCTACCCCCTTCCCTGGAAGTTTTGGGCGATAGGCTCATGTCCCGGGGGACTGAGACTGCCGAAACAGTAAGGAAGCGACTTGAAAGGGCAGCAATTGAAATCCGTGAAGCCCGGCATTACGATTACCTTGTGATAAATGATGAATTGGAAGAGGCTATTGCTGATGTCACTGGAATAATCCGCGCAGCCAGATGCAGGACACCTCGAAGGATTGCGTACCTGGACAAACATTTTAATATCTGAGGGAAAGGTTCTGGTAGGTGTCGATGCTCATTCCAGGATTCCACTCAGCCGTTCAGTCCCTTCCTGCCGGTCCGAAATTGGTGACAGAGGTATGGATTGCCAACGGTAGGAAGGGAAGAAGGGTTGCCCTGATCAAGGAGCTAGCCCGCAGATACAATATCCCAGTTATCAGCAAGGCTAAAGCTGAACTGGACAGGGCTCTCCAAGGTATTTCGCACCAGGGGTTTGCTGTGGTGGCAGAAGACTTTCGCTACTCTGAGTTGGAGCAGCTTGCTCTGGGGGTTGGAGAGGACAATGACGAGCCTATCCTCCTTGTGGCTGACCATATAACAGACGAAGGTAATCTGGCATCAATCATTCGAACCTCGGCATTTTTTGGGGTAAGGGGTATTGTTATCCCAAAGGATCGCTCTGCCGCCATCAGTCCTCGGGTGCTTAAAAGGGCCGTGGGTTGTCATCTGTACCTGGGTATATCAAGAGTTGTGAATCTGTCCAGGGCGCTGGATTTCCTGGCGCGCCATGGCTACTGGATTATAGGCACTGCAGGGAAGGCATCGAAATCTGTCTATGAGTATGACTGGAGCGGGCCAATAGCCCTGGTGGTCGGGAATGAAGAAAAAGGTCTAGGACAGGCGGTAAGAAAGAAATGCCATGATCTTGTGGGCATCCCTTCCTATAGAGACATCGATTCCCTGAATGTCGGTGTTGCGACAGGTATTATCCTTGCCCAGATCGCAAAGGCAAAAGGGCTGGCTCCCAGATCACACAGAGGGATAGGAACGCAGTGCACCGCACCGGACTAATGCCTTAACAAGGGCGCAGAGGGGCAGACCTACAACATTTGTATAAGAACCAGAGATAGACTCTACGATAAATGCTCCAATCCCCTGTATGGCATAACTGCCAGCCTTACCAAAAGGCTCGCGAGTGCGGATATAATTTGTTATTTCTTCTGGTTGCAGTTTCTTTACCCTTACCATCGTGCAAACCACTTCGCTGTGGACAAGCGCTTGACCTGGAGCGATAATTGAAAATCCCGTGAGTACCCGGTGGGCCTTACCGCTGAGCATCTCTAACATTTCCCGGGCCTGTCTGTCGTCCTGCGGTTTTCCGAGAATGAGATCATCTATTGCCACGACTGTATCAGCGCCAAGTATCCAATTTTGTGGCATCTTGCTGGCCACAGTAATAGCCTTTTCAATACCTAGGGCCCTGGCATGCCGGCAGGGTGAGGTAGAGCGTCTTTGTTCCTCTATCTGGCTAACCTCGATGCGAAATGGAATTTGCAATTGTTCCAAGAGCCTTTTCCTCCTAGGAGACCTGGAGGCCAAAATAAGGGGGTTATCTTTGCTGATGGGGTTGAGTTTCATCTACGCTCGCTTTGGGATCATCCCCTCTTTGTAAATTGAAGGGCAAATTTGGAAGCTAAGACTAAATCCCGAACAAATATTTAGCGTTAGCGGTGGTGGCTTCAGCGAACTTCTCTTCACTTATTCCTCTGATCTTTGCAATCATCCTGCCTGTAATAGTTACAAAAGCAGGCTCATTGCGCTTGCCTCGAAAAGGAGCAGGAGCGAGGAAAGGAGCATCTGTTTCAATAAGTAATTTTTCCAAGGCTACCCTAGCGGCTATTTCCCTTATCATGGCTGCGTTTTTATACGTGACAGTGCCTGATATTGAGATAAAGAACCCCAGGGCAAAAAGCTCCTGAGCAAGGTCCATATCACCCGAGAAACAGTGAACCACTCCTGCCCTATCTCGTCGGGCGAATTTTTTGAGTATCCTAATTGTGTCCTCATGGGAGTCTCTGTCATGGATTATCACAGGAAGATTCAGCTCTACGGCAACGCGGAGTTGGGAGTCGAAGGCCTTTATTTGATCCTGAACCGGGCTATGGAGCTTGAAAAAATCCAACCCTATTTCTCCCCAACCAACCACTTTTTCATTTTGGCTCAATTCTACAAGTTTCTCCAGGTCGTCTTCAACAAATCCCGTCGCCTCATGGGGGTGGATTCCCACTGCTGCGCAGAGACTGGGATATGTCTCTGCGAGCTGCACTGCTTGTCTTGAGGTTTCGTAGTCTACGCCAACAGTAATTATGTTTTGCACATTTTCCCTTAAGGCCCGCTGAATTACGAGGTGGCGATCTTCGTCGAATTGAGGCATATCAAGGTGCGCATGAGTGTCTATCCACATGTGTTAATACCCGTTTGCTTTGCTATGAAAATTAGTCTACCAACAGACTAAATCATATAATCGAACCTGCCGTGGTTTGTAAACATTTCAATGGCGGAGGTGGCAAAAAAATCTTTACCATTCACTCCTAATCACCGATATGCTAGTAGGTGGCTGTCCATAGTAATGAATCTTGTCAATAGATCAAGGATCTGCTAGCTATGAGGGTAATGGCTCTCGCCTGAAGATTGTTTTCTGCTGTCTAATGGGAAACCTAGAAGGCCATAGGCAGAAGGCAAGACGCTGAGGGTGAGAGCATCAGCTTTTGATGCCCTTCTAATCATACTATTTCATAAATCGTGAGATGTGCGCATTGCTTAGAAAGAAAGAGGCGGAGGAAAGAAGGGGAAGGACTCTCGAAGAAGAGCTGGAGTTCCAGAAGAAGCTTAACTATATAACAAACAAAATTCACTCTGCCAGAGATACTGACGACATCCTTCTGAATCTGCAGGAGGATATCCTAAGCCTCTTTGACGCGGACAGAATAACGATTTACGTTGTCGATGGAATCAGGAAGCAGATAGTATCAAGGTTCAAGACAGGAGATGAAATAAACGAGATTAGGGTGCCAATTGAGAAAAGCAGTATAGCAGGCTACTGCGCTGCGACGGGGAGCGTTGTAAATATAAAGGACGCATATGACGACAATGAACTGAGATCAATTAATCCCCAGCTTAAATTTGACAAGTCCTGGGACCAGAAAACCGGGTACAGGACTACTCAAGTCCTTGTGGCTCCCATTACTTATAATAAATACCTCTTGGGAGTAATTCAGCTCATAAACAAGAAGAACGGTGATGTCTTTGGAAAAGAAGATGAAACATCAGCTAAAGAGATTGCGAAAGTACTTGGTATAGCCATTTTCAATAACCACAGAAATGCCCAGAAAACAAAACCTACCCGTTTTGATTATCTGATTGCCAACAACATCATAAGTCACAAAGACCTTACTGAGGCGATGACACGGGCCCGGAAGACCAAGAGGTCTGTGGAGACAGTTCTGATGTCTGATTTCCAGGTGGCGAAAGATGACATCGGAAAGTCACTGGCATCATTCTATAAGACACGGTTTATCGTCTATGATGAAAGGATGCCAATACCAGGGGAGTTAATAAAGAACCTGAGACCTAGTTATCTCAGAACCAATGTCTTCGCACCCGTGGGCCAGTCCGACGGGAAAATAGTTGTGGCCATGGAGGACCCTAGCTATCTGCCTGCCAGAGATGCTATCAAAAGGATACTCCATGGAAAGCAGTTCGAATACTGTGTGGCCCTCAAGGAAGACATCTTCAAGATGATTGATTTGTTCTTCGATATCAAGGCCACTGCGGTACTGGCTGAGTCAGGAAGTATAGAGGATATCCTTGGCAAGCTGGAAGCAGGCGATGAGGAGTATGAAGAGGAGACGGAGAGTGTAAGTGAGGAAGATAGCGCAATTGTCCAATTGGTCAACAAGATGATAGTGGACGCTTATCACAGAGGCGCATCGGATATTCACATCGAGCCGCGTCACGGAAAGCAGAATGCACTTGTGCGATTTAGGATAGATGGAGCTTGCCAAGTTTACCAAACTATCCCTTATACATACAAGAGGGCTATTGTTTCCAGAATCAAGATAATGGCAGACCTGGACATATCGGAGCGGAGACTTCCACAGGACGGTAAGATCAAATTCAGGCGATTTGCCCCCCTGGACATTGAACTGCGTGTTGCTACGATCCCAACAGCGGGGCAGAATGAAGACGTGGTCTTGCGGCTTCTGACCACAGGAGATCCTATTCCTCTGGAAAAGATGGGGATGAGCGAAAGGGACTACAATGCGCTCACAGAAATAATCACCAAGCCGTATGGAATGATCCTTGTTGTTGGCCCTACTGGGAGCGGAAAAACTACGACGCTGCACGCTGTTCTGAAATACATCAATACCCCAGATAAAAAAATCTGGACTGCTGAGGACCCAGTGGAGATCACACAGGACGGCCTGAGGCAGGTGCAGGTAGTACCCAAGATCGGTTTCGATTTTGCCACCGCCATGAGGGCGTTTCTGCGGGCTGACCCCGACGTCATAATGGTTGGCGAGATGAGGGACCATGAGACGGCCTCGATGGGTATAGAGGCTTCGCTAACGGGTCACCTGGTCTTTAGCACATTACACACTAATAGTTCGCCAGAAACCATTACGAGGCTGCTCGATATGGGTATGGATCCGTTCAATTTCTCTGACGCCCTTCTTGGCATATTGGCCCAGAGACTCGTCAGGACCCTGTGTGAAAAATGCAAAGAAAAGTACCACCCCAGCCGCGAAGAATTTGAGGCAATGGTCAGGGCTTATGATGGTGACTTTGAACGTCTGGGTATTAAATATAATAGCGATTTTTATCTTTATAGGGCAAAAGGTTGTTCCCATTGTGGAAACCTGGGCTACAGAGGGAGAACGGCGATTCATGAGCTCCTCGTTTGTACTAATGAGATAAAACGACTGATTCAGAATAGGGGAAGGATTGAAGAGTTGCGGGCCCAGGCAGTAAAGGATGGTATGACCACACTGATGCAAGATGGAATCCGAAAGGTCTGCGAAGGCATTACGGATCTTATGCAGGTCAGAAAGGTGTGTATTAGATAGGTGTAAGGCTCGGGGCCCAAGGCATCAGGTGGAAAGAAAAGGGGATGCTGCAGTAGTGGAATAATGGAATGGTAGATTGCTAGAATAGTAGGAAGGGGGTATTAGTTATTAGTTTACGGATACACTCCCGGATGCATCAACCCTGCTCCTTCGTCCAGCCCGAACATAATATTCATATTCTGCACAGCGCTTCCCGCCTGGCCCTTGACCAGATTGTCTATGAAGCTGACAACGATGAGCTTCCCGGTTCGTTCATCCATATTCAATGAAAGATTACAAAAATTGCTCCCCCTTACTGCAGTGCTAATCTGGGGTTTTTCTGGCCCAAATACCCTTACAAACCTATCTTCCCTGTAAAAGGCCTCATAGCTTTCCTTGATCTTGTTGAAACTAACACCCTGCTTGACCTTGGCATAGATTGTAGAGAGTATACCCCTGCAAAGAGGAACTACGTGGGGCGTGAAGGTAACGCGAATCTCTTGACCTCTCAACTGGGTCAATTCTTGTTCTATTTCAAAGACATGTTGGTGACCGGATATCTTGTACGCATTCATGGCTTCGTAACGTGCAGGGTAGTGAAACGACGGATTAGGGTTCTTCCCCGCTCCTGACACACCCGTCTTGGCATCGCATACTATTGTTTCTGGTTCGATTAGGTCATATTTAACAGCGGGGGCCAGCCCCAAAATACAGCTTACGGCAAAACACCCTGGGTTACCAACTAGATTCGATCTTGCGATCTCCTCGCGATGCAGCTCGGCGAGCCCATATACTGCGTTAGGCAAAAGTTCAGGGGATTTGTGTTCTTTTGGCTTGTTGATTCTCTCGGCATACCCGAGGTATGTTTTGAGGTTGTTGAAGCGAAAATCACCACTGTAATCAATTACTTTAGTCCCCCTACTAATCCATGATGGAGCAAACTGTTGCCCAACCCCGTCCGGGGTTGCAAAAAATACCACATCAAGATCTTGAGGTATTTCGGGTGAATCCGGAGCCACTATGGTGAGGTCACAAAAACCCTGAAGATGCGGGTAGATGTCACTAATTCTCTGGCCTATGTTCTGCTTGTCTATTAAAATTGCCAGCTCGGCATCAGGGTGCCTGTGCAATAGTTCGATCGCTCCGCAGCCTCCATAGCCGCCTGCTCCTATAATACCTACTTTGATTTTACCCATATTTTATCCCCGGCTTATCGTTCAGTATCTATTATCATTCTGCCCCCCGGCCAAGGCGCCACAGGTTCAGGCATACTTTTATCTCAATATTCCACTACCTATAACTTCCGCCTTATGTATGTTATTATATGTTATTATATATTAAACCTGAAGTGTATTATATCGCCATCCTTGACCACATAGTCCCTTCCTTCTAATCGCATAACACCCGCCTTTTTGACTGCCTGAAAAGATCCATGCTTTTTCAAGTCCTCAAATGACACCACCTCAGCGCGGATAAATCCCTTTTTCATATCAGTGTGCACAGCCCCGGCCGCCTCAATAGCAGACGTACCTGCTGGGATGGACCATGCCCTGACTTCCTGTTCACCTGCGGTGAAAAATGAAATAAGGTTCAGAAGACGGTATGATGCGGAGATGGTCCGATCCAGGGCTGATTCTTTTATGTTGTATGCCTCAATGAACTCTCTGGCTTCCTCAGAACTCATGTTTGCGATATCCATTTCAAGCCTTCCACGGATTATTATCATCTCTGCATTTTCAGGTTTTCTCTTCCAAGGCGGCATAGCTTCATCTTCATCATCATTATTTATAATGACGAGTTGAGGCTTTGCTGATAGAAACGTGAATCCCCTGAGGGTAGGGTGCGCAGCCAGTTCTTTGTCTGATCGAAGGGGAATTTCTTGCTCCAGCAATTTCATGCAGGCCCTCAGTAACTCTAACTCCTCTTCGCCTTCCTTTTTACCTCTCCTAATGTCGAGTTCGAGTCTCTCAATTCTCTTCTCAATAACGGAAAGATCACTTAAGATCATATCCTCCTCTGTCTTCCAATAATCTTTTTCGGGTGTGGGCTCGCTTCCCCCTGGGCTCGAAAAGTTGCGCACTACATGGACAAGGGCATCGCACGTTCTTATCTCTGCCCATTGGCCGGATTGTGATTTTGCTCCACCAGTGGTTATCTCGGCAGGCAAAAAGTATTCGATTTTTGCATACGTGGTCTTTTTGGGCTTTATGAGATCAGTCAGAAAGTTCACTCGGTCGTCGTACACCACGATGGTGCTTATATGGGATTCAATTCTGCTGAAATCCCCTGTTTCGGGTTCTCCCCGTGCGCCAGCGAGAGCACGGAATATGGTGGATCTCCCCGATTGGGGAAGCCCGATTATGGCTAGTCTCATTACAGCCTCACTGCTTGGTAGGGTTTCTCGTAAATGGAATACAATGGTGGTTATAAATCAAAAAATGTCAAACTTGCAAGTACGGTTTGCCTTTTTTCCTCCTTAGCAGTACATATATGGCCCCTGTGCCTCCATCATAGGGTCTGGCTGTTGAGAAAGCGAGCACCAGTTTTCGCACGGGTCCCCGGCTCAGCCAAACGGGAATTCTCTCTTTCAAAATTGGTATATGGTCTTCAGAATTAAGACCCCTACCGTGTATAAGCAATACGCACCGAAGGCCTATACTGTAACTTCGGATCAGAAATTCCCGGACACGCACCTCGGCATCCCTTTTAGTGAGGCCATGCAAGTCCAGGTAATCCTGGACGGGGAATTCACCTCTCCTGAGTCTCCGCATAAGCTTTCTATCAAAACCCCTCACAGATCCTTGAATGTACTCATCGCTGAAGCTTATATCCATTTCTCCTGACCCGTGAACGAGTTCCCATAAATGAGTCATGGCCTCCAATTCGTCGTTTGGGGCAGGATGTCGTGGCTTCAGGGACGGATCCGGGTACCGAGTAACTATGGTGTTCGGGCTTCTAAGCGGTTTCACGTCTCCCACGGCCTTGAGGAAGATCTCGGCGTCCGAGGGTGCTGTTTGTGATGTCTTTGAGTCGGGCGCCATATCGGCCTTCTCAGGGGGCTCTTGCCTTTCTGCCCATTCTTTCAAAGGGGTACCATCTTGAAGTAGGGGGTTAAATGCGGTGTTCCTGGACGTCGGGGACTTTCTGATAGCAAGCTTTTTCCTCTTCTTCCTTTTCCTGGCCATTAAAGCCAACTCCTGTTACATCGACAAAAAGGTAACGCCATTGCGCTACACCTCTGAGCTTTGATTACGCTTTTTTGCATTATAACACAAATCCATTTTTTCTTGCACACATGCAGAGTATCATATTATTTTTGTGGTGTTCGATTAAGAATCGCAGAAATTAATGCTGAGCAAAGAGGCAGAGGCTGTAAGTGGTTGTCAGGAGGCAAAGGTTATGGCAAGAATTGATGATTATAAAAAGGCCTTCGAAATAGCAAAGGCCCAGCTTGAAACCGCAAATCCGAAGCGGATCGCAGACCAGAGCGGGGGGTCTATTATAGTTGATAAGCAAGGTAATGTAACTGTCCGTATAAGGTTTCTTAACAAAGATTTGAATGTTGAGTGGCCCTCCATGAAATTTTCTGTAGCAGGCAGTGACGAAGAAGTTCCAATACAGCAGCAGGTCCTCGTGCTCCATTACCTCCAGGGATGTCATGGAACAAAGGTCGAAGACCAATGGGTGACCTATCAGGAGATCCCAGATGGTAGGTTTTACTTAGACGCCTTCGTAAAAAGGGCGAAGGAGCCTCTGCTAAAGGCCTTTGGAGATGATCCTGAACTGATGAGAGAGCTGGCTGGTAGCCTCTATGATGCAAAGCCATTTGAGCATGGAGATGTTTCGGTTGTGGTATCGGCTTTCCCCAAAGCCCCTGTAGCCCTGATAATATGGAAAGGGGACGAAGAATTTCCGCCTGAGGCAAGTATCCTGTTCGACAGAAGTATCCAGCACATTCTTTCTGCCGAAGACATTGCCTGGTTAGCCGGCATGGTCATCTATCCACTTGCAGGAATGGCAGTCAGCAGAAAAAGAGAGGAATGAAATAATATTAGGAAACCATCGAGGCTGAACAGTGAATATCGTACAGATCAAGGAGCACGACATGGCATATGAAGGGCCAAAAGTTGCGGTGATAATGGGGAGTAGATCGGATGAAAAGGTAATGGCAGCCTGCATAAAGACGCTGGACTCACTTGGCATCCCCCATGATGTCAGGGTCCTATCTGCCCATAGAACCCCGGAGGAGGCAAGGGTCTATGCTAAGGAGGCGAGAGACAAAGGCATTGAGGTAATAATAGCAGGAGCCGGGTGGGCTGCACACCTTGCTGGTCTTATTGCAGCCTATACCACGATACCTGTAATTGGGGTGCCCATTGACTCTTCTCCTCTGCAGGGCCTTGACTCACTTCTGTCCACGGTTCAAATGCCTCCCGGGGTGCCGGTTGCCACCGTAGCGGTTGGTTCTGGTGGGGCCACCAATGCGGCCGTATTGGCTGCCGAAATCCTTTCCATCAAGTATATGGAAATACGAGATCGGATTATCCGGTATAGACAGGAACTTAAGAAAAACATTTTACATTAGGAAACGAAGGAAGTGACTACAGGCAATGCCGAGCCCTCTGATACTGGCTGGGGACCAGGGTGAGATAGCCACGCAGGCCATTGAAGAAGCGGTCAGGATAATATCACGTGGCGGCATTGTGGCATTCCCCACAGAGTCTTTTTACGGGCTGGCCGCGGATCCGGGCAATGAAGCAGCGCTAAGAAGGCTTTTTGAAATAAAGCAAAGGCCCTCGGGTAATCCGATTCTACTTTTGATTTCTAGGCAGACACAGCTTGCCGATTACGTGAAAGAGGTGCCTAGGGCAGCTCGAATTCTAATTCAAGAAATATGGCCTGGAAAGCTCACGCTTGTATTTAACGCTAAGCCATCAGTTTCTCCACTGATTACTGGCGGAACTGGAAAGATAGGGCTGCGTATTTCAAGTAACCCCATAGCGGTGGCCCTAACCATGGCGGCGGGGTCCGCGATAACCGCCACGAGTGCCAATCTGAGCAACAGGCCACCATGCCTCAGCGCACAGGAGGTGGCAAGAGATCTGAAGGGGAGGATTGATGCAATCATAGACGGGGGTAAGTGCCAAGGGGGGCCGGGCACAACTGTGCTCGACGTGACCTCAGAGCCACCTCACATGATAAGAGAGGGGATGGTCTCAAGAGCGGAGATAGAGGATCTGCTGTGCTGCAAAGTGACTTTTTAAAATCCGATCCTATTTTTTCATTCCTTTCAATATCTTTTCAGGAGTGAGCGGAAGGTCTTTGCACCTGTAACCGGTGGCATGATAAACGGCCTCGGCAATGGCAGGGGCCGTTGGGATAACAAGGCCTTCACCAGCCTCTTTTGCGCCCATGGGGCCTTCGGTTTCGTATGTTTCGATGCACACTGACTCCCCTGGTGGCATATCCAGGGCAGAGGGGATTTTGTAATCAAGAAAAGTGTCGTTTAGGGTCTTGCCTTTGTCCATCGCGAACTGCTCGCAGAGGGCGTAACCGAGGCCCATCTGAACTGACCCTTCGAGTTGACCTTCCACTGCCATGGGGTTTATCACAGTGCCACAGTCGTGCGCTGTCCACATCTTCTTGACCTGCACAGAGCCTGTTTCTTTGTCCACTGCCACATGGGCCACCTGGGCTCCAAAGCTGAAGGCGGGCGTAACTAAGCCTTTGCCCCGGGGCGTGTAATATCCCCTCGCCACAAGAGGCTGTCCCCTTTGTGCCTTTTGTGCCATGGCCACCGCTTCAGCAAAGGACAGACCTCTGTCAGGCCTCCCTTTTGCGTACACTCTTCCGTCCTTGCACTCCATGTCGTAGATGACGTTGAGGTTGAATCTGGCTGATATAGCACCAAAGAGTTTTTCCTTGATTTTTCTGGCAGCATCCACGACAGCGTTACCCGCCATGAGGGTAACCCTACTGCCCCAAGTGCCCAGGTCGGCCTGGGGAGTAATGGCAGTGTCGGCCGATGTAATCCTTATGTCTTCCATTTTAAGACCCAACTCTTCAGCCAAAATCTGCTTCAGTACAGTGTCTGAGCCTTGGCCTATGTCGGAAGCCATGGTGAGCAAGTGTGCTGTTCCATCAGGAAATACCCTTACCTCTGCTGCAGAGAAAGGATATTGGGTATTAAACCAATTAAAAACTCCTCCGGAGATAAAACTATAGCAACCTATGCCTATTCCCTCGCCGGGCTTCAAGGACTTTCTCTTTCTTTTCCAGTCGCTCATTTTGGCCACAGCTTCTAAGGATTCAGTAAACCCACAACTGGACACCGTGGCTACATCGGGTATCTCGTCCCCTGGCCTCATGGCATTCTTTATGCGCAATTCAATGGGGTCAATGCCCAGTTCTTCAGCAGCCATGTTCATCTGCGTTTCTGCGGCAAACAAGGATTGGGGCGCCCCGAACCCTCTCATGGCACCTGCAGGCGGTTTATTGGTATAAACATGCTGACCAAAAAAGCGATAGTTAGGATAACGGTACAACATGGCGCCGAAATTTCCGCACAGGAAGGTAGCGGTAGGCCCCATGCTATTATAAGCTCCTCCATCCAGGATAATCTTTAGGTCCTTGGCCACTAGTGTACCATCTTTCTTGAATCCCACTTTGGAGATTAACTTCATTGGGTGTCTTCGTCGGCCGGCGATGAGTTCTTCCTCCCTGGTAAGGGTGAATTTCACAGGCCTTCCAGTTTTCTTGGTAATAAATGCTGCACAAAACTCCCAGCTCCTCAATTCCATTTTCCCGCCAAACCCTCCTCCCACATAGGGCTTGATCACGCGGATGTCATTTTCCCTCATTCCTAGGGTTGAAGCCAGCAGGCATTGGATGATGTATGGAGTCTGAGTTGAAGTCCAGAGGGTTATCCTTCCGTCCAAATCACATGCTGCCACACAGGAGCATGGCTCCATGTATGCGTGATTCACGGCATGAACCCTGAACGTGTCCTGCCTAATGTAGTCTGCTTGTGCAAATGCCTTACGTATATTCCCATATTCTATTTTACGGGTAACGCTAACGTTATCAGGACATTCGTCGTGGATTATAGGGGCTCCCTTCTTCATCGCAGATTCAATGTCAAACACTGCGGGCAGTTCTTCATATTCTACCCGAATGAGATCAAGTGCCTCCTGGGCAGTGTCCGGATCAACAGCGGCCACAGCAGCAACTTCATCGCCCACGAACCTGACCTTACCCACGGCCAGTGGGTATTCGTCCTGAGTGGCGGGAAAAAGCCTCCAATTTCCATATTTGATCTTCGGCGTATCATCTCCAGTAATAACACATTTTACACCAGGCAGAGCGAGTGCCTTGCTCACATCAATGTGTAAGATCCTCGCATGGGGGACGGGGCTACGAAGAATCTTTCCATACAACATTGCGGGAAGCTTTATATCGTCTGCGTAAATGGCAGAGCCGGTTGCCTTTGCCCATGCATCATTCCTGGGCACATCCTTTCCTACAATACTAAACTGACGCATAACACCTACCTCGCGTTAATGTTGGTGGTTGATGGTCCGGGACACCAAAAAAATTGTTAACTTTCAGGAATCTGCTCCTCTGTTTGACCGTGAGTTCAATTTCGCGCTTGTTTTTGCGCCTCCCCTAGTGCCCTTCTGGTCAATACGGCAATCATCTTTCGCCTGTATTGAGCACTAGCCCGCACGTCGGAGATGGGTTTACACTCCCTTGAAGCCACCTTGCCGGCCTCATCCAATAGGCCTGCCGTCAGCTCATTGCCGGCGACGAGTTTTTCCACTCTCTTTGCTCGCATCGGAGTGGGGGCCACCGCTCCCAATGCTACTCTGGCCTCTGTGCATACTTTCCCCTCCATCACCACTAAGGCACCCACACAGGCCGCGGATATGTCAACTTTGCTCCTGGGTGAAATGTGCTGGTAAGAAACCCCGGCATGAGACGGCGGCCATGGAACAAATATCTCTCTTACAATTTCACCAGGCTTAAGTACTGTGGCTCCTGGACCATTAAAAAATTCATTGAGCTTCACTTTTCGCTCGCCTTCGGTTCCTACGATTATAAGTTCCGCATCCATCACCAGCAGCACAGGTGCATTGTCGGCAGAAGGGGCGGCATTACAAAGATTACCTACAACCGTTCCCATATTACGGATCTGCACGTTGGCAGTGACACTAGCCGCATATGCTACGGCAGGAAAGTATTTCATGATTTCTTTATGAGATGCCACATCGGCCAATAGCGCGGTGGCGCCGATGGTAAGGCCCCTGTTTCGTTCCACTCTAATAATATCCAATCCGGGAATCTTCTTGAGCCCTATAACAGTACCAGCGTGGATAGCCCCGCGTTTCAGTTTGATAAGCAGATCTGTACCTCCGGCCATGAGCCTGGCGTCAGGTCCTTTTTCCTTTAGTAGCTGGCAGGCCTCATCCAAGGTCTTTGGAGCTAAGTATTCGAATCTTGGCAGTGGCATAGTACGCTCCTTTACTTTTGAGATAATTCTTTCGCTGCTGCAGCTATGGCCTCAACGATTTTATTGTATCCGGTACACCTGCACAGGTTGCCGGACAGGGCCTGTCTTATCTCGGTCTCTGTTGGGTTGGGATTATTTTTTAGCAGGTAAAACGCGGAAAGCTCCATCCCTGGCGTACAAAAACCACATTGAATAGCGCCTTTCTCTATGAATGCTTTCTGGATAGGGTGAAGCTCTTCGCCAGAAGGGGCCAGGCCCTCAATAGTAGTGATCTCCTTTCCGTCTACCTCCACGGCTAAGGTGAGGCAAGATGACACAGTCCGGCCGTCAACCAGGACCGTGCAGGCACCACAGTCACCCGTGCCACATCCAAGCTTGGTGCCTGTGAGATTGAGATCATTTCTGAGGACCTCATTCAGGGTTCGCCAGGGATCAACTGCGAGATGATACACATCCCTGTTTACAGTGATGGTTATTTCCTTTTTCATAGGTCCTTTGTCCTCCTCGCCAGTCCTTGCTGTAAGCCCTTAAGCGCAAGGGCGCAGCTCTGTTCAAAATGGGATTTCCTGCCCATTGCCTTCTTACTGTGCTCAAGATGTACAATTCCCAAGAAAGCTGTCCAGATTACTTCGGCCAAGGCCCTGGGATCTTCTGGAGTAACAAGACCCAAGCGGATTCCCTTTTCCATAATTTCACATAATGCCTTATAATTCAACGATCCCCTAGCTGCAAGCAGGTTACGAAGCTCCGGTGGAAGATTGCGGATCATCTCGCCCTGGTGAAAGTAAAGACTCGCGCTGAAAGCCACTGGGTCACTTTCATAAAATTTTATGAAGATTTCCCACAGCCCCCTGAGAAAATCCACACTATGAGTGTCAAGGTAAGCTCTAAAGTTATCGAGTAACTCTTCAAAATAAGCTAAGAAATTAAGAATAGCATAAGTAAATATTTCGTCCTTGGTCTTAAAATACAGGTAAAGAGTGGCACGGCTTAATTCGGCTACCTCGGCTATTTTTTCCATGGTGGTGGCATGGTAACCCTCGGCCTCGTATACCTTTAGAGCGGCGTCTAGAATCAGCCTCCTGCGTTCACTCTTTTCCCTCTGTTTTCTTTCCTGAATCCCCATTATCTATATTAGGCACTGAAGAAATAGACATTGTGTCTAACCTATATACGAAATGTCTTGGCAAGTCAACCGAAAAGCATATATTCCTCAGCGTGCTGATCAAGAGGATCTCAGTGCAGTTCTGTGAGGATATTTATCAATCCTCGGGCATTCTTTATTGCATATCCCTCAAAGTCATTATCAAAGTAACAGAAAGTTCTCTTCCCCCAGTGCAGTATTTTTTTGGCCCATGTATGAAGTTCCTCAACAGTATACTCTGAAGCATAGAGTTTCCTTGATCCATGTAACCTAATATAGACAAAGTCAGCGGTTACAGCCTCATGGTAAGGATACCTACCAGCAGTGTCAGATATGCAAAAGGCTATATTGAATTTCCGCATTATTTCAAAGGCCCCGTCGTCGAGCCATGATCTATTGCGTACCTCCAGTGTGTGCAGATAGTTTGGTTTAAGGAGGGCACAAAAGTCCAAAAAGACTTGTTCATCGTAGGTGAGGCTGGGTGGGAGTTGAAAGAGAATCGGGCCTAGCTTATCACCTAGGCCGGAGACTGATGTGTAGAAGCGGTCCAGAGGCTCGCGGCAGTCTTTCAGTCTTTTCGTATGTGTAATGAATTTATTGGCCTTAACTGACCACAAAAACCCATCCGGGGTCCTGTTTTTCCAGGATTCAAAGGTATTGACCTTAGGGAGCCTGTAAAAGGTAGCATTAAGCTCAACAGTATTGAAATGGGATGAATAAAACTCAAGCCACTTTCTTGGGGAAAGATCGGCAGGATAAAAGATCTCCTTCCAGTGCTTATAATTCCAGCCTGAAGTGCCAATCCGGTGTATGGGCATTCTTCTCCCCTTTTGATCCCTATTCTATATGTTTCTGCTTTGCTGCATGTTGCGTGTACCAATCTATCTGTCTGCAAATACCCCTAATAATTCTCACGTCCCTGGCCCGCAAAGGCCTCTGGGAGAGAAAGCGACGGATATTGAGCATCCAGTGTTCCGGATTTTGAGGGTCAATAAATCCTATTTTCATTAATACCTGTTTCAGGTGCTCGTACATACCCTCAAGCTCAAATTTGTTTGCCATCCGGGGAAGCGCCTTAGGCTCTTCCTCTCTGCTGGCCATGAATATTTCATAACAGAAGATCAGCACAGCATGGGCCAAGTTTAGGGACCAGAAGCGTGCAGTGGGGATCGTGGCGATGGTATGGCAATAGCGGAGTTCTGCATTGGAAAGGCCCCGGTCTTCAGGGCCGAACATCAGGGCGACCAGGTTGTTTTGGCTTATAGAGATGAGGTCCTGAGCAAGGAGGCGAGGGTTGGTTAGGGCAGGGCGAAGGGCACCTGTTCGTGCTGTTGTCCCGACCAAGTACTGATAGGGGCCAAGGGCATCCAGTAAATCGTCATGGACCTCCATTTGTTCCACAATATCGATGCTGGAACCTGTGGCCATCTTGACCACACGCGAAAGATCGCAGTTTTTGGGACGAACCAGCACAAGGCCACTGAGCCCCATGTTGTTCATAGCCCTTGCCACAGCCCCAATGTTTTCTGGGATCTGGGGCTCTACGAGGATAATGTGGATATTTTCTAGTTTGGGTTTGTAAGGCATAAAAATTCGCTACTCATATCTTAACTATTTGAAAATGAGAACTCATTTTCCCATCATTCCACTCTACCGATCTACTGGCCCCTTATCTCCTTTACTTCATTTGTAGAATCTTCAATATTTCAGCCGTGAGTTCGTCGCTATCAAAGGAAAATGCAACTGTGCCCCGCTCCACTTCAAAAAGCAGTAAGTTACAGTTATACTCCCTTGCCACATCCTCCAAAAGCGCCCTGAAACTAATGGCCTTGGGATGATCTGCACTGTCGACTTCCTCGCTGAACAAGTCAACCTCTATGACGCCATGAGTAGACATTTATGGTGTTGAAACATAAGCAAGTGGTTCATTGTACTTTCTAATATATACCAAGGTGCCAAGACACATTATAAGGGCTCCTGAAAGAAAAACCACTCTAAATGAGGCGACATCCAATAGCAGCCCTCCGATTAAAGGGCCCAATAACATCCCCAGACTGTGCGCTTGTGCCAAGAGTCCCATTATTGAACCCATTGCCTCTGACTTCCTTCCTTCAATTACCGCTAGCGCCATTATCGCCGGAAGGGAAATGCCTCCTCCTATTCCGAAAAGCGCATTAGCAAACAGAAGCCCCCAAAACGAGCGGGCTACATCTAAGAGCAAAATTGCTCCTATTGCCAATATACCTCCGGCTGCCACCAAGTACTTCTTATTATAACGGTCAGCAGCATAGCCCATGGGAGTTTGAAGCAATCCGGCTACCAAAACATTTATCATCACAACAAGCCCTATCATGGAACTTGATAGTCCCATTCGTATACTGGCAAGCAAAGGAATAAATGCCCAGGTAATGCCAACACAGATAGTGAATGAGGCCCTGAAAATGAAGAGAGAGGAGATGGCAGGATCTTTCATGAGCTGCATATATGGAACAGACGGGGTTGAATGCCCTGGCAAGGATCGTAGTGCTCGTCTCTCCTTTGGCAGGAAAACCAAGCACAGGATAAACCCCAATAGTGTTAAAGCTCCCATCCCAAGGAAAGAGACCTTTATGCTAAACCAATCCTTTAAGACTCCTCCAAGCAATGGTCCTATACTGAGCCCACAATAAATGGAAATGTTAAAGTTTCCCATCAGCCAGCCTTCCTTTGCGGGCGGAGTTATATCGCCTACATATGCCTGCGCAACAGGTAAGATCATAGCAGAGGCAAAACCCTGCCCAAGGCGCAAGAGTATAAGGCTTGTTACTGTCTTACTTGCGGTATAAACCAGGGAGAGTAAAAAATATCCTAACAAGCCAGAGGTAAGGAAAGGCTTACGGCCCTTGCGATCTGAGAGTTTTCCGAAGTAAGGCACAAAAAAGGTGCGGGTAACCGAGAAGGCTGCAAATATTAGCCCTATTTGAAACGCTCCAGCGCCCAAATCATGGGCATACACCGGCAATAGGGGTGCCACAAGCCCTGCACCCATGGTGGTGACAAATACGGCCAAAAACAGGGTTATAAATATCTTAAGGTTTCCAGACATGTTCAACTTTGGGAAAGGTATAGAAAGGGCCGCTGGAATGCAAGGGTTTTGATGCAATGTTTTTGAGCGAATCAAATAATCTTCAAATCTATTTTCTTGCTGCTCAATGAAGTTAGAAATGGTAATTTGTAGTGTAAATTCTTGGCATGAACGGTTAAAAACAAGGGGTAGAATGATGGACAGAGAAAAACTTGAGGCCTTGCGGAAAAAACATGTCCCGCGTGGAGTGTTCAATACTCATAATGTCTTTGTAGCGGAGACAAGGGGTGCACTCATCCGGGATACCGAAGGGAGAGAGTATATTGATTTTGCGGGTGGAATCGGGGTGCAGAACGTTGGGCACTGTGCTTCGAGGGTGGTCGATGCCATAAAGTCACAGGCAGATAAATATATTCATACCTGTTTTCATGTAGCGATGTACGAGCCTTACCTAGAGCTTGCAAAGAGGCTAAACGAGGTGACGCCCGGTGATTTTCCAAAGATGACAATGTTTGCCAACAGTGGGGCAGAGGCTGTGGAAAACGCAATAAAGATAGCCAGATACTACACCAGACGCCAGGCCATTATCACGTTTGAAAACGCCTTTCATGGGAGAACGCTTCTCGCAATGAGCCTTACAAGCAAAGTAAAACCTTACAAGTGGGGATTTGGACCCTTCGCACCTGAGATCTACCGGGTTCCATTTGCCTATTGTTATAGGTGTAAATACGGTACCACATATCCCGATTGTGATATCCGTTGTGCTGACGAACTCACGGGAGTTTTCATCAATCAGGTCTCTGGTGACCAGGTTGCTGCAATCATCGCTGAGCCTGTCCAGGGGGAGGGAGGCTTTATTGTCCCTCCGAAGGACTATTTTAAGAGGGTTAAGCAGATATGTGAGGAAAACGGAATCGTATTCATCATGGATGAGGTCCAGTCGGGTATGGGCCGTACCGGTTATTTATTTGCCTCAGAGTATTTTGAGGTAGAACCTGACATGATACTTACCGCCAAGTCCCTTGCTGCTGGTATGCCTTTGAGTGCTGTTACAGGCAAGGCAGAAATCATGGACGCACCCCATGTGGGGGGATTGGGTGGGACCTATGGTGGAAATCCCCTCTCATGTGCTGCTGCCCTGGCAGTGCTTGAAACCATAGAGGAGGATAATCTGGTCGAAAAGGCTAGGGTCCTGGGCCAGAAGGTAAGGTCAGCCTTTGAGGGCCTGAAGGATAAATACGAAATCATAGGAGAAGTTCGGGGACTCGGGCCCATGCTTGCATTAGAACTGGTCAAGGACCGCCAAAGCAAAGAGCCTGCAGCAGATGAGGCGAAAAAGGTGGTGCAAATGGCGTTTGAAAAAGGATTGATCATCCTGTCGTGTGGGAATCTTAGCAATGTAATAAGGACTCTCATGCCCATAACCATTGAGGAAGAGCAGTTGGAGCGGGGTCTTAATATCTTAGATGAGGCCCTTGCTAGTTTGCGCAGTGCTTGAGGGCAGCAAGAAATCTACGAGGAAGATTATCAAAGTCTCCGTTGGACATGAAAAGCACCACATCGCCGGCTCTGGCCTTCTTAAGGAGTAACCGAAGCAGCCCCGACGCATCGGCGGAGTGATATGCCTCTGTGCCATTGACATTGATTTCCTCAACAAGGCGCGTGGAGGACAACCTTTGTTCAGGTGGGATCCTGGCAACCATTATTGGATCGGGAATCATTGCTAAGTCTGCATCAAGAAATGATCTTGCGTATTCTCTCTGAAATACATTTCTCCTGCTGGAATTTGAACGGGGCTCGAACACAGCAAGCAATCTTCTCTGGGGAAAGGCCTTTTTTACAGCAGAAATCGTCTCCCTGACGGCAGTAGGATGATGGGCAAAGTCATCCAGAACCAGAATCCCTCTTTCCTCTCCCACTGTCTCCTGTCTTCTCTTGACCCCTTTGAAGGTAGCCGCAGCCTTTGCAATATCGCGTTCGGGCAAGCCCATAACACTGCCAAGCGCGACGGTGGCTGTAAGATTCAACAGGTTGTGCCTGCCATAGACAGGTGTACTCATGGTCAGGCATCTGTTCGATGAGGTCCTTATTGATAACAGCCTCCCGGCTTTTTGGTCCTCTATACTATCAAGCCGGAAGTCTGCACCTTTATCGGTTCCGTAAGTCACAACCATACAGTTTGCCTCGCTAATAACGTCCATGACATTGGGATCATCTGCATTGGCAATAATATGACCCTGCGCAGGTACAAGGGAGACCAGTTTGCGGAAGTTCGTGATTATATCTTCGACAGAGGCGTATATATCCGCATGGTCGTATTCTATGCTGGTGAGTATCAGCTTGTCGGGATGGTAATGGAAAAACTTGGGGCCTTTGTCAAAAAAGGCCGTGTCATATTCATCGCCTTCTATGACAAAATACGGTCCTTTGGCCAAGCTAAAACCTTTATCGAAGTTTCTTGGAATGCCTCCAATCATGAAGCCGGATCTCACCCCAGAGCTATGAAGGAGCCACGCCACCAGGGAGGATGTGGTTGTTTTCCCGTGGGTTCCTGCTACCACAATTCTTTTGCTGTCTTTCATCACGAAATAGTTGAGAGCCTGGGGAAAACTGATAAAGGGTATGGCAAGCTTTGCCAGTTCTAGAACTTCCGGATTGTCCCTGGTGATCACGTTACCAACAACTACCAAGTCAGGTTGGGGATGAAGGTTCTGAGGTGCGAACCCCATAAGTATGGGTATGCCCCTCTCTTTGAGGAAAGTGCCCATCGGAGGGTACGCATTGCGATCAGAGCCCCTTACCTGGTAGCCCAGTTCTTTGAGTCCTCCGGCCAGTGCTGCCATTGCAGTTCCGCAGATCCCCATGAGATGAATCTGGAAGACATCGCGGGGAACAAAGTTGTAATTAGATGATAAAGGGCGGAATTTGGGGTCCGTCATGTCGCTATCCGTAAAAATTTGTTGTCATCGACGTTAGAACCTGATATATATAAAATTTTGGGAGCGAGAGGGGCCATATGAGGCCCCTAAGCTTATTTCGGAAATTGGAGGAAATTGCTTTATGGCAAAGGTGTGCGAGATTTGTGGTAAGAGGCCCATGGTGGGTTATAATGTGAGTCACGCTCATAATAAAACCAAAACCCGGTGGCTGCCAAATCTCCAGAAGGTGCGAGCAGTGCAGAATGGCAGAATCAAAAGGATCAGGGTCTGCACTAACTGTATAAAATCGGGCCGTGTTGTAAAACCCTAAATCCGTTCTACCATTATTATATTTCTTATCTTTTTGATGGAATCCATTATCTCCCTTAAATGGCCGTAATTTTCCACCTCTATGACAAACAGGGCAATACCTTTCTTGTCGGCTGTTGTTTTGATCTCTGCCTGAATTATGTTGGCATTCTTTTGGGCAATTACTGCACTGATATTAGCAAGGATACCTTTTTTGTCCATGCTGGTGATCCGTAATCTTGCGAGGTAGACATCCTCATTGGTAGACTCCCATGTAACATCTACTAACCTTTCGGGATTTGCATCGTGAATGTGCCTGCAATCCTTGTTGTGTATTGTAATTCCCCTTCCCCTTGTAATGTAACCTACCACTGGCTCTCCGGGTAAGGGACTACAACAGTTGGCGAATCTTACCAGTACATCACTTACGCCTTTAACCTTCACCGCCTGAGCGGGTTTCCGCCTTTTAAGGCGCCTCACCATTTTGGAGACAATGCCAGGCCCTTTCTCCTCCAGCCCCAGTTTTTGCCTGAGGCGCCCCGCAACCTGCTTTGAAGATATCTTACCAAGGCCTACTTGGGCATACAAATCATCAAGGCTATGAAGTGACAAGTCATTTGCAACCGCCAGAAGGTGGGTATTTTTTTGCAAGGAGGGCCAGTCAAGCCCCTGGGTCTGTTCAATAGTTCTTTCCAGGATGCTCTTGCCAATGGCTATGCTCTCTTCGCGTTCCTGACTGTTTATCCACTGCCTTATTTTGGTCCTTGCCTTGGGAGTTTTGACGAACTCAAGCCAGTCTTTACTGGGGTGTGCCTTGGGCGAGGTTATTATTTCCACCACGTCGCCGTTTTTCAATTGATATCGCAAAGGGACCATCTTTCCGTTTACCCTGGCGCCCATGCAGTGATGCCCTACTTCAGAGTGAACACTGTACGCAAAGTCAACAGGGGTGGCGCCCCTGGGAAATTCTTTGACCTCGCCTTTGGGAGTGAACACATAAACCTCATTGGGGAAGAGGTCCATTCGGACCGATTCAAGGAATTCTACGGGATCTCTGAGGTTTTGCTGCCATTCCAGGAGTTGCCTCAACCAAACAAACTGTTTTTCATCGGTCTTGGTTGTAGTTGCGCCTTCCTTGTATCTCCAGTGAGCCGCAATTCCATGTTCGGCTATGGCGTCCATCTCCCACGTCCGTATCTGGACCTCCATCACCTCGCCTAAGGGGCCTATGACTGTGGTGTGCAGGGACTGGTACATATTCATTTTAGGTACAGAGATATAATCCTTAAATCGTCCGGGTACTGGCTTCCACATGGAGTGAATGTGGCCTAAGGCCTCATAGCATTCCTTTACAGAGTCCACTATAACGCGAAACGCAAGGATGTCGTAAACCTGGTCCACATTCAGGTTTTGGTCTTTCATCTTTCTGTAAATACTGTAATAATGTTTGTGTCTGCCTTTTACGGCTGCCTTTATCCCAAGGTCAGAGAGCTTACGGGAGATCAGCCCACAAATCTCCTGGATAAACTTTTCCCTTTCCCCCTTTTTTCGTGCTATTTCATTTTTTATTCTATCATAGGCCTCGGGTTCGAGGTAATAAAGACACAGGTCTTCAAGTTCAGACTTAATCCAGTAAATACCCATTCGTCCAGCAAGAGGTGCATAAATGTCCAGGGTTTCCTGTGCAATTCTCCTCTGTTTTTCAGGAGGTTGGTATCCAAGGGTACGCATATTATGCAGGCGATCAGCAAGCTTGACCAAGATAACTCTGATGTCTGCGGACATGGCGAGTATCATCTTTCTGATGTTCTCTGCCTGTCTTTCCTCAATGCTGGAAAATTTCATACGGCTTATCTTGGTTACGCCCTCTACGATTACTACTGTTTCCTCGCCAAAGAGCCTTTTGATCTCTTCGTAACTTGCTTCGGTATCTTCAAGCGTGTCGTGGAGCAAGCCTGCGACTATGCAGATAGTGTCCATTTTCATGGTGGCCAGTATATATGCCACTTCAAGGGGGTGAGATAGATAAGGCTCGCCAGAGAGTCTCACCTGGCCCTTATGAACCTTAGCCGAGTAAACATAAGCCTTTTCCACCAGATCCAGGTTGGCATTTGGATGGTACTTGAGTATCTGGTTTGTTATGTCAGTGAATCGAATCATATAGCTCTTGGACCATGCTTATTACTCTCGATACTGCTTCGGACATCTCAACAGTCAATGTCTGTTTCTCGTTCCTTACTTCCAATTCGACTTTTCCTTCTTTGAGGCGCTTCTGGCCAACTGTTACCCTGATGGGAATGCCTATCAAGTCCGCATCGTTAAATTTTACACCAGGTCTGTCGTCCCTGTCATCAAGGAGCACGTCTACCCCCTTTTCTAGGAGTGCATGGTAGAGGTTTTCCGCAGCTTCTCTGACTTCTGGATCATGCATTTGAAGAGCCAATATCACCACCTCAAAAGGCGCAATGGGGATAGGGAATATGATTCCCAGATCGTCATGGTTCTGTTCAATGGCAGCAGCCACCGTTCTTCCCACTCCTATTCCGTAACATCCCATTACGATAGGATGTTCTTGACCTTTTTCGTCCAGATACAGTGCCTTCAGCGCCTTGCTATACTTTGTCCCCAGCTTAAATATATGGCCCACCTCAACGCCCCTGCTGAACACGATAGGGCCCCCGCACTTCGGACAGGGATCAGATGGGGTGATCAGTCTGATGTCTGCGAATTCGTCCACCTGGAAGTCACGTCCCAGCTTCACGTTTAACAAATGCATGTCCTTCTTGTTTGCGCCGGTTACCCAGCTTGTAGTATCCTTGACACTGTAATCTGCTATGAGTTTGACCTTAAGGCCTACAGGCCCTGCAAAGCCGGTAGGGGCACCAGTAACCTCCTTGATTACCTCCGGGGCTGCTAATTCTACGACGTCAGCACCCAAGTGGTTCTTAAGCTTGGTCTCGTTGATCTCATGATCCCCCCTTACCAGTGCCGCGATGGGCTCGCCGTCAGCAACGTAGATTAATGTCTTCAAAAGCTCGGTCGGCTCAATGGAAAGAAGCTCAGCTAGCTGATCAATGGTCTTGATTTCAGGGGTCATCACCTCCTGAAGAGGGCTTTCATCCTGGCCATTGGCCTGCGCAGAACTGAAACCCTCATCCGGCCGCCTTACCTCAGCCTTTTCCAGATTAGCTGCATACTCACACTTCGTGCAACTGACCAATTGGTCCTCGCCAGTGTCTGCGAGGACCATGAACTCATGGGAATAACTACCTCCGATTGCGCCACTGTCTGCCTCGACGGCCCTAAATTTTAGCCCACAACGGGTGAAGATACGGCTATAAGCCTCATACATACTCTCGTAGCTTCTGTTGGCCCCTTCCTCATCAACGTCAAAGCTATAAGCATCCTTCATGATGAATTCCCTGCATCTCATGAGGCCAAATCTAGGCCTTATCTCGTCACGGAACTTGGTCTGTATTTGGTAGAAATTAAGAGGCAGTTGCTTATAGGATCTGATTTCTTTGCGTACCAGATCAGTGATGACTTCTTCGTGGGTGGGAGCCAAGCAGGCTTCGCGGTTGTGACGATCGCGAAAGCGAAGAAGCTCTTTGCCATATACGTTCCATCTTCCACTTTCCTGCCACAACTCCGCGGGTTGAACAGCAGGCATTAACAGTTCAATGGCTCCAGCCCTGTTCATCTCCTCTCTTATGATGTTTTCCACTTTTCTTATGGATTTGAGCCCGGCAGGTAGATACGTGTAAATACCGGCAGTTAGTTTTCTGATTAGGCCGGCTCTGAGCATGAGCTGATGACTGATCACTTCTGCTTCTGCAGGGACTTCTCTGTAAGTCGGGATAAAGTATTTAGAGAACCTCATATATGTGGATATCCTCCTTTCTCAATTAGTATCTAATCAGCTTAGGATCAAGTTCCTGAGCAGGTTGCTCTTGATAGCTAGATTCGGCACAGTCCTTACTGGCCCACCATTGCTCTTATCTCTTTGATCAGTGTATCGGCCAGTTGATCCTCGCGTATTTTCTTCATCACCTTGCCTTTTTTGAACAATATACCCTGTCCACGCCCACCAGCGACACCCACGTCCGCCTCCTTTGCCTCTCCAGGGCCATTGACGACGCAACCCATTATGGCTACCTTGAGCGGTGCTGAAATGTCGATGAGGGCATTTTCAACCTCGCTGACCAGTCGAAATAAATCAATCTCGCACCTGCCACAAGTGGGACAGGAAATAATTTCCGGGCCCCTGTGCCTCAGATCCAGTGCCCTCAAGATCTCATAGGCTGCTCTCACCTCTTCAACGGGGTCAGAGGTAAGGGACACCCTGAACGTATCGCCGATGCCTTCCATTAATAGGGTTCCAATCCCTATTGCGGTTTTGATAAGTCCTGGCAAAAGGGTACCTGCCTCAGTAACCCCGAGATGAAGAGGGTAATCTGACATGCGGCTGAACAGTCTATATGCCTCAATGGTATCACATACACTGGATGATTTTAGAGAGACTTTAATATTGTAGAAGTTCAATTCTTCCAAAAATGCCAGATGATTCAGTGCACTTTCAACCATGGCCCTCGGCGTAGGACCCCCGTATTTGCGCAAGAGTTGCTTTTCAATAGACCCGGAGTTAACACCAATGCGCAACGGTATGCCATGTTCAGCGGCTGCTTCTGCAACTTGTCTTAATGGTTTTTCACCACCTATGTTCCCAGGGTTTATTCTGATGGCATCGGCGCCTGCTCTGGCCGCAGTGACAGCCAGGCGGTGGTCGAAGTGAATGTCTGCAATAACAGGGATTTGGATTTCCCCCTTTATGTCCTTTATGGCTAAGGCTGATTCCTTGTCCGGAACGGCAACCCGGATAATCTCGCAACCAGCCTGTTCGAGCCTTTGGATCTGAGCTACTGTGGCAGCCACATCACTGGTTCGGGTGTTAGTCATTGACTGAACCGCTATTGGCGCGCCGCCTCCCACCGGCACGTTGCCAACCATTATTTTACGAGTTTTTCTCCTTTTAACACTGATGCCCATAATCATCACAAATCCGGACGAGCCCGAGGAATCCTCTGGCCCTGAATTCCTATTCTTCCAGGATACCCTGATTTGTTTGGTTTAACCAGGAAGGCGTGCTACCTGTCTTGCTACGGAGGGACAGGATTCAGTAGGACGCCGTAGTACCCAGATCATCTCCTATAATTGTCCATCAGTAAAGAAACATGGGCTTGCCGCCAACATGCCGGACCTTGGGGCGGTACTCTTCTACGTCATAAAGCTCTCTTACATCGACTCGTTTTTGACCCGTTGCAATGGTACTGATGGGGATGTCAGTGTAAATGCCCCCGCTCAATGCAACAAGCCTTCCGAATGTTTTCTTCAAGAAAAGATCAATGGCCATATTTGCATAGTTAACTGCAACCATGAGGTCAAGTGAGTCGGGGGGACCACTTCTCATGAGGTAAGAAAGGCGCTGATTTAAGACGTCCTCCCCAGTGAGTTCTTTGAGGAGTTCGCCGGTTTTCTCTCCAATTCCACCCAGCTTCTTGTGTCCAAATGGATCCGATTCTCCCGAGGCTAACATATCCCCGCCTATCATGCGGGCTCCTTCTGATATTGTCACCATAGCGTAATTTTTTGGATTGGCCTTCTTGTCCCTCATAACTAGTTCAGCCAATCTTTCAGGGTCAAAAGGGACTTCAGAAATAATTGCCCTGTCCACCCCTGCCAGATAGGCAGAGACAAGAGATGTCTCTCCACAGTATCTTCCGAACAACTCGATGACGGCTATTCTCTCGTGGGACCCAGCGCAGGTTCGTAAGGCGTGAATAAAGCTCACGCCTCTAGTAACAGCAGTTGAGAAGCCTATGCAATAATCGGTGCCAAAGACATCGTTGTCCATGGTTTTGGGAATGGCAATTACAGGGAAGCCTTCGGCCGAAAGCCTTTCAGCAAAGCTGAGAGTGTCATCTCCACCTATTGGTATTATGAGATCAACCTCCAGGGCCTGAAGATTATTCAGCACATGGTCAGTGAAATCCACTATGTCTTCATCAGTATGGAATCGTCCCTTGAGGAATTCCGGTGCATCTTTCTTGCGCGTGGCACTAGGGTTTGTCCTGGAAGTATGAAGGTACGTTCCACCATACCTATCGATGGTCCGGACCTCTGCAGGGGAAAGCTCACTCACGCATTTGGGTGCAGTGTCCGGATCCCCAGGGTTATATTCGAGCAGGCCAGCCCATCCTCGACGGATTCCGAGGACCCTTAATCCCTCACTGCTGCCTCGGTAGACTAAGGTCTTAATGCATGCGTTAAGACCCGGGACATCGCCCCCACCTGTAAGAATCGCTATGGTCGGCCTCTTTTGGCTCATGGCTAGCTTTTTCCTCTGAAACCAGTGTGTCGATATTCTTGGGTTCAATCTACCTTTGATACCATTTTATTTTAATTTAAAAGTAATCAAAACCCATAACAGTGTCAAGGTGGATTATGATCACTAGACAATCACAATTGGTGTCCTCCATGGAATCTAAGGCCGCCTCGGCTTTTTGATTGACAAGCAAAAGGAAAAGGGTATGGTTACTTATTCCTCAAAATGATAAGCTGTTAAAAAGGAAAAAAAGATAAGGAGGTATTTAATGGCTGTATCACAAAGAATTCAGGAGGCAATAAAGAGATCATCTTGGATCCGGAAAATGTTCGAGGAGGGCAAGATCAGAAAAGAGAAATATGGTGAGGAGAACGTTTTTGACTTTAGCCTGGGCAACCCGGACCTGGAGCCCCCGGTCGCCTTTAGAGAGGTCCTTAAAGAGCTGATAGAAGATGAGAGCCCTGGCGTTCATGGTTACATGCCAAATGCGGGATTCGCTGAGACTCGACAGGCGGTAGCCGATTACCTGAATTCTTTTAATAAGGCGAAATTTGGGCCTGACGAAATTGTAATGAGTGTAGGCGCAGGAGGTGCCCTGAATGTCATACTAAAGACCATTGTGAATCCGGGGGACGAGGTCATAATACCAAAGCCCTATTTTGTTGAGTACAATTTTTATCTTGATAATCACCAGGGGGCTGCCAGGTTAGTGCCCACGAAACCGGATTTTTCATTGAATATAGAAGCAATAGAGGCGGCCATTGGAGAGAAGACAAAGGCGGTATTAATTAATTCCCCCAATAATCCTACGGGCCGTGTGTACAAGAAGAAGGAACTCGAGGCCCTGGGCGATCTGTTAAGACATTACAGCCAGAAGAGAGGTGAGGTAATCTATCTCATATCTGATGAGCCATACAGGAACATCGTCTACGACGGTGTGAGCGTACCCAGTGTGTTCGATATATACGATGAGACATTTGTAGCCACATCCTTTTCCAAAGATCTTTCTCTGCCTGGTGAACGAATAGGTTATGCGGCAGTTCATCCGGAAGTGACGGACAAAGAATTGGTGGTCGGGGGTATGGTACTTTCTAACAGGACCTTGGGGTATGTAAATGCTCCAGCGCTGATGCAAAGGGCAGTGGCCAGACTGCTAACAGAGAGAGTAGACGTTTCAGTATACCAGAAGAGAAGGGATATGCTTTGTGATGCGTTTGAGTCTTTCGGCTACGAGTTTTATAAGCCAGAAGGAGCTTTTTATCTCTTTCCCAGGACACCCATCGAGGATGATATCGAGTTTGTAAGACAGCTCCAAGAAGAGAACATATTAACGGTGCCAGGCAGCGGGTTTGGTGGACCCGGGCACCTAAGAATCGCCTATTGCGTGAGCGATAAGGTTATAGAAAGGGCCCTGCCCGGATTTGAAAAAGCAATTAAGGCTGTGAGGGGCGCCTAGGGCTCTCTTACGTGTCAGACAGCCGGAAAGGGACAGGAGGGGTGAAATGTACTCCAAGGTTTTATCATTGAGGTTTCCCAAGAAGTTGGTGAATGAACCGGTGGTATCAAATTTGGTTCAGAAGTTCGATCTGTCCTTTAATATCTTGAAGGCTACGATTTATCCTCGCAAAGAGGGCTTATTGGTACTTGAATTACGGGGCCAGAGAAAGAATTTCCAGCAGGGCCTTAGATACCTTAGAAGCCTTGGCATAAAGGTGGAGAGTATAGGGCAGGACATAAAGCGCGATGAAGAACTGTGCTTTCACTGCGGAGCCTGTACTGCTGTATGTCCTACGGGGGCCCTTTATATCAAGAGACCAGAGATGGAAGTGATTTTTGACCATCAAAAATGCAGCGCCTGTGAAGTGTGTGTAATAGCATGTCCAGCCCATGCCATGACGGTAAAGTTTAATAGGAGTCTGCTTTACTAACGCCCTGAGTCACCTTGCCAACCGTGGACAAGGCAATCCTTATCACCCGTATTAAAGAACCGCGGAATTTCTAAAAAAGGATATCTAGGTCAGAAGTAAATTCTTCATGATTTTGCGGTTCAGTATTAGGTATTTGATATTAAAGCCATGCGTTCTGAGAAAGAAAAAAAGACTTTTGTAATATTTACCCTGGGCTGCAAGGTAAACCAGTGGGAATCTGCTTATTTTCGAACAGCACTTGAAAATGGGGGGTGGAAAGAGGTCAGTGTAGATGAGGGCTATGACGTGGCGATAGTAAATACGTGTATCGTGACTCAAAAGGCCTCGCATCAGTCCAGACAAGCAATAAGGAGGTTCATACGAAGCAACCCAAAGGCCACTGTTGTTGCCACCGGATGTTATGCGCAGGCCTACCCAAATGAACTGGAAAAGATCAAGGGCCTCAGGATGATAGTTGGAAATAGGCTGAAAGATATCCTACCGTCTATCATTATGGGGGATGATTACCTGAGTGGGCGAAGGTTTCTGGTGGATCAATTTGATAAAGGTCGGAGGCCTCTTGTCCCAATGAAGGCGAGTAAGTTCGGTGAGAGGACAAGGGCCTATCTGAAGATACAAGATGGCTGCGAGTCCTGCTGTACCTATTGTATAGTTCCTAGGGCAAGAGGTCCCTACAGAAGCCTTGAGCCTGGTCATGTGCTGAAGATGCTCGGATCACTGGCCGAGGAAGGTTACAAGGAAGTAGTGCTTACTGGAATTCATTTGGGAAAATATGGGGTAGACCTCCAGCCAGAGACAAACCTCGTCAGGTTGCTTGAGGCCATAGGCCGTGAAAACTTGCCCCTGAGGATACGATTGAGTTCCATTGAGCCAGGGGAAGTAGAAAAAGGTTTGATTGAAATGATGGAATCCGAGACATGGCTATGCAGACATTTCCATATTCCGCTCCAGAGTGGTGATTTCAGAATACTAAAGGCTATGGGCAGGACGTACACGCCTGAACAATATTGCGAGCTTATAGGCAAGATAAAAGATTCTATCCCGCTTGCTGCTATTGGCGTTGATGTTATTGTGGGGTTTCCGGGTGAAACAGAAAGGGCCTTTCAAAATACCTGTGATGTTATCAAGGACATCCCCGTGTCCTATGTCCACGTCTTTCCATTTTCTCCTAGAAAGGACACGCCTGCAGCGATGCTACCTGATAAGGTGCAGCCGGAAGTTATCAAAGATAGAGCGGCAGCACTGAGAGAAATCGGCAAGCTAAAACGAAATGAATTCTGGAGATCCTGCATAGGCCAACAATTCCAGGTGCTGGTAGAAGGTACAGATCCGGCCAAGGGCTATGTCCTCGGCCGCGGGTTAACGGACAATTACATAACGCTGCGGTTTGTTTCCTCAAAGGCCAAGGCGGGAGATCTTGTAACGATAGTGTTAGAGAAGAGCCATCTGGGATGGGAGCAAGCAGAGCGCTCGCTTCATCCATGAGGTAGGCTGGATCTTGAAGTATCGATGTCTGTCATGAATTGGATGCTGTTACAACGGTCTTGGCCGCCTCTCTTAAAAGGCGCTGTTTTGTCCTGAACAGGTTCGAACTCAGGCTGACATGATACGTGTGGGGATTGTGAAAGCGCTTGTATGCGTCGTCGAGTTGGTCCAGGCCTGCTATGGTGTGCTCCCTGATTTCGTGAAGCGATGGGCTCTGGTATACCAATTCTCCGTGCTGGAATATAGGGACCAGGAGTTCTTTGAGTAAAAAATGGCGTGGATAGTTCTTGAAGACGTGGGCGAACATAGGGTGGTACACACGGAATGATCGGCCTTCAGGTAGCTTTTCGTCATCTAAAAACAGTACATCACCTCTCATCTGTCCGTGCCTGTCGTATACTCTAATTAGTTTCTTTACACCAGGGTTTGTGATCTTCTCTGGATTGTCTGACCTCTTGATTTTAGGCACCATCTTTTTTCCGTTTTCATCGAGCGCCGTGAGTTTATACACGCCTCCTAGGGCAGGGGTGGAATAGGAAGTGACCAGGCGAGTACCCACGCCCCATAGATCGATGCATGCCCCCTGGCTTTTAAGACTCTCTATGATCCATTCGTCCAGGTCGCTTGAGGCTACTATGACAGCGTCCTCAAGTCCGCCCGCGTCTAGCATTTTCCGGGCCTCTTTACTGAGATAGGCCAGGTCTCCACTGTCTAGTCGAATGCCCTTTAGCCGATAGCCCCGAGCCTCTAATTCCTTTCCCACCTTTATTGCGTTGGGAACGCCACTTCTAAGGGTATCGTATGTATCCACAAGCAACACGCAGGAGTCCGGGTACACGCGGGCATAGGCCCTGAAGGCCTCCAGTTCGCTAGGAAAGCTTTCTACCCAGGAGTGGGCGTGCGTGCCTCGTACCGGTATACCGTATATTTGGCCTGCGAGGACGTTGGAGGTCCCCTCAACGCCCCCGATATAAGCGGCCCTCGATGCCATTAGCGCTCCATCAGGACCATGGGCCCGCCTGAGGCCAAAGTCCACTACCGGGTCCCCCTGGGCTGCACACCGGATTCTTGCCGCTTTGGTGGCTATCAGGGTTTGGAAATTCATTATGTTCAACAGCGTGGTTTCGATAAGCTGGGCCTGGGGCAGGGGAGCAGTCACCCGAATAAGGGGCTCATGGGGGAAAACAACGGTTCCTTCTGGCACAGCCCAAAGGTCACCCGAGAACTTGAATTCCTTCAAATAGAGGATGAAGTCATGGGAGAACATCCCTGTGCGTTCTAAATAGGACAAATCTTTCTGGGTGAAATGCAGCGTTTTGATGTATCTGATCACATCGTCCAGTCCTGCCACAATACAGTAGCCACCGTTGTCAGGAACCTTGCGGAAAAAGTAATCGAAATTCGCCCACTGATCTGTTTTCCCTTCCTTAACATAGCCTCCCACCATGGTCAGTTGGTAAAGATCAGTCAACAAGGCCCATTTTGTCCACATTTACGTTCCTCCGGATTACCTTCTCCTTCTTCGTATCTTGCGTGCTTGCTCTTTCCAGCCTTTGGGCTTTCGCCCCTTTATCCGCCTCTGGCGATCAGGGTCCCTGGTAACATCCAGGACGAAAGTCCCTGCAGCAAGATCCATTAGCTCCTTTGTTATTTGCCCAGGGGATTGTGAAGCCCTCTTGGGCTCTTCCTTTGGAGGAAGTGGTCCACCAATATACTTCGGGGAAATTTCCTTTGCAAGGAAAAGCGAGCCAAGGCGAAAAAGCTCTACGCCATCCCTGTGAGCATCAACTGCTCGTATTTCCAAAATAACGGGCGAAGTATCTCTCCTCTTTCCTATTCGGATAGCCATTTCCTTATTAATACATAAGATTATCCACCGCCCTTCGGGGGCCCTTAGTCCGGTTTTAAAAACATGGTGGTGAGCCCTCCTCCTGATAGGAGTGAAGATAATGTTGTAGGCAGGGGCGAAGGGCGGAGAAAGATCAAGCTCCCAATGTATCTGTGTTGCCCTTATTCGATTCCCTTCCAGATAGAAGAGTCCCTGCTGGTCATGGATAAGGGCCTCGTTGAGATCCGATTCTCTCACAAATCTCCATTCAGGCTCTTCATGAAAGGCCTGAATGAGGTCTTTAATGCTTACAAAACCCCGGGCGTCCGGTGCGAGACCAAATTCGTCCGGCCTGTGAGCAAGGGCATAAAACATGACACGAATGAGTTCCTCAACCCTTCTGAGAGCTTTTTTTGACAAGATTCGCCTCCTTAAAGTTCGCGTCGTCCATTGTTGGCCCATTAACTTTCAAGTATCGCGTTGAAGCAAGGAAAGTTTGTCAAACAAGAGCCTGACGACTCGTCAAAAGGCCGATCTGCGGCTATTTGAGAGCGCTGCCTATTTCGTCAGCCACCTTTTTAGCTGCATCTCGTGGGCTAGGGGCATCGCGGATAGGCCTGCCGATAACAATATAATCCGCCCCCAGCGTGACCGCTTCGGAGGGTGTAACAATTCGTTTCTGGTCATCCCTGCCAATAACAGACCACGAAGGCCTGATACCTGGGGTGACCATGATCAAATCAGGTCCCAGGGTAGTTCGCAGATGGGAAACCTCTCTACCAGAGCAAACTATGCCGTGGCAGCCTGCCTTTTTTGCCAGTTGCGCCCTCTTCAATACAAGGCCGGATATGTCCTTTGCGTATTGAGGATCATAGCCTAATGCAAGAAGGGAATCAGTATCCATGCTAGTAAGAACTGTCACTGCCAGGATTTGTGTATTGCCGTCAGATACCGTAGTAGCCATCCTGAGCGCTTCTTCGCCTGCATCGCAATGTATAGTAACAAAGCGCACGCCGTATCTGGATGTTGCTGAGAAGGCCCTCTGGACCGTAGCGGGGATATCATGTAACTTAAGATCTAAGAATACCCTGGCCGGACCAGCGTCTCCGATGGACTTTAGTATTGTCGGCCCGTGGCTTACAAAGAGTTCGAGGCCCACTTTAAAGAGTCCGACATATTCGGAGAGCTTATCTACATAGGCCATTGCCCGATCATAATCAGATACGTCGAGCGGAAAAATTATATAATCTTTGGGGTCTCTTGCCATGACCACATCTCCTTTTTTTCTTTCAAGATGATAAGTTAGTATTTTCTCCAGGATATTGCATCTAAAAAATCGTGGACAACATACTAGAAAGACTATATATTAGTTTCAAAATGTAGAGCCACCGTAGCTCAGATGGTAGAGCACCTCACTCGTAATGAGGATGTCTGCGGTTCGATCCCGCACGGTGGCTCCA
>CAZAKC010000004.1:0-59014 GCA_964485655.1 uncultured Desulfobacteraceae bacterium
GGTAATGGGCTCTCCTGGAGCCATTGAGGAGGCCAACAGGGCTCGGCCGGGTTGGCTGAGTGAAGTCAAAATACTATAGGGCCACGGCTAGAGTAAAAGCTAGGTTATTATGCCTGTTCCTTTACTTGAGTCCAGCGTGGTACTTCCTTTTGCTCTCAACTTGGGACGAATCACTTCCTTGATGAACTTTAGAGCTTCTTGCTCGTCTTCATCCATTAAAATGGATTCCACCCGCATGACCTCTTGGTCTGATAATTCAATTACCTGTTTACCCATGGGTCCTTCTCCTGAAATCTTCAAAACAAAATTTGATTCACATTTTACTCCTTCTACTATATAAATGACAATTCGGAATTTTTTTCACATAAGTAATCTGTCGTTATATCCTGCGGCTTGCGAATGCAATCTGTAAGCCCAATTATTGGAGAATACTAATGGCTAAATACATGGTTACCTTCATGCCGGTAAATAGATCCGCCATTGTGGATGAGGGCACAACACTCGCCGAGGCAGCCCGGCAGGCTGATGTATTTATTAAGAACCTTTGTGGAGGAGAAGGGGTCTGTGGCCAGTGCAGGGTACAGATTACCGCAGGCAATGCTGAGGCCGATGAACAAGCCAGGGCCTTTTTCTCCGAAGAGGAACTGGAAAGGGGCTATGTTCTAGCATGCCAGACTCAAGTTCACGATAATCTAGAGGTCTTGATCCCTCCTGAGACCCGGATGGAGGGAGCAAAAATCATCACCGCAGAAGGCGAAGAGGTTGAGGCCACTGCCGGTGCAACTCCCATTGTAAGGAAAATGTTCCTAGAAATGCCTGCCCCTACCTTGGAAGATAATATCTCGGACATTGAGCGGGTCACAAGGGAGCTTCGCAAGAAAATTGGTTGGCATTCTTACGAAATTGGCCTTCCATGTTTAAAAAGGCTCTCGGAAAAACTACGGGATAATGACTTCAAGGTGACCGCCTCAGTGGCCAAGTATTCAGGGGGTTATAAAATACTGAGAATAGACCCAGGTGACACCTCTCAAACCACATATGGCTTAGCTGTGGATGTGGGCACCACCACGGTTGTAGCCCAACTAGTTGAAATGAGTAGCGGCAGGATTCTGGGAGTCTCCGGCACCCACAATCTGCAAGCCAGCTACGGAGAAGATGTCATCTCGAGAATCATCTATGCTTGCAAGAAAGGTGGTCTCGAGCCGGTTCATCAAGCGGTCATCAAAAATATCAACGAACTCATAGACACACTTATAGAAGACAAGAATATCTCCCGCGAAGACATAATAGCAATGGTTGCCGCTGGCAATACTACGATGAGCCATTTGCTGTTGGGCTTGCTGCCTTGCTCCATTCGGCTTGAGCCCTATGTGCCAACGGCTGACATATACCCTCAAATCTACGCAAGAGAGATAGGTGTAAAGATAAACCCAGAGGGCATACTTGAAACAATGCCCAGTGTGGCCTCCTATGTGGGGGGGGACATCGTAGCAGGAGTTCTCGCATGTGGCATTCCGGAAAGCCAGGAAGTCCGTGGGCTCATTGATATTGGGACCAATGGAGAGATCGCCATCGGAAACAACGAATGGCTTGTTTGTTGCTCAGCCTCTGCCGGCCCTGCCTTTGAGGGCGGTGGCACTCGCTGTGGCATGAGGGCAACCAAAGGGGCAATTGAAAAGATTGAAATCTCTGATGGAAAATTGACATACCATACCATTGGAAACGCTAAGCCTCGAGGTATTTGCGGCTCCGGCCTGATAGACTGCATGTATGAGCTTGTCAAAAATGGGATTATTTCACCTGATGGCAAATTCAACAGAGACTTAAAGGACGAACGCTTCGGCATTGAGGATGAAATTCCCTATTACACCATAGCATCTGCTGAGGAAAGTGAAAGTGGTGAACCCATAGTGATCACTGAAACAGATATTGACAACCTGATGAAGTCAAAAGGTGCCATTTTTGCGGCCATAAAATCGTTAATGGATTACATTGGCCTTGGATTCGACCAGATCGAGCGGTTTTACGTGGCAGGGGGATTCGGAAATTTCCTTAATATAGAAAAGTCCATCGCCATAGGTCTGTTGCCTGATATTCCTAAGGAGAGAATTGAATTCATCGGGAACAGCTCCCTCACTGGGGCCAGGCTCTGCCTGCTTTCCGAGGAGATGCTCGAAAAATCTTTCAATATCTCCCGGGCCATGACCAACATTGAGCTTTCAAACTATCAGCCCTTTATGGATGAGTTTGTGGCAGCCTTGTTTTTACCCCATACGAACAGAAAACTGTTTCCATCAGTGTCTTATTAAAGGACTGCGCAGTATACAGCCCTACTCGTATTGACTACCCACAGGAATTGATTAATTTTAATGGGCGGTCTGGTCGACGTTTATCCCACGCCAAAAGGGGGATAATTATCATGGCAAAAGAATTCTTTACCCTGAGTGAAGTTAAAGAGCTGTTCGACGTAGAAAATGGGTTTTTGGATCTACTTGAGGACGAACAGATCATTTGTCCTCAGTGCGAAGGCGGGCCCCAGGAAAAGCTCTTTTCGCCTACTGAAGTGGAAAAACTTCGTCTGGCAAAACTACTTATGGAGGACATGGGAGTAAACCTCCCGGGGGTGGAGGTAGTGTTGCGGCTCCGCCAGAATATGATCGAAATGCGCAGGCAATTCGACGCCATACTGGAAGACATAGCCAGGCTTTTTAGACAGACTTTAGAGCATATGGGGGAGAGAAGGCCATGAAAGACTCGCCACTCATTATTCCCGATTCGGATTTCATACAGAGCTTTACCCAGGACAAAACAACGTTGAGCAAAGAGCAGCAAAGCCCAACGAGAGTGGATGCACATGTAGACCTCCCTTACTTCATGATGTCCCATGGTATAGGGAAGCCCTTCTCAGAACTCTCTGAAGCCCCCTTTACCCTGACGAAGGCCAAGGCTGCAAATATCCGTCTATTTTGCACAGCCATTTATTGCGAAGATTCCTACAATGGCCCTGGTGCTGAGAATCGATACCAGGAGATACTGGACTTCGCCATTTCCCGTCTTGACTCGCTTACACTCATAAAAACAAGAGAAGAGCTGGGAAGTGTTCGGGAAAGCCCTGCTGATAGATTATTCACAGTGCTACTGCTTGAAAATGGGGATTTTCTGGCTGATGATCCCAGGGACAATATTTCTAGGCTTCGCGAGGACGGGGTAAGGATAGTGAGCCTCACACACATGGGGAGGAACAGGTTGGCAGATGGCAACGCTGTGGACATCGCCGAAGGGATAACCGATGAAGGAAAGGAAGTTGTAAGAATACTTTCCGAGAAGAATATAATCGTCGATACCGCCCACCTTCATCCCAAATGTTTCTGGCAACTCATAGATCTCACTGACAGGCCTGTGGTGTGTACCCATACAGGTATTCAAGAGGTATATAAGATTCCCAGAAATTTGAACTTAGAGCAAATCTCTAGCATAACAGAACGAGGAGGGATTATTGGTCTTAGCCTAAATCCTGAAATGCTAGGTAGCCACATGAAACTAGGGGTTGAAACGGTATTTGCCCATCTTGACACCGTGGTTCAGAAATTTGGCCCTTCCTCAGTGGGCATCGGCTCAGACCTTGGAGGATTTAACTCCGCGCCCGAAGAGCTTTTAGGCCCCGAAGCGCTGATCAGGCTCGAGGATTTGATGGAAAGACATGGCTACGGTCGACAAGCTATAGCAGCAATCATGGGAGGCAATTGGCTCCATTTCCTTGAGCTGAACATGTAGGGCCGATATCGCCATGAGCCAGTCCTCTCATCGCTTTCCTGCACTTCGAATAGGCCCCTTGCCACTGGAACACTGGTTAGTGCTGGCCCCAATGGCCGGGATAACAAATCTGCCTTTCCGCCTTATGGTTAAGACGCAGGGACCTGGATTGGTATGCACCGAGATGATCAGTGCAAAGGGTCTTTACTTGCACCAGGAAAGGACCCTTGCCTATTTGAAATCAGATCCCAGGGAAAGGCCGCTGGCCGCGCAGATATTTGGTTCCGAGGCTTACTCCATGGCCGCAGCAGCAGAGATCGTCTATCGAGTCGGCGCTGACGTGCTTGATATTAACGTCGGGTGTCCTGTAAAAAAGGTGGTTAAAAGCGGCGCAGGCGCTGCCCTTATGCTTGAACCAACTCTGCTCCGTTCCATCATAAAGGAGGTAAGGAAGGTCTGGCCCGGTCCCCTTACGGCAAAGATTCGAGCGGGGTGGAAGCCCGGGCACCTTCTTGCTGTGGATGTAGCTAAACTATTGGAAGACAACAACGTAGATGCACTAACCGTGCATGGTAGATATGCCTCTCAGGGATTGTCCGGGAAATCTGATTGGTCTATTATCTCAAAGGTTAAAAAAGCAGTTCAAATCCCGGTTATTGGAAATGGTGATGTTTTTAGACCTGAGGATGCTATCAGGATGAGAAAGCTCACCGAATGCGACGGGGTAATGATCGGACGAGGAGCGATAGGAAACCCCTGGATTTTCAAGCAAATTAGAGAGCTTGAGGGTGGAATTTACCCGCCAACGGTACCAACTATCCAGGAAAGAAAGGATTTTATCAGAAAGCATTTTGACCTTTTGTGCCACTTTGTAGGACATGACCGGGCCACACGCATGATGCGGGGACTTCTTTTCTGGTATACAAAAGGCCTCCCTATGAGCAGTAAATTTCGCGGCTCGATAGGCCGAATAAGAAATCTGGCCACCCTTAATCAAGCGATGGAGGCCTACTTCTCGGCCCTTGAGGAGCAAGGATAGATGAAGGTAAAACTGGCCAAATCAGCCGGGTTCTGCATGGGCGTGCGAAGGGCTATGGAAATAGTGCTCTCCGAGGCCAACAAGAACAAGGGCTCAGAACTCCACACGTTAGGCCCTTTGATTCATAATAGGCAGGTCCTGGAACTGCTGCATTCCAAGGGCGTCAAAGTCCTTGAAGACCCCCACGCAGGAAAGGGGGCCAAGGTAGTGATTAGAGCCCATGGAATTCCTCCTCAAGTTCGCAATGAATTGCGCAATATCAAGGCGGATGTGATCGACGCAACCTGCCCAAAGGTAGCCCGTGTGCAGGGAATCATAAAATATTATACCAAAAAGGGCTACACCGGTATCATCGTGGGCGACCGCGATCACCCGGAGGTCGTAGGGCTCAAGGGATATGCCGGGGAAAAGGCGTGGGTCATCTCTGAGGAATCGGAGCTGTCTTCCCTTCCAATCGATCAAGATAAGGTCTTCGTAGTGGCACAAACTACCCAGAATGCCAGGAGATACGAGGAGATTGTAAAGAAGATCAAGGCCCGCTTCTCTAATGCCTTGGTATTTGACACCATTTGCGATGCCACACACCAACGACAGCAAGAAGTCAGGGAACTGGCCGAGCAAGTGGACGCGGTGGTCGTGGTAGGAGGCTACGAAAGCGGAAATACCAGACGGCTCGTGGAAATTGCACGCTCCGCAGGTAAGCCGGCCTTTCACGTGGAAACCCCTGCCCACCTTAACATAAGGGAACTGGAGAAGATGGAAGTAATAGGTGTTACAGCCGGTGCTTCCACCCCCAACTGGTTGATAAAGGACGTAGTAACAGCACTTCAAAAAATCCAAGGTAGAAAAGAGACACTCCTGGGCAGGATCGTTCGCAAGGCCATAAAGTTTTTGGTATTGAGCAACGTGGCAGCGGCATCGGGTGCAGCCGCCCTGTGTTATGCAACTAATTACTTTCTTTACAGTTTTCCAACGCTCCTTTACCCCTTTATGACCCTCCTTTACATATACGCGATGCACGTACTCAACAGGTTACTTGACAGAACAGCCAGCGCGTATAATGAACCTGAGAGGGCCTCGTTCCTCATCCGCCACGGAAAGGCCCTGGCCTTGGGAGGTGCAATCAGCACACTGGGGGCTATTGGCTTGTCGTTAAAAGTGGGTCTGCTCACCTTTGCGGCCCTCCTGCTCTTAAGCCTTCTGGGTATAGCATACAGTCTCCCAATTATTCCTCCGACTTTCCCCTTCGGCCAAAGATACAGAAAGATCAAGGATGTGCCAGGTTCCAAGACTGTCTCAGAGGCCCTCGCCTGGACCGCCTTGGTGGTTTTGATTCCGTTACTGGACCGTCCCAAACCCTCGTGGCTGACCACGACACTGGTGGGCACTTGTGTGTTTCTTTTGGCCTTCGTTAGAGCTGGAATTTTTGACGTCCTCCAGTTCCAGGGCGATCTCATAGCAGGCTCAGAAACCCTTCCAATCCTGATCGGGGAGAAAAGAACATTATCTCTGCTTAAGGTGATATTGTGCATAACCGGGTGCCTCGTTGTAGGGGCAGTAGCCCTTTCTATAGTGTCTTCACTCTATCTCCTTATGCTCATCCCGGTCATGACCCTGGCCTTGTCTATCTGGGCCTACCAGAGAGGCTTAACCATGCCAGGACTGAGCTTCGAGGCCCTAATCGAGGGTAATTTTGTTTTACTAGGGATTATTGTCGTTCTATGGATTCTTCTATGAGTCCACGTGTGTCCGTGATCATCCCCACCTTTAACAGGGCTCACATGCTCCAAAGGGCGATCCAGTCTGTTCTTGATCAGACATATCAGAACATCGAACTCATCGTTGTCGATGACGGGTCAACCGACGGGACCCAAGAGCTTCTTGAAATTCACCATAGTAGAATAGTAGCCTTAATGCACGAAAAGAACAGAGGTCCTGCTGCTGCTCGCAACACAGGCATTGCTGTTTCAAAGGCACCATTAATCGCCTTCCTGGACTCAGATGATTATTGGCTTCCCCGGAAGCTTGAGGTCCAGGTGCATTTTTTCACTGAACGCCCCGATGCGGTTGCATGTCAAACAGAGGAAATGTGGATTCGCAGGGGAAAACGGGTGAACCCCAGAAAGATTCATATAAAGCCCTCAGGGCATATGTTTGTGCCCTCTCTGCGCCTTTGCCTCATAAGCCCTTCGGCCGTGATGATCAAAAAAGAGATCCTTGATCAGACGGGGTGGTTTGACGAAATGCTGCCTGCCTGCGAGGACTACGATCTGTGGCTTAGGCTCACTTGTAAATGGCCCGTTTACCTTATCCCCGAGCCTTTGGTGGTCAAGAACGGTGGCCACCCTGACCAGTTATCCACCAGGTTTTGGGGAATGGACAGATTCAGGATTCGCTCAATTGTGAAGATTCTTTGCTCTGGCCGTCTTTCCAAAGAATATCGAAAAGCGGCCCTAAGGGAGTTGGGCAGAAAGTGCAGGATATATGCTTCTGGGTGCCTAAAGAGGGGAAGAGAAGAAGAGGCGAGGTTTTTCGAGGCCCTACCACTCAAAGTGCTCAAGGGCCATAGTGAAATTCTGGACTCACATTACCTGAGGAGTTTTGAAATCCAATAGTTCCTGCCAAGGTGAAACATTGAATCTAGCGAGGAGCTACTGTTGGATTTGTGCTTATTAACCTTCCAACGCTTTATGATTAATCACGGAACCACAGAAGGCACAGAGACTAAAGCCACCAGACCCTCTCTCTGGGCTAGGTGCCCTACCGGTGAGAATAGAATATTGGTTGCGGCCTTGCCTCACTATGCAAGTGGCTCTACCAGTATCCTGTGGTCGACCAGCGATAGGGACTTGATTCTTGCTTTAATCTCTTTCTTTTGCCCAAACAGATCCACCAGAATCAGTTGCCCATTTTCCGCTTCCACTGATTCCACATTTTCCAGGACAAGGCTCTCTCCATCTTTATCTATAATATACACTGAAGACTCACACATCTCTATAAAGCTCCTTTATCTTTTCAATAGCTTGATTCACAAGGTGCGGCAGCGGTTCTTCACTCGCTCCTACTAGAATAACATTTTCCTGGGTAAGAGGAATCAATATTTTTAACGCACTGCTGCCGGTTATGGCTGTTGCGATCGTCGGACTGACCTCTCCCATCATGGCATTCGCCATAATTATGCCAATGGGTCCAATTATCAGGTCCACCCTTTCAGAACTTCGGGCTATAGCATTTTCTCCAGTAGCCCCTTTATTTGCCCCAGCCTTCATCATCCTCGTCGTAGCAGCAGCATTGGTCCCAAGGGCCAGGATCTCCACTTCCTGCCCTATCGCCTGCCTCATCGCCTTGATTATCGTAGCCCCTATACCACCACCCTGTCCATCAATGACAGCTAATTTCAATATTTCCTCCTTGCTTCTTATCCTATAACTCTATTCATTCTCACCCGTCATGAAAGCTTCTCCAGGAGTCTATCAAGCTCTTCATCGGAGTAAAAATGAATAATGATTTTTCCTGCCTCGCCCTGCCTCCTGATCTCCACCTTTGTGCCCAGGCTTCTTCTAAGTCCTTCGGCCAGCGACGCGATGTAATGATCCTTCTGGGCTTTGACGCTCTTCTTTTTTCTTACCCTAGCCGAGCCCGATTGTATTACCTTTTCGAGTTCTCTGACAGATAGTTGGTTTCTCACCACCAGTTCTCGGAGCGCTAATTGCCTTTTCTCACTCTTTACTCCGGCCAGAGCCCGGGCATGACCCATAGTCAAGCGGCCTTCTATAAGATCCTTTTGGATGCCCGAGGGCAGCCGAAGCAAACGGATCAAATTGGCTATTGTGGCCCGGTCCTTTCCCACTCTTCTGGCCAAGGCTTCCTGGGTGATATTGAGCTCTTCGAGCAGTTTCTGATATGCGGCTGCTTCTTCAATGGGGTTCAGATCCTTTCTGTGTATATTTTCGACAATGGCTAGCTCCAAAGCCTCTGCCGGGCTGACCTCCCTTACAACCACAGGAACGCGCTTGACACCAGCCATCTTGGCGGCACGCAGCCTCCTCTCCCCAGCTATTAGCTGATATCTTTCACCGTTTTTGCTCACCAGCAGCGGGGTTACTATTCCCATCTCTTTGACAGACTCGGCCATTTCCTTCAGCTCAGAGGGGTGAAAATCCTTTCGCGGTTGAAACGGATTTGGATCAATAAGCTCCACAGGACAGGAAAAATAGCCCTCTGCCTCTTCCATTAATCTCTGGGCCTCAGGGATCAAAGCCGAGAGTCCTTTACCAAGTGCCTTTCGTTTTTTCATTTTGGGTCAACCTCTCTAAGGATCTCCTGTGCAAGGGCAAGATAGCTCTGGGCCCCTTTCGACCTTATATCATAGAGCAACACCGGCTTGCCGTGGCTAGGTGCCTCGCTCAGCCGCACATTGCGCGGTATAACTGTCTTGTAAACCTTTTTGCCAAAATGTTTGCGTACCTCATCGCCCACCTGCTGCGAGAGGTTATTGCGTACATCAAACATGGTAAGAAGTATGCCCCCAAGCCTTATGGCAGGATTCAGAGACTTCTTTACTGCCCTGACAGTCGTTATAAGCTGCGACAGTCCTTCAAGGGCATAGTATTCACATTGAAGCGGCACCAGCACATCATCGCAGGCAACCAGGGCATTTATGGTAAGGAACCCCAGTGACGGAGGACAATCAATGAAAATAAAATCATATTCTGTCTTAATCCGCCGTAGCTTGTCTCTGAGCCTGAACTCTTTATAGGGAAGTTCCACAATCTCCACCTCTGCCCCCACAAGGTCTGCGGTGGATCCTATTAGAAAAAGACCAGGCAAGGCCGTTGTTTTTATGAAGCCCCTGCCCCAGCCATCTCGCATCAAAAGGTCATACACACCCTGGTCCAGTGTTGATTTATCAAAGCCAAGGCCTGTGGTGGCGTTGCCCTGAGGGTCACAGTCCACAAGGAGGCACTTCTTTTGGGCAGCAGATAGAGAGGCGGCCAGATTAATGGCTGTGGTGGTCTTACCCACGCCGCCTTTTTGATTGCAAATAGAAATGATTTTTCCCATTTCTGCGGAACTTACAAAGGATTTTCACGTCAACTCAGACCGGGGCAGGAAACCCGTGTCCACATCGGGTTATACGGGTAAGCTTACAGACCGGTTTTCCTGGCCAATAGTCCCAACAAGGTCTTGGATAACACAAAATCTCAGCCTTGAAAAGATTAAAGAAATGTTCCACGTGAAACAATCCTCCATCCTTTTCTCTTGACACAATGCTTGCAGCTTCCATATCTTACCTCAGCCAGTTCTGTCGGCCCGCACCTGGCCTGGCGGGCACTGGCCCCATAATGCCAAACCCCGAGGAGCAAGACATGGAAACCTCAACCATAACCCTGGACCACGGCAGCGGAGGCCAGGCCTCCCAAGAACTTGTCCGCAACATCTTCCTGAAATATTTTGACAACGAAGCCTTGGCCATGATGGATGACGCCGCCGTATTGCCGCCAATACACTCTTCAATTGCAATGACTACAGACTCATATGTGGTAGATCCGATTTTCTTTCCAGGTGGTGACATTGGCAGTCTTGCAGTGCACGGAACGGTAAATGATCTCTGCATGCAGGGCGCCACACCCTTGTATCTCACAGCAGGGGTCATCTTGGAAGAAGGCTTTCCCATGGATCAATTGGACTCCTTAGCCCGGTCCATGGCCCTTTCGGCCCAGAAGGCAGGTGTCAAGATAGTAGCTGGGGACACGAAAGTTGTCCCCAGGGGCCACGCAGACAAGATATTCATCAATACATCGGGCATAGGGGTTATCCCGGAAGGCCTCAATGTGTCTGCACAAAATGCCAGGCCCGGCGACGCTATATTGATAAATGGGCCTATAGCTGACCACGGAGTCACGGTGCTCACCCACAGAGAAGGCTTGGATTTTCAGGGTAATATTGCAAGCGATTCGGCCCCGCTGAATTCCCTTGTCGCTGAAATATTGTCAAGATCAGATAAAATCCATGTGCTCAGAGACCCCACAAGGGGGGGGATTGCATCTGCCCTCAACGAAATCGCAGAGCAGTCAGGGGTGGGCATAGAGATTTTTGAAAACCGAATTCCCATCCGAAAGGAGGTGCAATCTGCATGCGAGATCCTGGGCTTGGATCCCCTTTACATTGCTAACGAGGGTAAGGCCCTCGTATTCGTCAGCCCTGACGATGCGGATAACATATTGAAATCAATGAAAAACCATAGCTTAGGGAAGGATGCCGCCATCATTGGCAGAGTAACGGAAGAAAACCCCGCACGGGTGTTATTACGTACGAGGGTAGGAGGAACACGGATAGTTGCCACGCTCACTGGAGAGCAATTACCAAGAATCTGCTGATTCTTCCAGCGCAAGTTGCACTAGTTTATCCACGAGGCTGGAAATGCTCATCCCTGCCGCCCTTGCAGCCTTGGGAAAGAGGCTGTTAGGGCTCATACCCGGTATGGTATTTGTCTCAAGCACCACAATGCGCCCAGGGCTTATTATCATATCAGTGCGACTCCACACCCTGCACCTCAGCGCCCTGTGCGCCATTTTACCCATTTCAACTATTTTTACCTGCGTGCTCTCCTCGATAGGCGCGGGACATATTTCCTCTGTGGCCCCGGGAACGTATTTGGCTTCATAGGTAAAAAACGGGTACGAAGGGCCAGGCCGAATTTCGATCAAGGGCAATACTTCAAGATTTTTCCTTCCCAGTACACAACAGGTTATTTCTGTGCCCTCTACGAACTCTTCCACAATCACTTCGTCATCAAGCTCAAGGGCCCTCTGTACTCCCTTGACTATCTCATCGACATCTTTACACAATGATATGCCATAGCTTGATCCCTCAACCACGGGTTTTACCATCACCGTCTTGCCCAAGGATGAAATTATTGCAGCCGCATCTATGGGCTGACCTTTTTTGAGCACAATGTCCTTAGCCACATCGAGACCTGAAGCCTTGTAAATCTCCTTTGCCACCTTCTTATTCATGGCAAGGGCGCTTGCCAGCACACTAGAGCCCACAAAGGGGATCCCCAGAATCTTGAGCAGCCCTTGAATACAGCCATCCTCTCCAAACCTACCATGTAAAACCGGAAAGGCCACATCGATTGATCGGGCCTCCTCAATCAGTCTCCCGAGCTCTTTTGCAGGGTCGTAATATTTCACCGCGTACTTGTCTTCCGGCAGATTGTCAACGACCGTACGCCCACTACTGAGGGAGACCTCCCTCTCAGATGACCATCCGCCAGCGATTACTGCTACCCTGATCTTTCTCATCCTTTACCCCGTGCATGATGTAATAACACTGCTTTTTTAGCCAGATATCATAAATTAGTGTTATCGCGCAAACGGTTTTAGATGCTAAGGCATTTCTTTTTGTTTGTCCTTCAAAACCCTATATCGTTTTGGTTTTTCGCCAAAAATAGATATGTACTTGTGAAAATTTTCTAAACATAATTTAGTATTCATTAAGAAAACTTTGGACCACTATGTGGCAGAATCCGAAAAATGCATACGAAAAAATTGATTTTTTAAGAAATAAAGAGAAATCATGAGCATTTCAAAGATCAACGATGTGGAAAAAATATTTGACAATAATCATTTCCGCACCTAACTCCCACTTATGACGGCATCTTTGCGTTATTCCCTTTTCCCTTTTGACTGTAAGGGGTTATACAGGGCACGCGAAAAAACCATTGCGTGGTTGGCAGTTAGCCATTGTCGAAATTTCGATTGTGCCTAAGTATTACTCCGCCTCTCACCCCTTTGACACGAGATAAAGCTTTCTATAAAAGTGCCTCCAGTTGGCAGCCGATACTACATATCCTTCTACTTCGGCTTTGGCTTATCTAATTCGCTAACCCCAGCACTAGCAGTAAGACAGGAGGTCTTATGAAAGAGATCTGGGAAGAGATCAAAACTCAGCTCCGCTCAGAGCTTCCCAATAACTGCTTCTCTCTCTGGATAAGTCCTCTGAGTGTTTTGGAAAGACGTAATGGCACTATTGTGCTGGGATGTCCCAATAGGTTCTCAAAAAACTGGGTCTCAGAAAACTATAAAGAACTCATTGCTGAAAAACTGGACCGAGCCGGCCTGGGCAACATTGCCGTAGAGTTCAAAGTACAACCCCACACACCCGCGAGGCTTCTAGCCTCGCCATCGGCCACACCTCAGCAACTATGTCTGCCAAATATGGCCAGACGGCCTTCCAAGGGCTACATAAATCTAAATCGCAATTTCACGTTTGAAAGATTTGTTGTTGGGCCATGTAACGAATTTGCCTATTCTGCTTCCAGGGCAATGGCTCAAGACTTTGCCTGGGGTTACAATACCCTGCTGATGCTGGCTGGCACTGGCTTAGGCAAAAGCCATCTGTCTCAAGCCATGTGTCACAAGATCCTGCAATGCTTTCCCAATAAACGGGTCTACTATATAACTGCAGAGGACTTCACCAATGAGATGATTTCCTGTCTCAGAGGGGGGCGAATCGACGAGTTCAAAAAAAAGTATCGACAGGCCTGTGATGTCTTGTTGTTGGAAGAAGTTCATTTCCTCAGCGGCAAGGAAAAGACTCAGGTGGAACTAGGTCACACATTGGATGCTCTGTTTAATGACAAGAAGAAGATCATATTCACCAGTTCCTTGCCGCCCAAGGATATTCCGTCCCTCTCCGAGGACCTCTCCTCTAGGCTCACTGGGGGACTCGTGACCACCATTGAGAGCCCTGACTTTGAAACCAGGGTGAAAATAATCCGCAAGAAGGCCTCCGAGATCAACCTGCCCCTGCCAGAGCCGGTAGTGGAACTGCTTGCGGAGAAGCTGACAAAGGACGTCAGGCAGATGGAGAGTGCGCTAAATTGCCTAAAGGCCAAGTCTGAATTACTCAACGAGAGGATCTCCCAGGACCTTGCCAAAGAGGCGCTGCGCTATCTGACCAATGCAGGAGATCTCGCAGACATGGAGGGCATAAAACAACTGGTTTGTAAATATTACAAGGTTAGTCCCCAGACCTTATCCTCAAAATCCCGCAAAAAGATCCATACCCACCCTCGCAATATTTTTATTTACCTTTGCAGAACCCATACCGAAGAGACTTTAGAGAGCATCTCGAGGGCGGTAAACCGCAGTCATTCCACGGTGCTCTATGCATTCGAGACAGTGGAAAAAAAGATTCGGCTCGAGGCAAAGATAAGGAAAGAGATAGAATTTCTGAGCCGGAAGATCAAAGAAGGCAACCTATGAGGCATGGACAACGCGTCTCCTTGACAGCTATTCTCTCGGCCTTTGGAACAATGGCACTCACCCTCGCCTTAGCTGTTACTGCTTTTCTTGCGAGTTTTACCTTCTGGATAGCTTACATAAACAAGGCCATGCCTGGGGCCTGGGTCCCCTTAGCCTTGGCGGTCCTCGCTACACCGCTGGCATTCCGGGCCTGGCTAGCTGCAATCAGGGCTCTTTCAAGACACTCTAGGAGGGGTGGATTACTGGGCGGCTGAAATGCCCCTCTAGTCCTGATTGCATTTGTCCTCCGTGTAAAACGACACAAGAAACTCTTCTTCCTTGGGAGAGAGATTAAACTTTTCCGAGGCCAGAGGTATCATCTCTGATGGTGTCTTTTGCGGATTCTCCTTGAGCATTTCTGAGATCCATTTGACGGCCTTCCTGATTTTCTCTCCTTTTGGCATTAAGGTTGACACCGGTTAGCTCCTTTCTCGATCCTTTCCATTTTGTGCTTTTGCCCTTGACAAAAGGGACAAAAATACATTCATAATGAGCCTCAAGCACGTTGTTCCCCGTTTCACCATGGCTTTGAGGCGTTCGGATGCCACAACAACACATAACAAAAACCTTTACGGCTTGAAAGGAGAATCACATGCCCGCAATAAAAGTTTTGCTCCCTTACAATTTCGCTACACAGGAAGAGAAGGCGCTGGACTTTGTTGTGAACATTTTTTCTCACGTAAAAGAGGCAAAGGTCACACTGTTTAATGCCTATCCGGCATTGCCCACCGTGGACATGGGCGCGTCTCCTGAGCTGTCTAAGATGAAGGGCCCTATCGCCTCCTTGTCCAAAGAGTTGGCAGAGAGAGAGGAGGGCCTAAAATCAGTTCGCCAGCATCTTATCGATAACGGTTTTGAGCCAGACAGAGTGGACTACATTTTTAAAGAGCGAAAAAAATCCGTGGCTGAAGAAATAGCTGACGTAGTTACAAATGGCCATTATAAGATTGTTGTCCTGAGCCGCCAACCAGTCAAAGTAACGCGCCTGTTTGCCAAGGGCGTGCACTCAAAACTCCTTTCCACGCTGAAAAATATCACCATATGCATAGCAACCTAATTTAAATGCTCTATGAGGAGGAAACCAATGAGCGATGAACACAAAATAACGATAGAGACATTTAAGACGGTCACCAAGGCTATTGCCCATTCGAATAACTTGGAGATCATGACTGCACACCTTTCTCAACTTCTGGTGGCTGCCCTGGAGATAAAGGCGTGTGCAATATATGTACTGGATCTGGAAACGAAGCGCCTGGAAATTATAGCTAGCTTCGGCCTTAGCCCCAAGTACTTGTCCAAGGGTCCCGTAATGGCGGACAAAAGCATCGCCGCCAATTTAGACGGCCGTGCAGTGATTGTAGAGGACGTAGCTAGTGACGACAACATTCAGTATCCCGACGAGGCTGCTAAAGAGGGGATAAAAGCTATCCTGTCTATCCCGATTACAGTATCCGGTTCTGTGCTGGGTGCTCTCAGGCTTTATCATAGTGATATATGGAAAATCTCTGAAGATGACCTGGACTCCCTTTACCTGCTGGCAGAGTGGGTGGGACTTGCCATGACCCACATCAGCCTATTGAAGGCCATTTATTCAATTGATGAGATCATCCACTTGGAGTTACCCATAAATATCGCTCCTAAATTGCACAAGCGTTAGGTATAGAGGCCCTTCACAGCATCCCAATTCAGGCAATCACGTGGCCTCTTATTGCCGAGTGCCTCAAGGAGATTTGCCACGGCTCGTTCGGCCATTTTTCTCCTGGTTTCAGAGGTTGCACTGCCAAGGTGTGGAAGCAACACCGTATTTTTCATACTTATTAACTCAGGATGAACGCGTGGTTCATGTTCATATACGTCGAGCGCCGCCCCGGCAATGGATCCGCTTTTGAGGGCCTCTACCAGTGCTTGCTCGGCTACAACCGCTCCCCTGGAGGTATTGACAAGAAATGCTCCTTCCTTCATAGCCTCCAACTCCACAGGCCCTATCATGTGGTAGGTCTGATCGGTCAGCGGCACGTGTAGGGATACAAAGTCTGACTCTCTCAGTAAATCCTTTAAATCCCTGTATATTACGCCTAGACGCTCCTCTTCGGGCCCAGGTATCCTGTTTCGCTTGTAATAAAGCACAGTCATCGAAAAACCCCTAGCCCTCCTTGCGACAGCCTTACCTATGCGTCCAAGGCCAACTATACCTAGAGTCTTCCCGCATACCTCAGTGCCAAGAAAACCAAAAGGCTTCCAGGACCCAAACCTCCCCTCTCGCACCATCTGATCTCCTTCAATAAGCCTCCGAGCCACGGCCAGTATCAACGCCATCGTAAGGTCTGCCGTGGCATCTGTAAGGACGTCAGGTGTATTGGTAACCAGAATGCCCTTTGAGGTGCAGGAAGCCACGTCTATATTATCGTAGCCGACTCCATAGTTAGCCACGACCATAAGCTCATCAGCTTCCTTTAAAAGGGCACGGTCCACAGCATCGGTTATAGTGCAGAGCAGCCCATGCTTACCCCTGATCAGAGCCCTAAGCTCCTCCGAGGATACGGGGAAGGTGCTGGTGGCTATGGTAACACGGTGTTGGCCTTCGATACTCGCCATAAGGTCATCGGGTAACGGAATGGTTACAAGGACTTCCACCTTTATCACCTCCAACGAAGCCCCACGGTCTTACCCGTGGTCCTCATTGCATGATGGGCCTCCGTCGAGCCTTAAGGCGTGGCTATCGGCCTGGGGGAAGTACTAGGGAAGGAATTTCCTGAGCCGCTCCATTTCATGGGAGCCCTATTCTATGCCACGACCAAGACGTATGGAAACGTCACCCCATTTAAAAGTTTTCTTCACACCGCTCCGGCCGATAACAATAAGGCTTCCCTCAGCATCTATGTCAACGGCCTGCCCCACCATTTTCTCATCTTGATCGATAACTTCCACCTCACGGCCGATCACGGCGGATCGTTTCTTGTAGGTGCTCAATATAAGGTCTGTTCTCCCACCTTCGAGCATACGGTAGTCATGCTCAAACCGTAACAATATGCTGGCCAGCAATCTTGTCCTGCAAACTCGCCGATCAGTCTCCCGCAATATGCTTGTCGCCTCGTGAGGCCCCTCGGCCTCCCGTCCAGGGGCCCAGTGAACATTGAGACCAATTCCAAGAATGACAAAGTCAAGTTTCCCTTGGGCCATAGAGAATTCTCCCAAAAGCCCTGCAAGTTTTCTATCGCCAACATAGACATCGTTTGGCCATTTTATTGTAGCCTTCAAGCTGCATTGCTCCTCAAGGACCTCAACCACGGCAATCGAGGCGGCACAATTGAGAAAAAACAGGTTCTGTACGCTCCCTCTGGGTCTCAGTAAAACTGAAAAAAGAAGATTCGCTCCAGGCTCAGAAAACCACTTTCTACTCATCCGCCCCTTCCCTGCACTCTGGTACTCGGCCACTACCACCGTGCCCTCGGGTGCCGCCCTTCCCTCCGCCAGTTCCCTTGCATACTTATTTGTGGAATCTACTTGCCCTCTATAAACAAGCTGCCCTTCGAACATCGACCCGGTCAGCATGCTTTTAAGAAGGGCCACATTGAGAGGTTTGTATGTGGAAATTGTGCGGCTCAACGCATATATCATCACTGCACTAACAAAAATGACCTCGCTTAGACCCATCAGGGTCTGGCCTGCAAAGCCCACACATCACAAAGGACACAAGGCCACCGCCCAGTGTAGCCCACTCAATGATACAGCTCGGGCTTAAGGGCTCTTGTCATAAGGTCCCGAACAGCTACCTTTGGGTCTTTTCCTTCATATAAAATTTGATAAACCTGCTCCGTAATCGGCATCTCCACACCGTGGCGCCTTGACAGCGCATAGGCAGATTTTGCTGTCCTGACACCCTCAGCAACCATTGTCATGGAGCGGGTGATTTCATCTATTTTCTTGCCTTTCCCTATCTCAAAACCAACAGTCCTGTTTCTGCTCAACTCTCCAGTACACGTAAGAACCAGATCTCCCATCCCGGAAAGGCCAGAAAATGTAAGAGGATTTGCGCCCATCGCGAGGCCCAGCCTGCTTATCTCAGCAAGGCCCCTAGTAATGAGGGCCGCCCTGGCGTTATGTCCAAATTTCAGCCCGTCAGAGGCACCTGCGGCGATTGCTATAACATTTTTCAGTGCCGAGGCCAGTTGCACGCCAATCAGGTCTTCTGATACGTAAATCCTGAAATATTCCCTGTAAAGGAACTGCTGCAGGTCCCTAGCCCTGTCCTGGTCCTTGCAAGCTATGGTTATTGCTGTGGGATAATGCCTTGAGACCTCCTTGGCAAAACTGGGCCCAGCGAGGCAGGCAAAGTGGTCTTCAGGGATCTGTGGCAGCACCTCTCGTGCAATTTCCGACATCAACATAAGGGTCTCGTTTTCAATCCCCTTTGTCGCACTGAGTATTACCGCATCCTTTTCAACAGCGCCCTGGAGGTTTATGAGCACCTCTCTGTAGACATGGCTAGGCACAACCATTAGTAAAAGATTTTTCCCTTCCACAGTACTCTTAATCTCGTTAAGCGCTCTCAGGTTTTCAGAGAGTTCGATACCCGGAAGAAAGCTGGTATTCATACGCTTATGGTTTATCTCCGAGCACACGTGTTGCTCTCTCGCCCATAAGTCCACACGATTGCCCCCTTCCGCAATCAGGTTTGCCAGGGTAGTTCCCCAACTCCCTCCACCTATTACAGCTACTTTGTAATTCAATCTTCTACGACCTTGGCCAGACCAACAACCCTCTGGCCTTCCTCTAAATGGATTAGTTTCACTCCCTGGGTGTTGCGGCCTATTACGGATATGTCCCCTGCCCTCACCCTTATTATCATGCCATGCTCGGTAACAACCATGACTTGATCATGATCTTTCACTTGGCACGAACCAACAACAAGTCCATTCTTGGCCGTGCATTTGATCAAAAAAATACCTTTCCCTCCCCTTGCCTGTACACGGAACTCTTCTATCTTGGTCCTTTTCCCGAAACCTCTTTCAGTGACTGTCAGCAATGTGGGACCGTCGCTTAACACCTCCATCCCCACGACTTCATCACCATCAGCAAGCCTTATCCCTATATTGCCTGCTGCCACGCGACCCATGGGCCTCAATTCCGTCTCATGGAACCTTATGCACTTTCCATGACGTGTGCTAAGGAAAATGTCCTGCTCTCCGTTGCTCAGGCGCACGTCAATTAACTCATCTCCATCATTAATTTTTATGGCAGCGATACCTATTGACCTTGGCCTGCTGAAGGCACTTAACTCGGTCTTCTTTACCAGGCCCCTCTTTGTAGCCATCACGAGATACTTGGCCGCGCCAAAATCCCTTACGGACAATGTGGTGGCGACTCGCTCGCCTTTCTGAAGGTTGAGAAGATTTACAATTGCCTTACCTCTTGCGGCCCTTCCCGCTTCGGGGATCTCGTGGACCTTCTTCCAGTGCACTCTGCCTTCTGTCGTGAAAAACAGAAGGTAGTCGTGAGAAGAGGCCACAAAAAGGTTTTCCACAAAATCCTCCTCTTTTATCTTCACTCCCATCAGGCCCTTTCCGCCCCTCCTCTGAGCCCTATAGAGGGTTATGGGGTTACGCTTTATATAGCCCCTGTGACTTATTGTGACCGCCATATCCTCTTCTGCTATCAGGTCCTCAAGGTCGATCTCACCTTCTTCATCCAGGATTTCTGTCTTCCTCTCATCGCCGTACTCATTTTGAATTTGCGCAACCTCATCCCTGATGAGCTGCATTACCATGGCTGGACTCGATAGTATGGCCTTAAACCTTTCAATATCTTTTATCAGTTCCTCGTACTCAGAGTTGATCTTCTCTCGCTCAAGTCCCGTCAACCTTTGTAGCCTCATATCCAAGATGGCCTGAGCCTGTACCGCTGAGAAATCAAACTCTGCAATCAATCTTTGCTTCGCATCTTTTGGATCAGATGAGGATCTAATCAACTCAATTATCTCATCAAGAAAATCAAGGGCCTTTTTCAGGCCTTCCAGGATATGGGCCCGCTCTTCGGCCTTTCTCAGATCAAACTTAGTCCGACGCAGGACCACCTCTTTTCTGTGGCTGAGAAACTGCTCGAGGATTTCTTTGAGGTTAAGAACAAGGGGTCTGCCGTTTACCAGTGCCAATAGGATGATGCCGTGGGATACCTCCATCTGGGTATACTTGTACAATCTGTTCAAGATGACCATGGCATTGCTGTCACGCTTGATCTCAACCACGATCCGCATTCCCTCTCGGTCGGACTCATCCCTGATATCCGAGATACCTTCAACTTTCTTTTCCCTCACTAGCTCACCTATCTTCTCCAGCAATCTCGCTTTATTTACCTGGTATGGAATCTCTGTGATTATGATGCGCTCCTTGCTGGCTCCTACCTTTTCCACGTAGGCCCGCGCTCTTATCTTGATAACGCCGCGGCCGCTTTCATAGGCCTCGCGAATGCCTTTCTGTCCGAGTATAAATCCCGCTGTAGGAAAATCTGGTCCCCGGACAACCCGCATAAGCTCTGCGGGCGAGGCTTCGGGGTTGTCAATCAACATCTTCAACCCCTCGCATATCTCAGTCAGGTTGTGGGGAGGTATGTTTGTTGCCATGCCAACTGCGATCCCAGCGGAGCCATTTATAAGGAGGTTCGGAATAGGGGTGGGCAGGACAACAGGTTCCACCAACGTGCCATCATAATTTGGAACAAAATCAACAGTCTCCTTTTCAATATCTCTAAGGAAATCCTGAGCCAGCTTTGTCATCCGAACTTCTGTATATCTCATGGCTGCTGGAGGATCACCGTCCACCGATCCAAAATTTCCCTGTCCATCTACCAGGGGATAACGCATAGTAAAGTCCTGTGCCATTCTAACAATCGTGTCATAAACTGCCGCGTCGCCATGTGGATGATATTTCCCGATTACATCTCCTACTACCCTCGCGGACTTTTTAAATGGTCTGTTATAGGTGTTGCGCAGCTCATACATGCTATAGAGCACGCGGCGGTGAACGGGTTTCAATCCATCTCTAACATCAGGCAAGGCCCTGCCCACAATTACGCTCATGGAATACTCCAGGTAGGACCTCTTCATTTCGTCTTCAATCTTAACTGACTCTGCCACTGCTTTGCCGTCCATGTGTGAACCTTCCTAGTAAAATAAAAATCGCCACTATATGGTATAAGGTTTACTTTTGAACTCTGAAGATGAGATCAAATATCCAACTCCCTAACCTCAAGGGCATTGTTTTGAATAAAGGCTCTCCTTGGCTCTACCTTATCTCCCATTAAAATGGTGAATATCTCATCAGCTTCCACGCCATCCTCTATTGTGATCTGCAAAAGGTTTCGTCGATTAGGATCCATAGTGGTAGCCCAGAGTTGCTCAGGATTCATTTCGCCAAGCCCTTTGTACCTTTGTATTGTGAGCCCCTTCTTCCCCTTTTCCAAAAGCAAGCTGACAAGCTCCTCGGGATCTTGAAGAGTTTTTGTCTCTCCGTTGAAGCTCACCGTGAATGGCTTGCCTGTAAGATCCCTGTAAGTGGATGAAACAGATATTATCTGTCTAAGTTCAGGACTGGAAATGAATCCCCAGTCGACCATAAACTCATGGGTAACCCCCGGCCCACTTGATACCTTGAATTCATGGTAGCCGTCTTCTTCCCTTATTCTTATATCAGTTATTTCAAAACCTTCTTCTTGTAGCTGGCTAAAAAGCTTGGCCATAAACTCTTTGTCCTTGAACTTCCGCCTGTCGTCTAATCCCACCCTAGCCAACCGATCTAAGAAGGTCTTCGCATAACCTTTTCTCACAAGCCTATCCATACCTTCATAAAGCTTTATCAGCCCCCTCAGAAATGAAATAAGTTTAACTCCCTGATATTCGCTTCCATTTTGGAGTGTAACGCAACCCTTCGATGAGACCCTCTTGAGCACAAATTCGTTAAACTCATCTTCATCCTTAAGATATCTTTCCTGTTTACCATCAACAATCCTGTACAGGGGGGGCTGAGCAACATATAAATAGCCCCTTTCAATCAACTCGGGCATCTGACGGAAGAAAAATGTCAGCAATAGTGTCCTAATATGAGAACCATCAACATCAGCATCGGTCATTATTATGACCTTATGATATCGAAGAGAATCTATGTTGAAGTCCTTGTCCCCTATTCCAGTTCCCAGAGCCGAGATCATAGTCCTGATCTCCTCACTTGACAGCATCTTGTCGAACCTGGCTTTCTCCACATTTAAAATTTTTCCCTTTAATGGCAGAATAGCCTGGAACCTTCGGTCCCTACCCTGCTTGGCTGACCCACCTGCCGAATCCCCCTCTACAATAAATATCTCGCTCCTGGCGGGATCACGCTCCTGGCAGTCCGCAAGCTTCCCTGGCAAAGAATGATCCGAGAGAACCCCTTTTCTTCTGGCTAATTCCTTGGCTCTCCTGGCTGCTTCCCTCGCGCGGGCTGCGTCTATTACCTTTGCAAGAATAGCCTTTATTACATTTGGATTTTCTTCGAAAAAAGCTGCAAGCCCCTCGTTTACCAGATTCTCTACGTAACCCTTAACCTCGCTGTTACCGAGTTTGGTTTTCGTTTGCCCTTCGAATTGAGGATCAGGCAGCTTAACACTGATCACTGCCGTAAGGCCCTCTCTGACGTCGTCACCAGTTAGTTTTCCTTTGAAATTTTTTGCAAACTGAGAACCCTGAAGATATTGATTAATGCTTCTTGTCAGCGCAGACTTAAAACCGATTAAGTGGGTTCCTCCCTCCTTTGTATTTATGTTATTGGCAAATGTGAATATATTTTCCTTATACGAATTGTTATATTGGAACGCTATCTCAGCTATTACTTTATTTTTCTCACCACATATATATATGGGCTCAGAATGGATAACTTCCCTATTCCTGTTAAGATACTCTACAAAGGAACGAATACCCCCTTCATAAATAAATTCCTTTTTCTTTCCACTGCGCTCATCTGATATACGAATTTTAACTCCTCTGGTCAGGAATGACAGTTCTCTCATCCTGCTAGCCAGAATTTCAAAATCAAAGTGAATATCTGAAAATATCGTCGGGTCAGGCCTGAAATGAATCTTGGTTCCTCTGCGCTTCGTTTCACCCAACACCTTAAGTTCGCTAACTTTTTGTCCCCGCTCAAACTTCTGAGTATATATCTTGCCGTTCCGATAGACTTCCACTTTCAGGAATTCTGATAAGGCATTGACTACAGATACGCCGACACCGTGGAGTCCTCCAGAGACCGTATAGGTCTTGTTGTCAAATTTTCCACCTGCGTGAAGTCTGGTCATTACCAGCTCTAGGGCAGGTATACCCTCCGTTTCGTGGACATCAACGGGGATTCCCCTACCATTATCCACAACTATTATACTTTCGTCCTGCAATATCTGTACATCTACAAGGTCACAATACCCCGCCAGTGCCTCATCAATACTATTGTCCACGACCTCATATACCAGATGGTGGAGACCTTCCGGGCCGGTATTTCCTATATACATGGCAGGGCGCTTTCTAACCGCCTCCAGACCTTCCAATACCTTTATTGCGGACGCACTATAATCAAATACCGCTTTACTCATAGCTCTATATCCTCATTGGCATGATCAATCCCAGGAATCCTTTGTCTGCATCCCCTTTGATTACACACGGTTTTGAATTATCAACAAAGCCCAGTTCTACCTGTTCGCTTTCCATATTCTGAAGAACATCAATAAAGTAGCGTGCATTAAACGCCAGTTCCAGTGGTTCATCGCTATAGTCCACCTCAATCTTCTCTTCTGCCTCACCCAGATCTGGATTTGTGGAATGAAGGTCTAGTATGCCGTCTGCCAGGGTTATCTTAACCGCCTTGTACCTTTCACTGCTAAGGATCAGCATCTTTTTCATGGCCTGAAGCAGAAATATCCTATCCACATTAAACCTGTGCTGGGGGCTCTCGGGTATGACGGCCCGGTAATCCGGGAATTTAGTATCGAGGAGCCTGATCACGATAACTGCTCCATCTTTTTTCACAATGCAGTTGTTTTGCTTAAAGCCAAAATTAATCACACCCCCTTCAGAAGCTAATCGATTGATCTCAGTCATTCCCTTTTTAGGAATCATGACACCACCTTTCAATTCAAGTTTATGCAAATTCGCGATGGGCTTATCGACCAAGGACAGCCGGTGACCGTCAGTGCCCACCATTCTAAGCACATTATCTCCTTCATCGGGTAACTTTTCAGTGTAAATGCCAGACAACTTGAAGCCGGCCTCTTCCAGCGTCACGGCGTATATTGTCTTGCTAATCATCTCACTCAGGATAGAGCCCTCTATCTCTATCAAGTCAACGTCTGAAGGTTCTATCTGGGCTGGATATTCTTCTGATGGTAAACCCGCAAGATTAAAACGGGCACTTCCATCAGATATACCTATCCAATTATTCTGGGTACTTCTTATCTCTATTGTCTCAGACCCGCTTTCTCTTAGGATTTCAAAGAGCTTCCTGCCGTGTGTAGCCACCGACCCGGGTTCATCTACACTTGCGTTTATCGTTTGGCGGTAAGCAATCTCCAGATCAGTGGCAGATATTTGAAGCCCTGAATGAGAGGCCTCCAGTAATACCATGGAAAGTATTGGCATATTACTTCTTTTCTCTATGATACCCTGTACTCTTCCAAGGGCTTTCAGCAGCAAGCTGCGCTCTACGTTAAACTTCATCCTGTTTTCTCCTCTCTACTATGAGTGTTTTGGGTTATAAAAGTATAAGTCATAATAGTTATAGAAACCAAAATTTCTAAAACACCCTTAACACCTAGATATTCTCAAGATTTTGGGGTCTAATTTTTTCGAATTTGTTTTGAACATATTGAACATAAAAGCATTTTTAAACTTATTCAAATATAGCAGAAAATTTTAAAATTAACAATATGTTATTATCCTTTTTAACTCTTCCAGCTCCTCCATAAGATCTCTATTATTGTCTATTTCCTTTTCTATTTTCCTAAGTGCATACAGCACGCTTGAGTGGTTCATCTTTCCAAAGGACTCTCCGATTTCTTTAAGCCGGGCCCCGAGGATCTGCTTACAAAGATACATGGCGATGTGCTTACAATGGCAAAGCTCTCTGTTACGTGAGTGAGATCTTAGCTGTGAAGGGTGTAGGCCATAATAATGAGCCACTGATGCTTGAATAGATCTTATATCAACGTGGTTAAGCTTATCTCTGCCTAGCAGCCTTTTTATATGGGATAATTCAACCGGCCTGCCGTAATTTGATGCCTCTTTGGCAATCCTCTCGCAGTAGGACAGGAGCTCACATAGGTCATGAGTCAAATTAGATAGGTAGAAAATAATGTCATCAGTGAGCTCTATAGCGTGTTTGGCAAGCTTATGGCGGACGATCTTCATCCTTGTCATTTCTTCCACGCGGGGTATCTCAGCCACAATACCTGACTGCAGCCTGTTTACTAAATCCGGGTCAACTTGATCCATTGACCAAGGAGACTTTGAGGAAGCAAACACTATTGGTCTGTTGTTGGCCATAAATTCCTTGCATATGGAAAGAAGTATTTCTTGGGCCGCAGTATTCGCTGAGATGGAGTGAATATCGTCTAATAGAAGGACGTCCAGAGTCAGTATATAGTTTTCTATCCGCTCAAGTGAGGATGGCCTGAGTGTCTCTTGCGGTATTCCAATTAACTCCTTCGCATTCAAATAGCCGACAGATGCCTGAGGATTGTTTTGTGTAATCCTATTGCCAATTGCATGAAGTAGGTGGGTTTTACCCGTTGTAAGGGGGCTGAAGATGACTAATGGGTAACTTGGCTCAATCAGGTGTCCTTGTGCTACTGACAGGGCGGCTGCATGGGCAAACTTGTTGCTGTTATCCAAAATGAATGACTCAAAAGAATAGCCCGGGTCAGGGGGGTGAAGCAACTGAGACCAACTATCGTAGCCAAGTTGTTCAGGGCTACTGGGGTCATTGGCTAGGGTTGGGTATGAGTATGATATTTGTGGTCTGTATCCGCATAGCGCAGCAAAGGCGTCCTGAAGATCTGTTTTGAAGTGGTCCTTGTGCCAGATGGCGACAAACCTGTTTGGCACCTGGATGATGGCCTCTTTCGGCCCAAGACTGCAAAGCGTTGTCCCAAAAAACCAAGCTTCGATTTCCTTTGCTCCATGGGTTGAATGGAGGATCTTTATGATTTCCTTCCATATGTCTTTTTTTTTTGGCATAATCATAGTGTAAAGTTGGTGCGCCATGGGCAAAAATCGCTCGAATCTTATTAGAAGCACTGAATTATTTCAACAAAAATTAGTTTGGAGGAGATCTTTATGCGTTCAATAGCGTTCGCTGGTAAAGGTGGGACCGGCAAAACAACTTTGGCAGGCATCTTGATACGTTTTCTGGTGGAAAAAGGACTGACGCCGGTACTCGCTGTGGATGCAGATGCCAACGCAAACCTTAATGAAGTCCTTGGCTTGGAGGTGACAGAGACGTTAGGTCAGGCCCGGGAGGAAATGAAAAAAGGTGTTGGAAGTGGAATGACAAAAGATGTATTCATGGAAATGAAGCTCCAGGAGGCTGTGGTAGAAGCAGATGGTTTTGACCTTATTGTTATGGGGAGACCGGAAGGCGCGGGCTGCTACTGTGCGGCCAATTCTCTGTTGACTCAGTATCTGGACAAACTTATTGGTAATTACAGATTTATTGTTATGGACAACGAGGCTGGGATGGAGCACTTGAGCAGGCTTACCACCAACAACATTGATGCCTTGGTGGTTGTGTCAGATCCTACCAGAAGGGGGCTGCAGGCGGCCTCAAGGATTGTTAACCTGGCCGAGGAGCTTAAGCTAAACATTAAGGATAAGTACGTCCTGGTAAACCTGGCCAAAGATGGACAAGGTGAAGAAATTAAAGAGGCGGCTGCTGGTTTTGGCCTTGAGTTGATCGGTATTGTGCCTGAAAATGAAGACATCCGTAGTTACGACTTGAAAGGTATCCCGACTATGGAGTTGCCGGAGGATAACAGGGCACTTAGTGCTGCCTATGACATCTTCGACAAACTTATATCTTCATTTTAATGTAGTGTGGGACAGTTCATTAAGACTCGCGTATAAGCAGTTTTTGTGAAGAAACAATTTGTTTAGTTGCACTCCTATATATAGTATGCTATAGTTATACTGTACTAGATATAGTATGTGTACTATAGTTAAACCTATGTAGAATTTCCTTGACAAGCTTAGACGTATCGTCTATTTTACTGCCGAAGTTACCTCTTTAGAGGTAATTTTTTTGTGGTGCTTTGTTATATTTTTCACAACATTACCGCCAAACCGGCCAAGAGGTATCTTTGGGGTGAGGTGTGTTTTTATGGTATTATTTTTCTGCGTCATGACTAACTTAAAGTAAGGAGGGCTAAAATTGGCTTTTCAAATCCCTAAACAGGTCTATTCTGGGAGCATCAGAGAAGTAGTAATTGGTGCTGGCGATAGCGCGATAACATTGGGCGGTCAGACCTCATATCCATTTCATACTTTTGAAGGACAGATGCCCCATCCACCGAAGATTGCGATGGAGATATGGGATTATGACCCTTCGGAGGAGTGGCCGGCTGCGGCTCTGGAGCCTTTTAAGGATGTGGTTGCCTCCCCCGAGGCCTGGGCGAAGAAGTGTGTGGAAGACTATGGGGCAGATTTGATAGTCCTACAATTGAAGAGTACCGATCCAAATGGCATGGATAGATCAGCCGATGAGGCCGCAGAAGTTGCCAAAAAGGTAGCTGACGCCATTAATGTGCCACTGGTAGTCTGGGGAACCGCAAATAATCAGAAGGACGAGGAGGTATTACGGAAGATTTGTGAGGTTTGTGAAGGCAAAAATCTTGCTCTCGCGCCAGTCGAGGAAGGTTGCTATAAAGGCGTAGGCGCAACAGCGTTGGCCTATCATCATACGATCGTTGCCTCCACACCCATAGATGTAAACCTCGCAAAGCAGCTCAATATCCTGTTGGAAAATCTGGGCGTATCGCTAGACAATATTATCATTGATCCCACCACGGGCGGCTTGGGTTACGGTTTGGAGTACAGTTACTCGGTAATGGAGCGGATCAGAATGGCGGCCCTCACCCAGGAGGACGATAAACTTCAATCCCCCATGATCTCCAATCTTGCAAATGAGATTTGGAAGTGCAAGGAGGCTGGCGAGGGGATTGAAGAAGCCCCAACTATGGGAGATCCCGAGAAAAGGGCGATACTCATGGAGATTGTGGCTGCGGTCTGTTATCTTATGGCAGGTGCTGACATCTTGGTGCTTCGGCATCCTGAAAGTGTGCGCATGATTCGCTCCTTTATAAATTTGATGGTAGAAGGTGGTATGGCTACTGAGGTAGGAGAGATCACCAAGTCTCTGCCCTATGAAGAAGCAGATCTTGCCGCAATTGCCCCTGAGCCAAACCTGGACTTTGGCGGAGAGGCTGAACCCGCTAAGAAGGAGGTGAAGAAGGCAGCTAAGAAAGCTGAGCCCAAAGAAAAACCCAAAGAGCCTGCAAAGAAGCCTAAACCCAAGGCAGAGGCCAAGCTCGAGAAAAAGGTAGTTGAGCTAAAACCCAAAGAAAAAGAGAAAGAAAAAGAAAAGGTCGAAGAAAAGACAAAGCCAGCGGCTGAAGCTAAGCCAGAGGAAGTGAAAGCCACGGCCGAGGCAGAAGCCAAGGCCAAAGAAGAGGCGGAGGCCAAAGCCAAGGCTGAAGCAGAGGCGAAGGCCAAGGCTGAGGAAGAGGCAAGAAAAAAGGCTGAAGAAGAGGCCAAAAAGAAGGCCGAAGAAGAAGCTAAGAGGAAAGCTGAAGAAGAGGCCAAGGCCAAGGCTGAGGCAGAGGCCAAGGCAAAAGCTGACCTAGAAGAACTCCGCAAGAAAAGGGCTGAGGCCATGAAGGCTTCAAAGTCGGAGAAAAAAGAGCCCGAAGTGGCTGCTATAACTGGCTTGAGTCAGTTGGAGAAATTTATTGCGTACCTAGATCATATCCACAGAAGGGCCTAAAAGGGTATAGATCTCTTTGTTGTGTCCACAATAACCTCTTAAGAAGGGAGGAAGTTTTTCATGTCTAAACTAGTAGCATTTGCAGCAATACAGGGAGCCTATAACATAGTATCAAAGGCAGAGGGTAAATATAAAAGGGCACTTGAGACCTACGGTGGAAGCCAGAAGCTGGAGTTTCCTAATACCGCTTACTACTTACCCATCATTTATTCTTTAACCGGAATAAAAGTGACAGATTTGGACTCGGCGCGTAAACCTCTTGAGTTGGCGCGTAAACTACTACCTCCGCATCTCAAGAAGGATTGTCACGTTCCATATTTGGGACCCGTACTAGACGCTGGCATGGCGGCACTTTTTGCGGAAGAGATCGTAGAGGCAATAAGATATGTTGAAGACCCTGATTTTTACCAACCGAGTGTGGAGGAGCCTGACATAGAAAATGGAAAGATCTGGCTGGGTGCCGCAGATGATACTATAATGAGAAAACGTGGAGTTGAGTTTGTTGATGGGACGGCTCCTGGATTTGCGGCCATCGTGGGAGCTGCCCCTGACCCGGAGACTGCAAAAAAAATCGCTGAGGAATATCAGGTGAAAACGATTTATGTATTTATGGCCGCCAATCAGAACGGGACAACCTTTGCAGAGCAGCTTATTGAGGCAGGAGTCCAGATCGGGTGGAATACACGCCTAGTTCCTTTTGGGCCGGATATTTCTGCGGCGGTGTTTGCCCTGGGTTTCGCCAATAGGGCGGGCATGTCATTTGGCGGTATACAGCCAGGGGATTACAAAAAGCAACTGGCCTACCAGAAAAACAGGATTTTCGCATTTGTAAATGCGCTGGGGGATGTTAATGCAGAGTGGGCTGCAAATGCAGCAGGCGCCATTAATTGGGGATTCCCCACCATCGCTGATACTGATATCCCTGAGATTCTGCCCACCGGTGTGTGTACTTACGAGCATGTGGTTGCCAATGTGCCCCATGATCAAATCGTCTCCAAGTCCATCGAGATAAGGGGCCTCAAAGTCACTGTGGCGAAAGTGGATATTCCTCTTGCCTATGGCCCGGCCTTCGAAGGTGAAAGGGTGCGCAAGGACGATCTGTACCTAGAGATGGGCGGGGGAAAGACCCAGTGCACCGAGCTGTGTAAAATGGCTGAAATGAATGAGATCGAGGATGGGAAAGTTGAAGTTATTGGCCCTGATGTGAAAGATATCAAGGAAGGCGACAAACTCCCCTTGGGCATTTACGTACAGGTGGCTGGTAGAAAGATGCAGCCTGACTTTGAACCAATTTTAGAAAGGCAAATTCACCACTTGATCAATTATGCACAAGGGATCATGCATATAGGACAAAGGGACATCTCATGGGTGAGGGTTAGTAAGTCCGCCATTGAAAAGGGTTTTACCCTAAAGGATATTGGTGTGATTCTTCACGCCAAATTCCATCAAGACTTTTCCAACATATTGGATAAGGTTCAGGTAACCCTCTACACAAAGAAGGAAGATGTGGATGAGCTTACAAGCCGAGCCCGGGAAGAATACAGGATAAGGGACGAAAGAGTAGAAAAGATGACTGATGAGACGACAGATATTTTTTATTCTTGCACCCTTTGTCAGTCCTTTGCGCCTACACACGTGTGTGTGGTAAGTCCTGAAAGGACCGGTCTGTGTGGGGCCTATAACTGGATGGATTGCAAGGCATCTTATGAAATTAATCCCACCGGCCCTAATCAGCCTGTTCCCAAGGGAGAGGTTATAGACCCGAAGTTGGGACAATGGAAGGGCGTAAATGAGTTTGTTTATAAGGCCTCGCGACAGGCCATCGACCATTACAACTTTTATAGCGTGGTCCACGATCCCATGACCACCTGTGGTTGCTGCGAGTGCATCTGCGTAGTGCTACCGGGTTGTAACGGTGTTATGACGGTTCATAGAGATTATTATGGACAGACTCCCTGTGGGATGAAATTTAGTACTCTTGCTGGAATGATTGGTGGGGGGCAGTCTACCCCTGGGTTTGTGGGCCACTCAAAGTTCAATATAACCCAGCGTAAGTTCATAATAGGCGATGGGGGGCTGCTTCGAATGGTATGGATGCCAAAGGCCTTAAAAGAGGAGATTCGCGAGAGATTGATAAAACGTGGAGAGGAGTTGGGAGTTCCTGACCTGATCGACAGGATTGCTGATGAGACAATAGGCGTGACCGAAGAAGAGATCCTGCCTTTCCTCAAGGAGAAGGATCACCCGGCCTTAAAGATGGAGCCCATAGTTGGGTAAAAAAGGGAGCAATGGTGTATTAGGCTTTACAGAGTTTGATCGAAGTATTGTTCTAATCCGGTAACGAAAGACATGAGGAGTGCGAGATGGGACTAACAGGAATTCAGATTTTTAAGATGCTGCCCAAAACAAATTGTGGTGAGTGTGGAGTGCCGACCTGCCTTGCTTTTGCTATGAACCTTGCCTCGGGTAAGGCAGAGCTTGATGCCTGCCCTTATGTTTCTGACGAGGCAAGAGAGAAGCTTGCCGAGGCCTCGGCTCCACCTATACGCCCAGTTGCTATTGGGGCAGGACCGAGGGCGTTCAAGGTAGGAGGGGAGTTGGTGCTTTTCAGACACGAGAAGACCTTTTATAACCCCACCGCATTGGGAGTACTTGTCGAGTCGGATATTCCTGCGGATGAGTTGGATGCAAAGCTGAAGATTTGGAATGCGTACCAGTTTGAACGCGTGGGGCTGAACCTGAGGCCTGAGCTGGTGGCCGTAAAGGACGTAAACGGTGACAGCGGGGCCTTTATCGCCACCGCCAAGAAAGTTGCTAAAGAAAGTGAGTTCGGTCTGGTTCTCATGAGTGATAAAGTGGAAGTGCTCAGGGAAGCCGCTGAGGCGACCGCTTTCAAGCGACCCCTTTTATATGCAGCTACAGCAGAAAATGCTGAAGATATGGCAAACTTGGCCAAAGACACGGGTCTGCCCCTAGCAGTAAAAGGCAAAGATATGGATGATCTGGTTTCCCTGAGCGATAAGCTGACAGGTATGGGATTGAAGGACCTAGTTCTTGATTCAGGCTCAAGAGAAATCAAGAAGGTCTTTGAGGACCAGGTGGCGATACGCAGGGCTCCTCTTAAGGAGGGCAACCGCTCTTTGGGATTTCCCACAATCACCTTTCCCTGTGAGATGGCCAGCAATTTGGACGTTGAGACCATGATTGCTTCCATGTTGATTGCCAAGTATGGGGCGATTGCGATCCTATCCGATTTCAAGGGGGAGAGCCTATTCCCTCTGTTAGTGGAACGACTTAATATATTTACAGATCCACAAAGGCCAATGACTGTTACCGAAGGCATCTATGAGATAGGAAATCCTGACGAAAATTCTCCCGTACTTGTAACAACCAATTTCTCTTTGACCTACTTCATTGTCAGCGGTGAGATTGAGGGGAGCAGGGTACCAAGCTGGCTTCTTATAATGGATACTGAGGGCCTCTCGGTAATGACCGCATGGGCTGCTGGAAAGTTTGTCGGTGATGCCGTTGGCATGTTTGTCAAAAAGTGCGGAATTGCTGACAAGATTTCTCACAGGAAGGTTATAATACCTGGATACGCGGCTGCCATAGTAGGAGACATGGAAGAAGAGTTGCCAGATTGGGAGGTAATTGTTGGACCCAGGGATGCCTCTCTGATTCCCAAGTTTCTCAGAGAGATGGTAGGATAGAATCGTTCCGACGATTTATTAAAATCTTAGCAAAGGGAGTGGACTCATGTTACTGATCGGAGAAAACCTTAATGTGATCAACAAGAGAATAGGGAAGGCCTTCAAGGAAAAGGACGCTGGGCCAATCGTGGAAGAGGCCAGGCGGCAAAAAGAAAAAGGTATGGACTGGATAGATATTAATCTGGGGCCTGCAAGAAAGGGAGGCCCTGAGCTTATGGAATGGGTGGTCAAGACCATTCAGGATGAGATTGGTGATACCCCACCGCTTTGTCTGGATACCTCCAATATCGAGGCCATGGAGGCGGGTCTGGCTGTACATAAGGGAAGGGCCATTATCAATTCCATTATGTGCAGACCAGAACGTTATGAGAAAATGATTCCATTAGCTGTAAAATACAATGCGCAGTTCATTGCTCTTATGTGGGGTCCCGAGGGGCTGCCCAGAGACGAGAACGAGCGTGCGGCACTAGCAGTGGAGTTGATCTATGCAGCGAATGAGGCTGGCGTCCCCAATGAGGATATCTTTGTTGATGGGGTCGTTACGCCGGTGAATATCCAGCAACCACAGCTCATGAGCCTACTGGCTTTTCAGGAGATGCTTCAGGATATCGCCCCGGGGGTCAAGTCAACTTGTGGCCTCTCAAATTGCTCTAATGGTTCTCCCGATCACCTGAGGCCTATCCTGAATCAGACCTATATGGTGATGCTGGAACGAAACGGCATGTATTCCTGCATCGTTGACGCATACGACGACAAGCTTCATGCCATCGCAAGAGGTCAGAGGCCCGACATCGTTGAAGTGATTCATAAGGTGATGGATGGAGAGGATATCGACATGGGCTCTTTGTCCAAAGAGCTACAGGATTATGTAAAGACGGCCAGAGTTCTTCTCGGCCACACACTTTACTCGGACTCCTGGTTAGAGTTATAATTTTATTATATATGTAAAAAACAGTTCAGAAGAAAGCGTTAGCCGGGGCCTCCCTTGCAGGTGAAGATGTAGGGGAGGCTTTTTTCCTGTTTACAATACAATCCGATCATCTGGAGGTATATCAAAATGAAAAATGGAAGGATAGCGGTACCGTCCATGGCCCCTGGTGGCCTGGATTCCAAGCGCTCAGGGCATTTCGGTCATTGTGACGTGTTTACACTGGTGGATGTGAAAGACGGCCAGATTACCAACGTTTCGATACTTCCCAATGAGAGCCATGTGCAAGGGGGCTGTATGGTCCCTGTCAACTTATTGGCACAACACAACGTAGATGCTCTTATAGTGGCTGGCATGGGGATGAGACCATTAATGGGTTTTCAGCAGGTTGGAATAAAGGTGTACTATGACGGTGAGCGCCCTGAAATAAAGGCAGTTGTTGAAGATCTCATTGCCGGCAAGCTTCCCTTGATGGGAGATGAGCAGGTATGCGGGGGAGGTATGCAGCAGTAGTTGAAAAATTCGGCCAGGAAAGGGGGCTTTTATAAGATGGCAGACGATGTCTATGAAATGCTTTCCAAATCAGGTTACTCTGATAAGGCCATAGAATATTTTAAGAGCAGGCAGAGCATAGGTGATCTGCCCGAAGCAGATCAGATTACGGATCTAACCGGGCCGTGTGGTGATAACATGAAAATCTACCTAAAGTTTAACGGTGATATAATAGACGATGCGAAGATTCAAGTTTTAGGTTGCCCGGGTGCTATAGCTTCTGGTTGCGCGGTAGCAACACTTGCCAAAGGAAAAACCTTGGAGGAGGCAAAGAGCATTGATTTGGATGCCTTATACAAGGAACTCGAGAAGCTACCGGACAAGAAAATCCATTGCGCCCGGCTCGCAGTGAAAACCCTTCAGAAGGCTCTTGAACAGTACAGTGCGAAGGCTGTGGAACAAAGTGGCAGGGAGATTAAAGGGGGAAACAGATGAAGATAGCAGTGACAGCCAAAGAACCATCACTGAGTTCAGAGGTTGATCCCAGATTTGGAAGGGCGCCTTATATCCTGGTAGTGGACTCCGAGTCAATGCTATACGATGTTATCGACAACAGGGAAAATGCTGATTCGCTGAAGGGAGCAGGAATCCAGGCTGCCAGCTCGGTGAGCGAGAAGGGGGCACAGGTGCTTATCACCGGCCACTGTGGTCCCAATGCCTTTAGGGCGCTTAAAGCTGCCGGCATAAAAGTGGTAAGCGGTGCGGAGGGAAAAGTGGAGAAGGCCGTTTCTGATTACCTTGAAGGCGATCTCAAAGAAACAGAGCAGCCAGACACAGAGGGTAGGTGGTAGGCGTTACCTCCTTTCCATATAATAGTTTTCCATCTTGGTTAGCCTGTTCAAATACTCTGGCTGAAATTCCAGATCGTGATAATGGCTGATTTCGTTTTTCAGCGAAATTACGAGGGGGTATATGTCAATTCCGTAGCTATTGAGCCCTCGCTTATCGGCCTCATGCAAAATAAGTAAACAGTAGTAAGTTGCCAGGAGCCGGATACGATTGTTCCTTCTCCACAAACACGCTCGGCCTCCGATGGTATTCACAAAAAATCCTGCATACTTATAGAGAATTTTAAAGGACGGGCGTAGCCCCAGTCGGTCAGGGCAGTTATCACCTGCCATGACCCACCTAAAAAGGATATCCAGGTTTATTTCAATGGAATCCTGCTCATTACGCAGTATTTCCCGCACCAGACGGATACCTTTTAGCCCAAGAACTCGATAAAGGTGGTAAATATTTCTTGTAAGAATCCTTGGATCTATGCCTTCACCTGCGGGTACAGGGGGGTAGGCGGAGAGTTGTTTCATCATGTCCTTAGAATAATCTAGGACAGGCTTGCCAAGCTCCAGGTGTTGGACATAAGGCCGGCGGTCCAGGTAAGAGAAAAAATCCATTACGTCTTTCTCCAACTGGGCGCAATAATCTATCTTTTTTGTTACAGCAGAACTTGGCACCTGCAAAGGTGCAGCCGCTGGGGCTGGCTGGGCACTACTGGGTGTTTGAACACCTTTTTCCGATGATGCTGGTCCGTACTGGGTAGTAGATGAGGCCGCGCTTGGTTTGCTCTGTCTCCCTTTGGCGAGTTCCGTGGCTTTAGGGGCGGGCGAGATATGATTTTGTGCGAGTTCCTTTTTTAACACGTAACCCAGCAGTATTGCCACTACCACAGCCAACAATAACCACCAGAGTATGCCTTTTCTGTTTCGTTTTTTCATTGTGCTCCTGCAGGTCAAAGAAGGTTGCTTGTGTCCCTCTCATATAATTTGGTACCTCTTTTTACCTTCAGCGTAAAGATCATTTCCGTAAGTGTCATAGACAACTACAGCGGGGAGTTTTTCCACTCTCAATCGTCTAATGGCCTCCGGACCCAAATCTTCATAAGCTATCACTTCAGCTTCCTTGATTGCCATTGACATAAGGGCGCCAGCACCCCCTATCGCAGCCATGTACACTGCTTTATATGTGATGATAGCTTCCCTCACCTCCTGGGAGCGTTTCCCCTTTCCAATCATTCCTTTTAACCCTAACTTCAACAGCTTAGGGGTATAAGGGTCCATTCGATAGCTGGTTGTAGGTCCGGCTGCACCGATAACCCGACCCGGAGGGGCTGGAGAGGGCCCTACATAGTAAATTACCTGTCCCTTTACGGGAAAGGGTAAAGGCTTGCCGGCATCAATAAGCTCCACTAATCTCTTATGAGCAGCATCTCGGGCCGTGTAAACGATACCGCTTATCAGCACTTGGTCGCCCGCCTTAAGGGCGCGGACATCATCGTTTTCTAGAGGCGTGGAAAGTTCAACAATTCTGCTGGATTCCACTGTGACACTACCTCCTTCAGAGAACAATCTCTCGGTGCCGATTTGCATGGCACTGGATATTTATAGCCAAAGGCAGGCTGGCTATATGGCAGGGCATCATATTTACATGAACTGCCAGCGATGTCACTCTTCCCCCCAGGCCCTGAGGGCCAATACCGCTCTTGTTAATTTCAGTCAAAAGTTCCTGCTCCATGGTGTCTAATTCGGGATCAGGGTTGCGTGAGCCTACAGTCCTCAGGAGCGCCTTCTTTGCCATCAGAGCACACTGCTCAAAATTTCCCCCTATCCCTACACCTATAATGGTGGGAGGACAAGGATTTGGGCCTGCCTTCACCACCGTTTCCACAACCTTTTCCCTTACACCTTTCCATCCTGCCGAGGGAGGCAGCATATACAAGGCACTCATATTCTCCGCGCCACCACCTTTTGGTACGACCCAGATGCGAAGCTGCGAACCCGGTACCAACTCGGTGTGAATTACCACTGGCGTATTATCACCTGTATTTTGCCTGGTGAAAGGGTGACACACCGACTTACGCAGAAATCCTTCGTGATAGCCACGCCTGACGCCTTCTTCAACTGCCTGGCGTAGATCTCCTTCGATTATCTCAACTTCCTGACCAAGCTCTGCAAATACAACCACGAACCCGGTATCCTGGCATATCGGGATTCGATGGGTCTTTGCAAGCTCAGCATTTTCCAGGAGCCGCTTGAGGATTTCCTTTCCCACACCAGAGTGCTCCAGTTCGCGCGCCCTACGCAGTGCTTCAATCATGTCTTCACCCAGGACGATGTTAGCATCAATAACTTCCTGGCTTATGGAATGAATTATCTTTTCTGCGGAAATCTGACGCATAACTGGTATCTCCAAATATGATTGACTTCACCCTAGTGCGGCATTAAAAATTTATGAGCCCACAAATGGCCGGTGAACACTAAAAAGTTGAACTGAAGGTGTTATATACAAGAGAATTTATGCGATGGCAATGAAAAGGTGTAAGAACAAGGCGAGGAAGAACTGAAAAGAAACAGATTGTGCTCTGGCTCGAAAGGATGGAGTTGACCCCATGAGGATCCTGTTGACTAATGATGATGGCATTCATGCTCCAGGGCTGTATGCCCTTTACAGGGAGTTTTCCAAGGACAGTGAGGTACACATTGTTGCACCGGAGACAGAGATGAGTGCTGTGGGCCACGCCATTACACTTACTTCTCCGCTTCGGGTGCGAAGGGCCAAAAGAGAGGGCCGGTTTTATGGCTTTGCTGTGACTGGAACGCCAGCAGATTGCGTAAAGATTGCTGTAAAGGAGTTGTTGAACAGTCCGCCTGACGTAGTGGTGTCGGGTATAAATCCGGGCCGAAACGTGGGAATGGACATCTTGTATTCCGGAACCGTATCCGCAGCCACCGAAGCTGCTTTTCTGGGGTTTAAGGCTGCTGCCATCTCGATAGACAATCGGAAAGATCCAGCCTACTGGTTTGCCGCTCACGTAGCTCGCACTGTGGTGGAATTTATCATAGAAAGAGGGCTGCGGGAGGGGACAGCCCTTAATGTTAACATTCCCGGTATAGCACCAGATAAAGTGAAGGGAGTGGTTTTCGCGCGGCAGGGGCTATCACGTTTTGAAGAGCATTTTGAGCGACGAAGTGATCCGAGGGGAAACACCTATTACTGGTTAGCGGGGGAGACAATAGTTGAAAACGGGTCACGGGACACAGACTTCGTAGCACTTAAAAGTGGTATGATTACGATAACCCCTATCCATTACGATCTGACCTGCGAAAAAGAGTTACGCAGGCTTCAAAGGCTTAATCCCCCCAGTGTGGGCGATTTATGAGCCCAGAGCAATGAGCCCGATCCGCTGGATTCCCCTGAGCGGGCAAGCCTTTTAGCGTATCTACATGCCCTGTTCGGCCATGCGCTTGTACAACTCATAGCGTTCGCGATTTTCCTGCTCAGCTTCCTTGAACAACTTCTCCGCGTTTTGCGGGAAAGTCCTGGTCAGACTGGAGTACCTGACCTCACCCATGAGAAACTCCTTGAAATCACCAGTTGGCTCTTTTGAATCCAGGACAAAGGGGTTTTCACCCTTCTGCTTGCGTCTTGGATCGTACCTGTACAGGAACCAATATCCAGCCTCGACAGCCTTTTTCTCCTCTTCCTGGCTGAGCCCCATGTTGATCCCATGATTGATACAGGGGGCATAGGCGATAATAAGGGAGGGACCATTGTAGCTTTCTGCCTCAAGCATGGCCTTCAACAATTGGTTTTTATTGGCCCCCATGGCAACCGAGGCCACATAAACATATCCATACGTCATGGCCATCCGTCCGAGGTCCTTTTTCTTGGTGGGCTTTCCTGCTGCTGCGAATTTGGCGACCGCTCCTGTTGGCGTTGATTTTGAGGATTGCCCCCCAGTGTTGGAGTAGACTTCGGTGTCTAGCACCAGGACATTGACGTCTCGTTGCATGGCAAGAACGTGATCGAGACCACCGTAGCCAATATCGTAGGCCCACCCGTCGCCTCCAATTATCCATATTGATTTCTTGATCATGTAATCTTTCATATCAAGTATATCCCAGAGGATCGGGTTGGCATTATCTTGATTATTAGTGATTTCAAGCTCTAATTTTTCCACAAGAGCCTTGGTAGCTTGTTTTGAGCCATCCCCGTCATGCATGCTATCCAACCACTTGTGCATCGCTTCCTTCAACGGCTCAGAAATGTCGCTCTGAAGTGCTTCTCTTATTAAGTCAGCAAGCTTTTCTCTGCGCTGGCTGACAGCCAATTCCATCCCAAAGCCGTATTCTGCATTATCCTCAAAAAGAGAATTTCCCCAAGCTGGCCCGTGGCCATCTTGATTGACTGTATAAGGGAAGCTGGGTGCGGAACCACCGTAAATCGAAGAGCACCCGGTCGCATTGGCGATGATCATCCGATCGCCAAATAGCTGAGTAGCCAGTTTTATATAGGGTGTCTCCCCACACCCGGCACATGCACCGGAAAACTCAAATAACGGGAGCCTGAACTGGCTTCCTTTAACCGTGGACACGGGCATGATGTCTCCCATTTCTGGCAGTTCTGAAGCGAATATATGATTCGGAACCTCCTTGTCTTTTTGAGTGTTCAGTGGCTTCATGATCAAAGCCTTTTTCTTCGCAGGGCATACATGAGCACAATTCCCGCAACCGGTGCAGTCAAGGGGACTCACCTGGATTCGGAACCTGAGGCCCTTTAGCTCTTTTCCTTTTGCCTCAATCGTGACAAAGCCCTCTGGTGCTCTTTCCAGATCCTCTTCTGTGGCCAGTACGGGCCTAATAACCGCATGGGGACACACAAATGCGCATTGATTGCACTGAATGCAGTTGTCAGGCTGCCACTCGGGTACGGATATGGCTATACCCCGCTTTTCGTACTTGGTAGTAGCCGTGGGAAAGATTCCGTCAGGTGGCATGAGGCTCACTGGCAATTTGTCGCCTTTCTGGGCTAACATTGGGCGCATGACCTTGGCGACAAATTCCGGTTCGTCCTTTTCCAAATACTGCTCGTGTCCAGCAGTGATCCAAGACTCTGGCACATGGATTTCCTGCAGGGCGTCAACGGCCATATCAACTGCCTTAATGTTCATCTCAACAACCTGTTCACCCTTTTTGCCATATGTCTTTTTTATGGCATCCTTCAAGTATTGGAATGCCTGCTCCACGGGTAACACATTAGCGATCTTGAAAAACGCTGCCTGCATGATCATGTTTATTCGTCCGCCGAGACCCACCTCTGAGGCGATTTTGACAGCATCAATGTTATAGAACTTGAGCTTTTTAGTAGCTATTGTTCTCTTCATGTGATCGGGGAGCTTTTCTTCCATCTCTTCCGCGGACCATGAAGAGTTTAAAAGGAAGGTTCCACCCTCCCGAATCCCTTCCAGGACATCGTATTGGTATACGAACGCCGGATTGTGACATGCTATAAAATCCGCATGTCTGAGGAGATACGGGGATTGAATCCTGTGCGGCGAAAAGCGGAGGTGGGACATTGTGATCCCTCCGGACTTCTTGGCATCGTAAGCGAAATATGCCTGGGCATACAGGTCCGTGTTTTCGCCAATGATCTTAATAGCGTTCTTGTTGGCGCCCACAGTTCCATCGGACCCAAGGCCCCAAAATTTGCACTGCACAGTTCCCTCAGGGGTAGGATCGATTTCCTCGCCTAGGTCCAAAGAAGTAAAGGACACATCATCTACGATTCCCACTGTGAAATGGTTCTTGGGTTCTTTACCTCTGAGATTATCAAAGACGGCCTTTACCATTGTAGGAGTGAAGTCCTTGCTTCCAAGTCCGTAACGCCCTCCCACTATCTTGGGTGCATCTGCCATTCCCTTGAAAACTGTGCATACGTCCTGATAAAGAGGCTCGCCCAGGGAGCCTGGCGCCTTGGTCCTGTCCATTACAGCGATACTCCTAGCGGTTGAAGGCAATGCCCTCAGGAAGTGTTCCCTGGAGAAAGGCAGGTACAGTCTCACCTTCACGAGCCCTACCCGTTCACCCAGGTTATTGAGGTAATTAATGGTCTCTTCAATAACATCGCAACTTGAGGCCATGGAGACTATAACCCTGTCTGCCTCAGGATCTCCCACGTAGTCAAACAGGTGGTATGGCCTCCCTACAAGCTCGGCCACTTTGTCCATTTCCTCTTGGACTATGGCTGGGACTCTTGCGTAGTATGGGTTACAAGCCTCACGGTTCTGGAAAAAGATATCAGGATTCTGCGCAGTTCCTCTTGTCTGAGGATATTCAGGGTTCATCGCTCTGCTTCTAAATGTGTCAATGGCCTCCCAGTCCACAAGCTTTGCCATGTCATCATAGTCGATGAGTTTGATCTTCTGGATTTCCATTGAGGTCCTGAATCCGTCAAAAAAATGGAGAAAAGGAACACTCGAGCGAATACTTGCGAGATGCGCCACCAGTGCCAGGTCCATAACCTCTTGGACAGAGGCCGATGCTAAGAGGGAAAAGCCAGTTTGGCGGACTGCATTTACATCGGAATGGTCTCCAAATATTGACAGTGCGTGTGTGGCCACTGCCCTTGCTGAGACGTGAAACACGCCAGGCATAAGCTCGCCAGCAATTTTGTACATATTAGGGATCATGAGCAGCAGGCCCTGGGATGCTGTGAAAGTTGTTGCAAGGGCCCCGGCTGCAAGTGCCCCATGAACAGCACCCGCAGCTCCAGCCTCGGATTGCATCTCGACCACCTTAAGTCGTTGGCCGAATATGTTCTTGCGCCCCTTGGCCGACCACTCATCGCAATACTCTCCCATGGTGCTTGATGGTGTGATAGGGTAGATTGCCGCCACATCGCTCATGGCATAAGCCACATGAGCAGCTGCTTCGTTTCCTTCAAGCGTCTTTGTTTTGACTGTCATGGCACTTTCCTTTCCTATCTCATAGATTTACAGAGCAATCGGATATATTGACTCTGCCAGTGATCAAAATCTATACTTACAGCAAACCGCCAAATGTTGCAAGTAATACGAGGGGCTAGAAAGGAAATATAAATGAGGAGACTGTACCCCAAAGCGCCAATACCTGCTGTGGCCGCAGTGATCTTTCAAGGAGACCAGGTATTGCTGGTCGAAAGGGCAAAAGAGCCTTCTAAGGGACAGTGGACACTGCCCGGTGGAGTTATTGAGGTCGGGGAGGGGCATATTGCCGCACTCAAAAGAGAGATCAAAGAAGAGACAGGCTTAGGGATTGAAGTAAAGTCGCTCGTGGAAGTGATAGACAAGATCGTCCTGGATAGCAAGGGGCAGGTTAAGTATCATTACCTTATATTGGACTATTGGGCCGAGCCCGAGTGCGGCATGCTACGGCCAGCTTCCGATGCACTGTCCACAAAGTGGATAGATATAGATTGGGTGAAGGACATTAATCTTGCCCAGGATACAATAGATGTAATCTGTAAGGCCCGTGCGATGAGAAAAGGTGGAAATGATACCTATCTTATTAGATGAAAAGTTCTCTTCCAGTGTGGCCAGGACCAATAAATAAGGAAAGCCTTTCCTTTGACGGACCTTAGAGGCACAAAGCCCCAGTAGCGGCTGTCATAACTATGGTCACGGTTGTCCCCCATCACGAACAAGTGGCCCTTAGGCACCGTTATCGGACCGAAGTGAGATCCCTCGGCAGGTGAAGGGTTACTATAGTATCCATGCTTGTCTTCGAACAGCCTACCATTAATATATATCTTCCTTCCGATAATCTCTATTCTATCTCCAGGAAGCCCGATAACCCTCTTTATGAAATCCTTACTTTTATCTAACGGAAAAATAAACACGATCACATCTTCGCGCTTTGGAGTGCTTATGGGTATGATAGTCTTCCTGATAAGAGGGAGTTTCACACCATATATGAACTTGTTAACAAGTATGTGATCGCCCACAACGAGGGTTGGCTCCATGGATCCCGACGGAATCTTAAAGGCTTGAACTACAAAGGTTCGAATGAACAGCGCGAGTATGATTGCAATCAAACCAGCTTCAACATACTCACGGAATGTGCTTTTTTTCTTGACTGATATATTTTGCTGTGCCTTTTCCAAGTCTCTCACCTTTATAGTGTAGTTCTGCTGCCAGGAAACATTTTTGCGAGGCAATGTAATTATAATGCAGAAGTTTGTAAAGCAAATTCTGGTGCCTGCCGATAGATAATATGGTTTTCAGGTGGGCTTGTTGATGATGTCTGGATGTGCGGGGCTGAAGATAATGCTCTTAGTTATTAATGAGAAGGGTAGGAGTAAACTCTCAAATACAATTTAATTAAAATTTAAATAAATTTTTAAAAATAGTTGACAAAGACTTAAAGATGGGTACACTTTACACCGAAAATTTCAACAGGTCTCACCGTATTAGGCCGGAGGGAAAAGTGGGTCGCAACCTTGTTAAGGAGATCAGGGAAGAGAACCTTATGAGCAAGGCCGAATTGGCCCGCAAGGCAGGGGTATCTCCTCTCACCATTGACCGGGTGGAAAGGGGGTTGAACTGCCGTATGGAAACAAAGCGGAAGATCATTTTGGCTCTTGGCTACAAGCTTTCGGATAAACACAAAATTTTCCCTGAGGATTAACCACTGTCATTATGGCTATTCCCAAGAAAAATCATCTTGTAGGCCTAGATGTAGGCTCTCATTCGATAAAACTTGTTGAAATAGATCACTCCAAAAGAGGCCCAATTCTTAAGAGTTTCGGAGTGGTCGGGCTGCCTCCGGATGCCATCGTGGAAGGGTCAATCAAGGAAATAGAGGTGGTTGCTTCCGCCATCAAGAACCTTTATAAGAATCTGAAAGTAAAAAACAGGAAAGTAGCCACGTCCATTTCTGGCTATTCCGTTATCGTCAAGAAGATAGAGCTTCCTACCAAGGAAGGCGGCGACTTTGAAGCCACTATACAGGAAAAAGCAGAGCAATATATTCCCTTTGACATAAATGACGTGAACCTGGACTACGACCTTCTCACCCCGGAATCGGAGGAAGCCTCTGCGGACTCATCAAAGCCCACAGAAGTGATGCTTGTTGCTGCCAAAAAAGATATGGTGGAGGAATACGTGGGACTCCTCCAATTGGCGGGACTCAGTCCCATGGTGTTGGATGTGGACGCATTCGCACTGCAAAATGCATTTGAGATGAGTTCTCCGGATCAGAAAGGGTGCTATGCCTTGGTAAACATTGGGGCTGAGGAGCTCGGAATCAATGCCGTGAAAGACGGAATCTCCATGTTTACTCGTGACTCCTCCTATGGTGGCGCCCAAATCACAGAGGCGATAATGAAGGAGTTAAAAGTGAGTTACGAGGAAGCTGAGAAGATAAAACTAGGTGGCACGAAAGTAGAAAAGGAAAAGGCTATCTTGGAGGAGATCTTTACTTCTGTCGTCTCAAGCTGGGCACAGGAAATTAAGCGGGCACTGGATTTTCTTGCCACAACATACCCGGATGAAACCATACAGAGAGTGTTTCTTAGCGGTGGCTCTTCAAGGATTCCAGGATTTCAAAAATATCTTGAAATGGAAACGGGGATCCCAGTAGAGATGCTCAACCCATTTTCCAACTTGGTAATTAATGAAAAGAAATTTGATACAAGATACCTGAGTTACATGGCACCACAGGCCGCTGTTGCGGTGGGACTTGCCCTCAGAAGCATTGGTGACAAATGATCAGGATCAACTTACTTCCATTTAGAGAAGCAAGAAAGAAAGAAAATATAAGACGCCAGATTAGTATCTACCTGTTGAGCGTGGGGCTGTTGCTTTGTCTTATGGTGCTGGGCTATCTTCAGCTTCACAGTACTGCTGCGGCACTAAAGGCAGAAAAACATAAGAAGACCAGAGAATTAGAACGGTATAAGGATACTAATAAGCGACTGGCAGAAATAAAAAAGAAGATCTCTGAAATCAAAACCAAGCTTGAAGTCATAAGGGGTTTGGAAAAGAACAAGATGGGGCCGGTACGCTTACTTGACGAAGTGGCCACGGCGGTTCCCCGCGACAAACTTTGGCTGCGTTCGCTAGTGGAGAAGAAGGGAAGGCTCACGTTGGAAGGAACTGCCATGGACAATGAGACGGTGGCCCTTTTCATGAACAATCTTGAAGCCTCGCCCCATATTAAACGGGTAGACCTGAAGAGCACGCGACTGAGAGTTCTCAAGCAATACAAATTAAACTTGATGGATTTTGCCATCGATTGCAAGACATACGCCTTTAAGGAGAAAAGCAAACGGCCCAAGAAAAAGAGAAGGTCCAGGAGAGGAAGAAGGCGTAAGAAATAGGAAATCGTAAGACCTCGACCGGGATAGACAAATGGCAGAACGTGCACTCATATCAAGAATTGAAAAGCTCAAGATGCCTTATCGGCTCTTGATATACTTTGGGACCTTGGTTGTCTTGGCAGGGCTTTTCACGTGGTTGGTATTCTTGCCAATGAAGAATAATATCCAAAAGACCAGAAAACAGATTGTTCAACTTGACAGAAAGCTGACCCAGGCAAGAATCAGGGCAAAGAATCTCAAGAAGTTTGAGGCTGAGTTACGTGAGGTGGATACGGAGTTTCAACAGGCATTAAAACTGTTGCCTAACAAAAAGGAGATCCCGACCCTTTTGCGAACCATCACAAAGTTGGGAGCCGACAGCAATTTGACATTCGTGCTATTTAGTCCAAAGAAAGAGCGAGCGAGGGAGTTTTACGTGGAGATTCCCGTGGAGATGGAAGTACGGGGTAAATACCATGACGTGGCCATGTTTTTCTATAGGATCGGAAAGATGGACCGTATAGTCAAAATTCTGGATTTCTCCATGAAACCCGTAAAAAAAGACTCTGATATACTCCTGACGAAATGCAATGCGGTCACTTATAGGTTTAAGGGGAATTCATATGAACAGCGCCCAAAAGGCAAGAAATAGGACTTTTATCGCAGGTGGCCTGGGCCTCCTATTGCTCGCCTTTTTTACGGTCGGCACAGCACAAGCCGTCGTATTTAAGGGGCCGCGAAAAGCAAAAAAGGCGACCCAAGTGGAGTCGATCAACCAGTTGAGCATTAAGGATGAAGATACATATGTTTATAACCCCAAAGGAAAACCGGATCCCTTTGCCTCATTTATAGCAAGACAAGAGGCCTTTGAGAAAAAGAGGAAGAAAAGAAAGCCACGGACTTACCTGGAAACTCTTGAGCTATCCCAGCTAGAATTGACAGCCATCGTGATTGGTGCCAAGGGAAGGTGGGCTATGGTTCGAGATTCCAAAGGCATAGGGCATGTGATCAAGAAAGGTACACCCATTGGGACCAATGGTGGGATTGTTTATAAAATTTTGCCAGACAGAGTAATTATCAGAGAAAAGCATATGGACTTTACCGGCAAGGAAGTCACAAAAGATATTATAAAAAAATTGCATGCTTCAATAAGAAAGTAGGACTTTTTTGACGATATTAGAAAAGAGTATAGAAGTTGCGCGCGAGGACACTTTACAGGAGAGGTTCCATGCTTAGTACAAAGAACGTGAAACAAGGCTGGATGCAAAGGAAATGGCTGTTAGTGTTTATCGGCATGGCCTTTGTGGCCTTCTTGGCGGCTGGTTGCGTGACAACCACCAAAGAGAGTGTAAAGACGCAACCTGTGCCTGAGCCTGCCACTATCAAGGCAATAAATGTGCGATCTTTTGGCAATGGTGCCTTCTCTGTGGTAGAAGTTGTGAGCAGCAAGCCAGTAGGATATACCGCTTTCAAGTTGGTAGACCCCCCCCGCTTAGTGGTGGATGTGGATGCACCCTTTGCAAAGGGCCTCAGAGTAGGTCCTGTCAAGGATAAGAATTTAAAAGATATCAAGGTAGAAAATGGTAAAGCTAAGAACAAGACAAGAGTTGTATTAACCTTGGCTCGAAGCATTGATTACAGCGTCAAAGCTCAAGGAGGGACAATCTCTATTGCCCTGACGAAAAAGGAACCTGCTGAGGAGAAAATCGTCGAAGCTGCGGCAGCGCAAGCCAGCCAGCCCAAAAAAGAAAAGCCCGACCCAGCTCATTCACCTAGAATTTTTTTCAAACCAAAGCCCACATCCCTCAACCAGATCCTGGGCGTGGACTTCACAATGTTAGAGCGGGGTAGGAGCCGGCTCATTATTACTACTGACAAAAAAGCTCCTTTTCATTTGCAAAGATATGGAGATAAGACGTTGGCCCTTACCGTGGATAACGCCACGATACCAAAGCTTCTTCAAAGACATCTTGACTCTTCTCAGTTTCAAGGGGCTGTGGATCGGGTAAAGGCCATTGCGTCTCCTGATAAGAAACGGGTAACACTAAATATTACATTAAGGGAGATGGTGCCCTATCACGTGGACCAGACACCACAATCTATTACAATAGAGTTTGGTCCAACAAATATAAAACCGCCCAAGACCAGAATTGTCCCTCTCGCCTTGGCAAAGAAGGGGGCAACCCCCAGTCTGTGGACGCCGAAAGTGCACAGGAGGGGTGTGAAATCGGTCAGTCTTGTAGATTCCCCCTCTAGGCCTAAGATAAGGAAAAGGTACACCGGTGCTCCAATGACAATGGACTTTGTTAATGCCGATGTGACGAACATCCTGCGATTGATAGGAGAGGTGAGCAAGTTAAACCTTATCTGGAGTCCCAAAGTTAAGGGAAAGGTCTCCATGCGTTTGAAAAATGTGCCGTGGGACCAGGCCCTGGACCTCGTTCTGAGAAACAATGACCTTGCCATGAGAAGGGAAGGGAACGTGATATGGGTGACAACCAAGGCTGAAATGGCTAAGATCGAGGCTGCAGAGAAGAAAAAGTTAGAGGATTTCGAAAAACGGAAGCAGGAGCAGCTAAAGAAAGCAAAAGAACTCAAAGAACTTGAGCCAATTGAAACTGCATATATAACAATTAATTATGTGGATGTTGAAAATGTAAAGAAGGTGATCGAGGATACTGTGAAGAGCCCCAGGGGGAAGATCACGGTGGACAAGAACACCAAGACCATTATTTTGACAGATACAGAATCAAAGATAAGGGAAGCCAGGGAGTTGGCCAAAAAATTGGATAAACCCACTAAGCAGGTGATGATTGAAGCCAGGATCGTAGAGGCCTCCACGAGTTTCTCCCGTGAACTGGGAGTGCAGTGGAACTTCCAGTTGCAACACCGAAACGATTCCTCAATGGCGTGGAGGGGGACGCCGGAATGGGCATTGAACAATACGGCAGCAAATTTTCCAAATGGTGCAACCCTGTATGGGCCCAGTTTTTCCACAAACCACCCTAATTTCTCATCTAATGTGGGTCTGGTTTTCGCCACACTGTCAGGCAATGGTCTCACCGGAGCATTCCTTGATACCCAGATAGCCCTTTCTGAGACCGAAGGTCAGCTCAAGGTCTTGTCTTCCCCAAAAATTGTAACACGAGACACAGTTACTGCCACCATTCAGCAGGGTACAAAAATAGTGCTCCCTTCCGGGACTGACAGCAATGGAAACAAGACCTTTGAGCTTGTTGATGCCAGCTTAAAACTTGAGGTGACACCCCAGATAACGCCTAACAACAAGGTCATAATGAAAGTGAAAATAAGTGATGATTTTCCCGACTATGCTAACGCCAGAGGGGAAAACGTTCCCATAAATACCAAGAGTGCGGAAACTACCATGATGGTGGCCAGTGGGGACACCGTGGTAATAGGCGGTATATACAAGGAAAATAAGGGCGTTAATGAGACAGGCCAGCCCTGGCTCAAGGATATACCCATCATTGGCTGGCTCTTCAAGAATAAGACCTGGAACGATGAAAAGAGAGAGTTGCTTATTTTCCTGACACCTACCGTGCTGCCAACAACCTAGAGGCCCTCACGACAATCCAGCCTGCTCCCTCTATTTAGCTCTGATGCCCAAGATCTCAGCAATGTCCATGAGGCAGGCTACATGATAGTCCGCCTGAAGCCTTTCGTTTTTATAAGCAATGAAAATGACACCAGCAGCCCTAGCAGTCTCTTGATCGATTAGTGAGTCACCCACGTATACTGCCTGGAATGGGGAGACGTGAAACCGAGCGAGGACCTTATTTATCGGCTCAGGATGGGGCTTGGGGTATTTCACGTCCAGTGAGGACACAACCACATCGAAAAATCCTTCTAGACCATGCAACCTGATAACTTCCGATATTGTATTACTCCTGTTAGTGGCCACAGCCAGATGGAATTTCGGTTTCAGAAGGCCCAGCAATTCTTTCAATCCCTCTTCCATTGTCATGTCCCTGACAAAAGGAAGATAGTCCATTTTAAGCCGATAGGCTTGTGCCTGCTCCAAATACGGTGTATCGCGAAATAGAAATGCTACGGACTCCTCCGCTGTATGCATATGGATGTATTCAACCTGGGACTCCCGCATCTGGGGAAGGTTGAATTTCTTCAGGAGGTGATTGTAATAATTGATATTGGCCTTTTTTGAATCAAAAAGGACTCCATCACAATCAAATATTACAACCTTTATGTTCTTGGTGATGGAGTTATGGTAGAGCTTCCCCATGGTGAATTTTCCTATCAAAAACAAAAGCAGGTCTCTTCTTAACCTGCTTTTTGTCTGAGCGTAGGCTCAAGTCTTCAACGCAACACTAAAGAACCGGTTTCTTTCTGGGGCGGGATTTTTTCTTTCCAGTACTAGCCGTTTGTGGTTAATGAAAGTGGCGCTCTCTCATGAACCCCAAAAGCTGCACAGCAGTCTTGAGAATAGCAAAGGTAACGCCAGCTCCTATAATGGCCAAAGCCAAGTAAAGAAACCCGAAAAAAATAATATGTCCCGCATTCCACTGCCACTCAAAGATAAAAGGTAACATTATTTACTCTCCTGAGTGTTCTTAAATTCCTTTGCAGCTTAAGCTGCGTTAAGCTCCTTTTCTTTGGGAAATATTGGTAGGTACCTATATGACAACGAATACAAGAGAAATCCATACCCGATCACTGCCAAAGCAATGCCCCATTCCTGCCATGTTGGCAGGTAGCTGACGAATCTATCAAAAGGCATGACAGGTATGGCCAATGTAACAACCGTAAAAACAAACCGATTTAAAATGATGCCAGTACAATTCATCAAACAACCGGCAATCAACCAGCCCTCTGTGCGTCTGGCTTTGGGAATGAGTAAAATTATTGCCGGAATGACTCCAAATATTCCGATTTCCGCGACTACCAACCACACGCCATAGGGGCCCTCTCTGAAAAAGTCCATGAAGTGTAGACCATCCTTCGGGACTATTCCATAAGCCCAGTTAAGGGTGTCGGCTATTTTAAGGACAATATACAGGGCCAGTAACCACCCGGAAATCTTGGCTAATGTCTGGTAGGCGTCAGCCGGGACCAACCGTTTCCTTGTGATTTTTTCTGCGAGTTTTGTGCATAGGATGGTAAAAGAAGGTCCGGCTGCAATCGCAGAGAGAATGAACAGAAAAAATGTCCAGGGCCATATATAAAAGCCACCTCTGGCGGCAAATGGCCTTGCATACATAACGCCAAACAGGCCACCCAGAGAACCCTGATGAAAGAAGGACAGAAAGGTACCCGTTGCCGCAAACACTGCCATAATCTCGTGGAGATTGTTACCGAACAAACGGAGTTCTTTGATTTCCTCTATTTTGCGGTTTTCCAATATGATGGGGATGTATTCGATCAGCAGGACCCCAAGATAAGTTGTGATACAGAATGAGACCTCAGTGAGCATGGAATGGATATTGGCGTGCCAGAAAATAAACCAGCCCCTCAGGGGTTGCCCGATGTCGATACCCAGCATTGCAACTGCGCCCGAGTAACAGATAAATCCTATAATAACAGCCGAGTTAATTATGTCCTTTAATTCCTTTTTCCCGATTATATATGTAAGAAAGCCGGTGAAAAATGCGCCTGCTCCGAGAGCAATTACCCCGAGGTCGAACACTATCCATAGAGCGAATGCAAAATAGTTGGTCATGTTCGTCTGGTTGAGTCCCTTGTAAAGGCACAAAAAGGCGGAAACTAATCCCCACCCCAGCAGCCCTAACCAGGGAAGCGTCCACAGAAAAAATCTCCGTGGAGAACATCTCCTTACTCCCTCTGGAATCAATACTGAATCCATCTTTATTGCCTCCTAAAAGGGTACACGTAGCATCTCACCTATTGTTTTTTGGTTCAACCGGTTGCAGCTCTTCGGGCCGGTAATTATCAGCCAATCTCCGAATCCATTCTTTGCTAGAAAGATAATAGACCTTTGGTTGGGTCCCAAGCCTTTCCAACAAACGAAAGGCACGAGGACTTTTTGCCAGCTTGCTCACCTTGTGATCTGGATTATTTAAATCACCGAATGTGATGGCCTGTGCAGGACAAGCCTCAGCACACGCTGTGATGTATTCCCCTTCTTGCAGTTCACGACGCCCTTTGGCATAGGCCTTTGTTTTTGCTCTCATAAGGCGGTGATGACAGAATGTACACTTCTCAACAACCCCCCGCATACGAGGCGAGACCTCGGGGGACAGATATTGGTCCAGCCCCTTACCCTTCGGGAAGTAACCATCGTACCAATTAAAGTTTCTGGCATGATATGGGCAGGCCGCCATGCAGTATCTGCATCCAATACACCTCGTGTAGATCTGGCTTACAATGCCCGTGTTCGGGTCCATCTTTGTGGCCGTTGCGGGGCAAACTGACACACACGGTGTGTGGTGGTCGCATTGCATGCAGGGTCGGGGAAAATAACTGACTTCGGTGTCCGGAAAAGGCTTTCCATTGGTAATCTTATAAAGCCTCATCCAGGCGATATTCCTTTGTTTGTCGGATTCATCCGGCCAGACGGTTACGTTGTTTTCCGCCGCACAAGCGATCATGCAGGTTCCGCACCCTGTACACTTATCCAGGTCTATTGTCATGCCATATCGTGGGCCATTGGTGTGCCTCTCTTCCATGATTTACCTCTTTAAGAACATGATATAACCTTGCCCGGTCTTCCAAATATAATCCCAAGGCAACAACTACACGGCCATCTTTATCCTAGCTGGCGTAGTCCACCACGATGCAAGACCACTGAGGGCATCCCTCTGGGGGTTCATCAGGTGGTTGACATTGATGCCTTTTCCCTTGAGGAACTCATCATATGCAAAATGACCAAATCCACGGGGTACAAATATGTACCCTGGCATCGCGCCTTCGAAAAGCGTTACTTTGGCCGTAGCCTTAGCCAATGGTGTCTCAATTATTATCTCGTCCCCTTCTCTCAAGCCGTACCTTCTAGCAGTTTCCGGATTTATCTCCACAAACATGTCCTTTTTACGCAACTGGTTGTCAAACCAGGTCTTGCTTAGAAATGGGGGGCTTGGAACCCAGCTATCTGAGAGGTTTATCATTTCGTAGGGTACCATTATTAGAGGGTATTTGGGATCACTGCCTGGCAACAGCACTTTTTCTTGATGGGGTAAAAAGGCCTCATCACCTCTTGCCCCTATTCCCAACTGATTGAGTGCCTCTTCTGTACTTTTGCTAGCTTTGGTGAGTTCATCTACAGCCAGTTGAATTTGAGTGCTGAAAAACTCGAATTTTTCTGTTGGTGTTTTGAATAGCTTCTCCCATCCCTTGAATCGATGAAGAGGCTTATACCACATGCCTGAAGTCTTGAGGGCTTCCCACATATCGTCAAAGTTCTTATAAGTCTTTTTGGGCAGCCTGCCTTTTTTAAGCACGACCCACGGAGGCGTTTCAGGATTGTAAGATACGAGCCCTTCCCCTGCTTCATACAAACCCTGTGCTCTTGCCTTTAGGACTTGTTCATAATTTTTCCAGGGAAAAACTGATGCCACAGGCTCTTCCAGTGCCTTGGCTAATTCTAGCAAAGTGTCTCCCACGTTCTTGGTATTATACAAGGGCCTGACCACGGGTCTTGAAAGACCATAGAATGGGTACTGAAGTCCAGGAGGCCACAGGATTTCTTCCATCTTTTCAAGATATGTGTGGTCAGGCAGTATAAGATCGGCCATTAATGCGGTTTCATCCCTGAATGGCGAGAAACTAACCACGAAGGGTATCTTCTTTATAGCTCGGTAAAAGATCCCCCCATCAGGCTCTGTAAATACTGGGTTAGCGCCGAAAACCACCAATGTGTCAACCGGTGAACTTGCAGCCCCCAATACAGAGCGGGCAAAATTGGCTGCAAGGCCATCAACAAAAGGGTATTTTTTGGAATCTGTTTCATCAATCCGCTGTTTTTTAAGTCCAGCTTCTGCAATCGGATCAGGCTGAAAATCTGGCAGGGACTTGAGGGGCAAGGGATCATATACAATGACTCCCCCTGGCATATTTATGTTACCTACTAGGGCGTTGAGGCTGTGGACGGCCATGAATTCGTAAAGACTACCATTAAGCAGCCCTTTTCCTTTACCAAAAATCGCAATGGGCGCATTGGCCCGCGCAAACTGTCGGGCCAGCTTTTCAATTCTCTCTGGGCCTACTCCTGTGAGATTTGCCACCTGAGAAGGGGAATATTTTTTCATCACCAGGGTTTTGAATCCCATGTGCTGCTCGCCATCTGAGGAGGTCCAATCATTAAATCCGAAAGAATAATTTTCAACAAACTCCTTATCATAAAGCCCATCCTTAATAATCACATAAGCCAGAGCTAACGCAAAGGCAGCTTCACTGCCAGGTCTGATTGCCACCCACTGATCTGATTTTGAGGCCGTGTTTGAGGCCCTGGCCTCTATTTGTACAATTCTAATATTACGTCCTTTATTGTTCTCATGCCACATGCCCCAAGCATTGAGAACCCTACCCGGAGCCCCCCATCCTTCCAGCAGGCCACAACCAAAGCTGAGGATGAAATCAGAGTTTTCCAAGTCAAAGGCTATCGGGCCCTCATTGCCTTGGGTGATTGCATTCAGCATCCAGTATGAATCTTCTACAGTTTTGAGCCGTATATAATTGGGGCTGCCAATGGCGCGCATCAGCCTCGCTATTAAAGCAGAAATGGTTGAGCCATTCCTGTTTCCGTCTATAGCGGCCAGTGCATGCGGATTGCCATTCAGCCGGAGCCTCTTTATTCTGCGAGCCAATATACCCAGGGCCTCAGACCATGAAATAGGTAAGAATTCTCCGGATCCTCTAGGCCCTACCCTCTTCATAGGCGAGGTAAATCGCAGATCCTTGTCATAGAGGAGTTGAAGTCCGCCCATTCCAACGGGGCATGTTCCACCGGGATTGATAGGGTAGTCGGTTCTGCCTTCTATCTTAACGGCGCGCTCATCAACCTTACGCACCATGATACCGCACCCACCTGGGCACAAGCTGCATACAGAATTTTCCTCACTGAAAGCACCTGTCGGAGGTACAGGCACCCACGGCCAGTTTTGAGTCCATATGGCAATATCATCGGTAAGTTTCCACGGAAGCGGCGTTACCTGAAGGCCTACTACACCGCCCACAACAAGCTTAACGAAGTCTCTTCTGGTCATTCCCATTGCATTACCCCTTACTTATGACAAACGAAGCAGGCATTATTCTCTTCATGACCCATCTTGCTATGGCACTCGGCACAGTCATCCATTTTCATACGGTCCCAAGAATGCTTTTTGAATCCCGAGATTCGCTTGCCCCATATATTCCTACTGTAACCTGTTATTCGGTTTGATTCGTAGGGAGGCAATTGGGCAAGATGACCGTGATCGCCGTGGCATGTCTTACATTCTAATTTTGCTAATTTTACGTGCGCGATATGAGGGAAATACACACAATTGGGCTGACGGTAATAAGACAGCCAAGGGACCTCTTTCCCCGTTGCAACGTATGTTTTCAAGAACTTTAACTCCTCTTTAGTATCTCCGAGTGGAGACTCGGGGTCATCATGACATTCCGTACACTTGGATAGTCTGGGAATTCCCACAAAGGTTCCATCCTCGCGAAATTCGTGGCAGTAGAGACACTTTTCCGTTTCAGTGTCTCCTTCAATCCCCTCCACCCTTTCGGGATTCATATGGATAGCGTGGCTGAAATTGAGCGGCTGAGGTTGCTTCGAGTACAAGACCATCGGAAAGATAATCCAACCAATGATGAGTGATCCAATAAATCCCGCTAGAAAAAAAAGGATACCACCGATCGGGGAAGACCTATTCGAGTTGTTCTTGTTGTCCATGAGATATGCCTCGTCGCGCTGGTGTTTGTAAACTAATTGTTGGCAGTTTTGCGTATTTACATAGTAGCCATTTTTTTGTCAAGGAAAATCGGGTTAAGACGTTGAAAATCAACCGAATAAGTGAAAAGAGGCAAGTCTTGCGGGGGATCCCACAGAATAATAAACCCCTCCCCGTTAAGGGAGGGGTTTATTGTCATTTCTGGGTACTGAAGGGAAAAAACGCTAGGAAAACTTCTTCATCCTCTTGCGCCTTCTCTTGGCGGCCTTTGCCTGTTTCTTTTTCCTTTGAACACTGGGTTTATCATAAAACCGCCTTTCCTTAATTTCTGAGAAAAACCCTTCTTTTGTGAGTTTCCTTTTCAAATCTTTAATGGCTTTTTCTATTTGGTTATCCTGGACTATAACTTTCATTTTTTCACCACCCTTAATAATAAAATAAAAAGCACCTCTAATCTCCATTTGAGGTGCTTTCCTTTACCGATACAACCGGATAGCTGAGCGCTCGGATTCAGCCTCTATCAATACCACATAAGAGCAATTCCCCTTTTGCTTCCATGTGTCCGAAAGCCCTCAAACGTAAGCAACGGCTTCTTGCTCTCGGAAACACAATCTTTGCGCTTCCGGGAGGTATGTAACTGAAATACATTTTGCACAAAATCACCCCCTTTTGCCCAGCGGGGTAGTCCTTCATACCGAAAATCCCAATATTACCTCACACGATTTTCCTGTCAACTATTTTTTCCTGAATCCTGCAAACTCTGCCAACATCACCCGGGTTTAAGGAGAAGGCCAATGGATTCCACATGGTAAGTGTGAGGGAACATATCAACGGGTTGAATTTCCACGAGCTTATAAGAAGACTTCAAAAGGGCCAGGTCTCGTGCCATTGTCACCGGGTTGCATGATACGTATATCAATCTAGGAGTGCCAAGGCCCTCTATTTGTTTTGCCACATCTTTGTGTATTCCTGTACGGGGTGGATCGATTATAACAACATCAGGCCTGTCGCCGAGCAGGGACAATTGGTCCCTTATGTCTCCCAAAATAAATGATACATTCTCAATACCGTTTAAGTGTCTGTTTCTTTGGGCGTCGGCTACCGCGGCCTTGTTGATCTCAACTCCTATTACTTTTCTTGCTCTGGGAGCTAAATAGAGAGCAATTGTACCCGTACCACAATAAAGATCTAGGACCAATTCTTTTCCGGTTAGTTCTGCATAGTGCGCTACTATCTGATAGAGTCTTTCTGCTCCCCGAGTATTGGTCTGGAAGAATGAATTGGCAGAAATTTGGAACTCAAAAGTACCGAGCTTCTCCCTGATAAAACCGTTTCCGTGAATTACATTTTCAAAGTCTCCAACTGCTACCCCAGCCTTCTTTCGGCTCACATTGTTAACTATGGTGGTAATATTGTGGACCCGTCGAAGAAGTTTTTCTGTTAGAGACTTCACCACTAGAGGATTGTCTTGTGCTGTCACAATGTTAACCATCCACTCATTGAAAGCTACAGAGTGCCTGATGGTGAGATATCTCCAGTAGCCTTGATGGGACCTTATGTCGTACGCAGGCAACCCTGTGGCCTCAGCTTCTTTTCTGACAATCATCAAGATCTGATTTGCTTCCTCTGGCTGCAACAAGCAGCAGGAAACATCAATCACCTTATTAAAGGTCCCTGGTAGATGCAACCCAAGAGCAAAACTCCTTTGATGTTCAGGAACAGGCATCTCCTCGGGCAATACCCATCGCCTCGAGGAAAAGGAGAATTCCATCTTGTTGCGGTAGCCAGTTATGGTCTGAGAGGGAATAATCTGTTTTATCCGGACTTGGCGCAGTGATGCTACCTTGGCGATGGCTTCGCGAATAAGATCGGTCTTGTATTCAAGCTGATGCTTGTACGCAATGTGCTGCCACTGGCAACCCCCACAATAAGGATAATAGATACATGGAGGTGATATGCGGGCCGGAGAGGGTTGGATAATCTCGACAATACGAGCCTCAGCATAATCCTTTTTTTTCTTATAAACTCTGGCCCTCACCCTGTCCCCTGGCGCACTTTTTGACACGAACACCACGAGACCATCCAGAAAAGCGATTCCTGGCCCACCAAATGCCATCTTTTCGACGGTTAGTTCTAGTAGCTGTCCCTTTTTTGCACTCATGAGAAATAAGGGGGGCCTTAAAGGACCATCCACCAGAGGTAAAAAAGGTTTGAGGGAGGGGCAACGGGCTGTATTTCGAGAATTGCTGCCTCGGGGTATGTGCCGGAACCAGCCCCAGGTACCGTGCTCGTATAGGTGGTTGCAGAGGATGCAAATAGTTTCAGTTGCCTTTGCCCTATGTACATCACGGGCCTAGAGGGCATCCCCACGCCTATAACCTTGCTCCACGTGTCATTTCCATCTGCTGTGAACAGTGCGGGTGCACCTGTCTTATAGGATACCGCATATAATTTGTCGGTACCTAGATCACCATCAGGTATGAAGGTCGGCACATAATAGACCTTGTTAAATACCATACCCTTTTCCAATACCTTTTCTCCACTTTGCAGGCGTATAAACCAGCCTCTATCAATAAAACCATTATCGTCTACATCGGCCGTTTCACTGTCCAGATCAGCTAAAGGAGGAGGACTGGTAACATCCACCAGGTCATCTTCAGTAAGGGTCACATCATCATGAAAATCCTTGATAGCATATATCCTATCAGCACTGTGTGGATCACATGGGTTATCACGGTTGCCGGTTCCGGTAAGGATAAGGTCATAACCATTTTCAAACACGACACTCGGAGGATAAAAAAAGGTGCATCTTGGCGAGGGTGGAGCAACAAAAAGCCGGTGAGCCTTCCAAGAAAATATGTTTTCATTGGTCTGAGGAAAGGGAAGTGGATTTCCTTCTCGGTCTTTGAACATACCGACTCGCCAAATTTGTCCCCCGGTATCCCCCACATAGAGTTTGTCGATGAAACCATTGCCATCTTCATCAATGGCAGCGACTGTGCTTGGGATGGAGAAATCCATCCCGGCAGTTTCATTGAAAATCCGTACCGGCGATCCATCGAGCACATTAATTGCCAATATGGCGTTGCCAGTAGAGTTATCGTCACTGTACCCTGCGCCAATGAAAAACACCAGTGTACCCGTTGTGTCATCATCACTGGTTTTCACCTTTCCGAAAACCGGCTCAGACCAAGTCTGGCCCAGTTCTACATCACCGAAGGAGCTTGATCTCCACATGAATTTAGGATTATTGGGCTCGGTGATATCTAGGGCAAAATAGCTGGTGCCCCCTTTGCGCTCCCCGCAGACCAATATGGCCTTATCCCCATCGCCCGCATCCAGGATGCCATCGCCATTTTTGTCAATCACCACCGCCTTTGGGCTGGCATCCACGAAATACAGGTGGCCATCTCCTTCCAGCAAATCTTTGAGTCGATGAAGTTGATCCGGTGGAATGAAGGCCCAGACTTCTTCCCCGTGCACGATAACACTTCCATTGGAGCCAGTCTCAGAGTCAAACACTGCATGAAGCATTCCGTCGTTCGCGCCAAAAAACACATAAGTCTCGGAGGTTCCATCAATATAACGATACCTTACCACCGCTGGAGCACTGTGCATAACATCGCCCAAAATAAAAGATCTGTTTTCAGTAGTATTGCCATCGCCATCTTCGTCAAGAATGTCTGC